>JBILMQ010000298.1:0-4203 GCA_044375455.1 Caulobacterales bacterium | reverse complement strand
AGATCGCGCCCTTCAGATCAGGGGTAGCGACGCCCTCGGGCGCGATCACGGGGGCGAGTTGCTGGCTCACCGGCTTTTGCGAGATCACCGACTTGAACTCGCTGTACACCAGGGTCACCACATCGATGCCCGTACCGTAATCCGAGAGCGCGGCGTCAGCGATCCGCTGCGCTTCATGGCTGGTCAGCCGCTTGGCTGCAGACAGGTCGATGGTGTCGACGATCAGCTTTTCATGCTGGCGCTTAAGCTGATCGCGCCCCTTCTTGCCGACACACAGGATTTTCACCGTCTTGCCGGCGCGCTGAAGTTCGCCGATGCGTTCGCGTGCAAGGCGCACAATCTGGGAGTTGAAGCCCCCGCAAAGCCCGCGTTCTGCGGTCATCACAACGATCAGATGGACCTCGTCCTCGCCGGTGCCGCGCAGCAGCAGAGGGGCCGCTTGTGACCCGGCGGCTGCAGCCGCCAGATTGGCCACGACGCCGGCGATCCGGCTGGCGTAGGGGCGCGCCGAGTCCGCGGCGTCCTGCGCACGCTTCAGCTTCGCGGCCGCAACCATCTGCATTGCCTTGGTGATCTTCTGCGTGGACTTCACGCTGGCGATGCGATTGCGGAATTCCTTCAAGCTCGGCATGGAGGCCTATCCTCACGCTCAGGCAAACGTCGCGGCGAATGCATCAAGCGCGGCCTTGATGTCCGCCTCGACCGCAGCATCGAGATCCTTCTTGGTGCGGATCGCCTCGAGCAGTCCGGCCTTCTGGCTCGTCAGCCAGCTGCGCAGCTCGCGCTCGTAGCGCTGCACATCGCTGGTTGCGAGCTTGTCGAGATAGCCGCGCGTTCCGGCGTAAATCAGCACCACCTGCTCCTCGACCGGCACCGGCGAGAACTGCGGCTGCTTCAGGAGTTCGGTCAGACGCGCGCCACGGTTGAGGAGACGCTGCGTGGAGACGTCGAGGTCCGACCCGAACTTGGCGAAGGCGGCCATCTCGCGGTACTGCGCAAGCTCGCCCTTGATGGCGCCGGCGACCTTCTTCATGGCCTTGATCTGGGCCGACGAGCCGACGCGCGACACCGAGATGCCCACGTTCACAGCGGGGCGCACGCCCTGGAAGAACAGATCGGTCTCCAGGAAGATCTGGCCGTCCGTGATCGAGATCACGTTGGTCGGGATGTAGGCCGACACGTCGTTGGCCTGGGTTTCGATGACCGGCAGCGCAGTCAGTGACCCGGAGCCGTGGTCGGCATTGAGCTTCGCGGCACGCTCCAGCAAGCGGGAGTGGAGATAGAACACGTCGCCCGGATAGGCCTCGCGGCCCGGCGGACGGCGCAGCAGCAGCGACATCTGGCGATAGGCGACAGCCTGCTTCGACAGGTCGTCATAGATAATGAGCGCATGCATGCCGTTATCACGGAACCACTCACCCATGGCGCACCCTGCGAAGGGCGCGAGAAACTGCAGAGGCGCAGGTTCCGACGCGGTCGCGCAGACCACGATCGTATATTCAAGCGCCCCGGCCTCTTCGAGCGTCTTCACGATCTGGGCGACCGTGGAGCGCTTCTGACCGATCGCGACATAGACGCAATACAGCTTCTCGCTTTCGGAGCCGCGCTTGTTGACGTCCTTCTGGTTGATGATCGTGTCGAGCGCGATCGTGGTTTTGCCGGTCTGACGGTCGCCGATGATCAGCTCGCGTTGGCCGCGGCCGATCGGGATCAGCGTGTCGATCGATTTGATGCCCGTCTGCATCGGCTCATGCACTGACTTGCGCGGCAGTATGCCAGGCGCCTTCACATCGACGCGGCGACGTTCAGCCACATCCTTGAGGGGGCCCTTGCCGTCGATCGGCTCCCCGAGCGGGTTGACGACGCGGCCAAGAAGTCCTCTGCCAACGGGCACATCGACGATCTCGCCCAGGCGCTTGACGGTGTCGCCCTCTTTGATGCCGCGGTCTTCGCCGAAGATGACAACGCCGACATTGTCCCGCTCCAGGTTGAGGGCCATGCCCTTCACCCCGCCGGGAAACTCAACCATCTCGCCCGCCTGGACGCTGTCGAGGCCGTAGACGCGCGCAATGCCGTCGCCGACCGACAGCACCTGGCCGACGTCGGAGACTTGGGCCTTGCCGCCGAAGCCTTGGATCTGCTTTTTCAGGATTTCGGAGATTTCCGCGGCGCGGAGTTCCATGGCCTCAGGCCCCCTTCATTTGCGCTTTAAGCGTATCGAGCTTTGTCTTGATCGAGGAATCGAACTGACGTGAGCCCACCTTGACGATCATCCCGCCGATCAGGTCGGGCTGAACTTCGGTTTCAATTTCAGCCGTCGCGCCAAGCGCGCTTTTGAGCGCGGCGGCGAGGGCTTGGAGTTCGGTCTTGCTGAGCGGCGCGGCGGTTGCGACCCTGGCGATCGTGGCGCCGCGCGCCTTGGCGGCGAGCGCAAGAAACGTTTTCACCATGACGGAGAGTTGCGCTGACCTGCCGTTCGCCGCCACGACCCCGAGGAAATTCCTGACAAGCTCAGGGGCCTTCACCGCGCCCGCGATCGCCGTCAACGCCTTGGCCTTTTCGATGGCTGGGAACAAAGGACTGGCCAGCACATGGCGCAGATCATCGCTGCCGGCGATGGCGCGCGCCAATTCCTTCAGGGCGGCCTCGGCCGCATCCATGGCCTTTGCTTGAGTCGCCAGTTCAAAAAGCGCGTTTGCATAGCGCTCCGCGACTTCGCTGCCCGCGCCGGTGACTGCCCCCGCCAAAGCCAACCCTCAAGTCTGTGTCCCGGGACCCTGCGCATGATTCGATCCCGCGCGGCGTCTACCAAGAGAAATTGAAAGTAATTCAAACGTTTGCTGCGACGCAACACGAAGTCGCGCTCGAAACGCGCGGGGAGATAGCATGCGCCCCAGCTCGCGGCAATGTCCGCGCGCCGCGCCGGCGCGGGATTTGGCAGGAGCGTGCGACCCGGGCGACGCATGAATCGCCTGGTTCATCCGACACTGGTTTAGACACCGACATCCTCGAGAGACCGGACTATGGACGCGCAAGCGACAGGAGCGCCTGTAGGGCCTTGCCTCAGCCAACGCGAGCAGGTACACCGCGCCTCCTTGTGCGCCCGTAGCTCAGCTGGATAGAGCACCAGACTACGAATCTGGGGGTCGGAGGTTCGAATCCTTCCGGGCGCGCCAGTGTTTTCAAGGACTTAGAGGCGGTTCGCCGGTCCGAAAAAGAGCCGAAAATCTCCGGGGTCCCAAGGGGGTCCCAAAACGCCGAGACGTAGCGCGGCGTTACGCAGCGTAGCGCCGCGTTTTGTGAAAGGGGCCTGGACGGTCGCAAAGTGAACAGCTTCCCGACGGTTCTGCCCTCTCAAGTTCACACGGCGCCATCGGCGATACGCTCGGCCACGCCTGAACGGTGCGCGAGCGGGTTGGCCCGTGACTGGCGCACCGGTGTCCGAAGGAATCAAACAGACTCTTTGAGGTTCTGCAGGATTGGACGGTGAGCCTACAATCGACGTCGCTGGTGCGGCGTTACGGCTCCGATCTTTATGGCCAGGATGTGGACATACCCCCACCTCCGCTGCCCGGAACCAGAAACAAACGGGCACGGTGGGCGGACCAATAGCTGGAGGCACGCATGCCGCGTCGACCCGCACCCCGACCTTCTCGCTCCGGCTGACGTTTGCCGAACGGCAGAAGCTTGAGACGTTGGCCGATGGCGAGAGCCTCGGGGCCTTCATCAAGTCGGTCATTTTTAACGAGGCAGCCTTGCCGGTCCGCCGACGCGCCCCGCGACCGGTCAAGGACCAAGAGGCGCTGACGCAGGTGCTTGCCCAGCTTGGGCAATCGCGCCTCGCCAATAACCTCAATCAGCTGGCCAAGCTGGCCAACCAGGGGTCGCTGCCTCTGACGCCAGATATCGAGGCCGAACTGATGCAGGCGACCAGGGATGTGGCTGCCATGCGGGAAGCCCTCATTCGGGCGCTTGGGCTGGAGGATGTCCCATGATCCTCAAAGGCTCGCAGCGGGGCGGTGGCCAAGCGCTTGGCTTGCACCTTCTAAAGACCACCGAGAATGAACACGTCGAGGCGCACGAGATACGCGGCTTCGTCGCGCAGACTGCGGATTCCGACGAAGGCGCCCACCTATTCCGATTTATCGACGCCCATGCGTTCCGACAAATTGGCGCCCACCCTTGAGCGGCGCGCAGCCGGTG
>JBILMQ010000297.1:0-4239 GCA_044375455.1 Caulobacterales bacterium | reverse complement strand
CGGACATCGAGACGCGGACCGCCCCAAAGACATCTCCCAAGAGATTTCCGAACCACAGACTGAGCGGGCCTGACGGCCAACAGGTTGACCATTGTCCAGGCGCGCCGGCGCCGCCGACGGTCGGGCGGCTATGGTCGGGATCAGTCTGGCGCGCTATGCTCGGCCCACGACCGAAGCAAACGCAGCCCCATGCACCGGGCGTGGCGACAGAGGCTTGGCTACAGAGGCTTGGCGTCAGGGGCGTGGCGTCAGACTTGCGCCAGCGCTCCTTCCAGCGGCAGGCGCAGTGCGATCATGCCGTCGTGCGCCGCCGCAGCGGCGAGCGCATGCACAAGTTCTTTCTGGTGCGCCTCTTCGTCGCCGGTTGCGAGCGCATAGGCCGACGCATAGGACGTGGACAGCAGGAAGCCGGCGGTCTGCTCCGGCGTCCAGGTGAAATCCGCATAGATTTCGAATGGCTTCACTGTTCTGAAGGCCTGGCTTTCGGTGATCAGATCGCCATAGGCGCGCCAGTCGCTGAGCCGGTCATGCATGCGGCTGCGCCAGAGCGCATTGTAGCGCGCCAGGACGTCGCCGACGGGTCCGAACGCGGCTTGGGGGCGGGAGAACGCGACCGCCATGAAGGCCCCGCCCGGTCTCAGCCATCCCGCGACGCGGGCGCAGACCAGTTCGGCGTCCATCCAGTGGAACGCTGTCGCCGCCAGGACGCAGTCGACCCCGCCGGCGGCGAACTCGGCGGCTTCGGCTGGGCGCGTGTGCACGGTGAGGCGGGGATGGCTTGGCAGCAGGGCCGCCATGTCCGGGTCCGGTTCGACAGCGCTGACATGGGCGAAGCGCGTGAGCAGCCCCTTGGTTGCCTGGCCGGTGCCGGCGCCCAGGTCGACGGCGTGGGCAAGCGGCGCCCCGGCGGCTGCGACCAGACGATCGAAGACGGCGTCGGGATAGGCCGGGCGATAGGCCTCATAGCGCGCAGCGTAGCGTCCGAAGCGCGGCGTCTGATCGCTGGGCAGGCTCTGGTGCGGCGGCTCCACGATGGCGTTCTTTCCTCGCGGGCCAGGGGGCCCGCGACAGCATATAGGGCGCGAGCGCCGTCCCGGGAGGCCCGGGCTGCAAACCGGTTCAGCTGCTGATGAGCGCCAGCCAGTCCTCCTCGCTGATCACAGCCACGGCGTGCTTTTGGGCGTCGGCGAGTTTGCTTCCGGCGCCGGGGCCGGCGACCACCAGATCGGTTTTGGCCGACACCGAGCCTGCCACCTTGGCCCCGAGTGCGACGGCCCGCGCTTTGGCTTCGTCGCGGGTCATTTTTTCAAGAGTTCCGGTGAAGACGATGGTTTTGCCCGCGATTGCGCTGTCGGAGCGTGGACGGGCGGCTGGACGCACGGTGACTTCAGCGAGCAATCGGTCAAGGACCGCCCGGTTGTGGTCTTCAGCGAAAAAGTCGAGCAGCGCATCGAGCGCGACTTCGCCCAGGCCATCGAGCGCGGCGAAGCCGCGATAGGCCGGGCCGGGCCTGTTGTCCGAAGCCGCCCGGGCGGCCGTAGCGAAATCCCGCCAGGCCGGCCACTGCCGGGCGAGGGCCGCGATGGCGGGTTTTTTCAACTCTTTGAGGCCGAGGCTTGCAAGAACTGGCGCGGTTTCGCTGAACAGATCCGCGGCCGGCGGCTGCGCGCTGTCGCTGGCGAAGAAGTCAAGCAGGGCCTGCAAAGCCTTTTCGCCGACATGGATGGTGGCTTCGAAGGCGCGATAAGCTGGGCCTGGACGGTCTTTCTGGGCCGCCGCTACCAGATCCTCCAGGCCGGACCAGTGGCCGGCGTGACGCGCCAGAAGGCCTGCTGTCGTTTCCCCGATGTCGCGCACGCCGAGCGCAAACAAGAACCGCCCGAAGTCAACCTTGCGCCGTGCTTCGATGGCGGCGAACAGATTGGCGATGCTTGTCTCGCCATAGCCCTCGCGCGCGTAGAGATCGATTTCGCCGGCCGCCTGACGGCGTGCCAGGGTGAAGATATCAGCCGGTTCTTTGATCAGGCCGTCGGCGAAAAGCGCTTCGATCTGTTTGGCCCCGAGGCCTTCAATATCCATCGCGCGGCGTGAGGCGAAGTGTTTGAGGTGCTCCACGCGCTGGTAGGGGCAGGCGAATGCTCCGCTGCAGCGCCGCACGGAATCTTCCCGCCCTGCGGCTTCGTTGAAGGCGCGGATGGCTGGCGTCTGCAATGGGCAGGGGCAGACCTGGGGAAAAGCGAACGGTTTGCTGTCGGGCCTGCGCTTGTGCAGGAGCACGTCAACGATTTGCGGAATGACGTCGCCGGCGCGCTGCACCACCACGTGGTCGCCGATACGGATATCCTTGCCGTTGCGGATCGGCGCGCCGGTGTTGTCCACGCCGCGGATATAGTCTTCGTTGTGCAGCGTTGCGTTCGACACAACGACGCCGCCGACCGTTACCGGTTCGAGTTTTGCGACCGGCGCGAGCGCGCCGGTGCGCCCGACCTGGATATCGATGTCGCGCAGCACTGTGACCGCCTGCTCTGGGGGAAATTTGTGCGCGATCGCCCAGCGCGGAAAGCGCGTCACCACGCCCAGGCGTTTCTGCAGGGCGATGTCATTGACCTTGTAGACGACGCCATCGATGTCGTAGCCGAGTCCCGCCCGGCGCTCCGCCAGCGCGCGATAGTGCGCGAGCATCGCGCTTTCATCCGCGCACAGACGCATGTCCGGGTTGGTGGGCAGGCCCCAGTCGGCAAATCGGCGGATCGCCTCCATCTGGGTATCGGCAAGCGGGGTTGACGCCTCGCCCCATGCGTAGGCGAAAAACTTCAAAGGCCGGCGGGCGGTTTCCTCAGGATCAATCTGGCGCAGCGCGCCGGATGCAGCGTTGCGCGGATTGGCGTAGGGCTCCTGGCCTGAAGCGCGCTGAGCGTCGTTCATGGCGGCGAAGTCGGCGTGACTGAAGTAGACCTCGCCGCGCACGTCGAGCAGATCAGGCCAGCCGCGCCCGGCCAGCCGGTGGGGAATGGTTCGAATGGTGCGCACATTGGCGGTTACATCCTCGCCTTCTTGCCCGTCGCCGCGGGTTGCGGCCTGAACCAGTTCGCCCCGCACATAGCGGGCATTGAGGGACAGTCCGTCGATCTTGGGTTCAGCGGTGCAGGCGATCGGCTGGGCGTCGTCCCAGCCGAGGAAGCGGCGTGCGCGGGCGAGGAAGTCGGCCACGTCGGTGTCGCTGAAAGCGTTGTCGAGCGACAGCATGGGGACGGAATGGCCGACTTTGGCGAAGCCGCGCGCGGGCGCTGCGCCAATCCGGTCCGACGGGCTGTCAATGCGCTTGAGGTGCGCGAAGCGGGCTTCGATCTTCTGGTTGCGCGCCTTCAGCGCATCATAGGCCGCGTCGCTCAGGCTTGGGCGGCTGTGCTCATAATAGAGCCTGTCGGCCTCGGCGATCACCTCGGCGAGGCGCGCGAGTTCGATCGCGGCCTCTGCTTCGGTCAACTCGCCGACCGGTTTGTGGTCAAGTCCGCTGGATGGCGGGCGCGCCTGCGTGCTCATGTCACGCGACTAACGGGCGTTGCGCCGGGTGACAAGCGGCGCCATGCCGTTGCGTCAGGCTTCCCCGCCCGGGCGGGAGCGCTATGGTTGCATCGGCAAGTCGCGGCCCCCGGCCGCACAAGGGAGGCCCGTTGCGATGAACTTCGACTTCTCGGACGATCAAAAGGCGCTGAAGGATCAGGCGAGGAAGTTCCTGGCGGACAAGAGTTCCGCTGCGGCGGTGCGCGCGGTCCTGGAAGATGGCGCCAGGAGTTATGACGCTGCGCTGTGGGGCCAGGTCGCTGACCTCGGCTGGCTGGGCGTGGCCATTCCGGAGGAGTTCGGCGGCCTTGGGCTTGGACGCTTGGAGCTGTGCGTGCTGGCCGAAGAAATGGGCCGCGCTTTGGCGCCAATCCCGTTTTCCTCCACGGTCTACTTTTTTGCTGAAGCCGTGATGTGCGCCGGTTCGGCGACCCAGAAGGCTGCGGTGCTGCCCAAGGCGGCCGCGGGCGATGTGATCGGGTGCTGGGCGGTTTCGGAGGGGCCGGGCGCGCCGACGCCGGCATCTATCACTGCGAGTTTTGACGGTGCGAGCCTGTCTGGCGTGAAGATCCCGGTCACCGATGGGGATATTGCGACGCATGCCGTCGTTCTGGCGCGCGACGGGGCAGGGCTCAGTCTTGTTCTGGTTGATCTCGCCGCCGCCGGGGTTGGCCG
>JBILMQ010000296.1:0-4242 GCA_044375455.1 Caulobacterales bacterium | reverse complement strand
CAAAATTCGGGAACAGCGTATAGTGACAGACGTCGGTCAATTGATCGTCTGTCATGTTGGCATAGTGCGTGTAGCCCCGATCTGGCCCGAGCCTCCGCTTTGCCTGCTGCAGAGCAGTGCGCGTCTCCAACTGGCGTCCGGTAAAGCTGTCAGGGTCGAGGTCCCACTCCTGAAGGATTGTTCGCAGCGGTTCACCGATCGTGCCATCGACGTTGAGAGAAATTCCTGCATAGCCGCCGCGCATGATCATGCGATTATGCCCTTCGGCGCTCAGATCAAAGCGTGTCGTTCTGTAATTCGTGTCGATCCCCGAGTGCATTCTTGCTCGCTCAACCGGATCCCCAACGGGTTTGTGAACAAACGGCACGTGGTAGGACTCGTTGAAATTGTCGAGAACGATTTTCCAGTTAACGGGAAGTGTCGTGGTATACGCGTGGTAGCGCTTCCAGGTCTGGATCTGATAGGCGCTCCAGTCATCCCAGACCGGACCAAGAAATTGACGCAGCGAGACGCAGCCCGGGTCCATGTTGACCCAAATGAACCCTGCAAATGTCTCACACCGCACAGGCTGAAGATTGACCACGCCGCACGGATCTCCCTGAGGGAAGTCGTCCCGATCAGGCGCGGACACAAGCGCGCCATCGGTTGAAAACGACCATGCGTGATAACGGCACACAAAACGCGCCACGTGTCCTTTCTTCTCAGACACAAGAAGATTACCGCGGTGCGGGCAGACGTTGTGGAAAGCTTTGATGGAGCCATCGCGTTGACGCACCATCACGAAGGACTCAGGTCCGATATCCTCCCGCTGCCAATCGCCTGGCGCCGGGATCTCGGACTCCCGGCCGAGCAGCAACCAGACTTTTGTCCACATCCTGTCCCATTCGAGATCGAAAAATGCGCGCGACGCGTAGCGCGAGCCCTCAATAGGTCGGTTCGGCACCTCAATTTTGGGCCAGTCCGGAAGGCGTGCGGCAATTCGATCGCTCATTGCTATCCTCGTCACACTCAATGAGAGCTTTCGCAAAGAACGCGAGAAGTCCCGGCATTACGCAAGCATAAGAAGGCCGGACGCCGGCAACGGTGCGTGTTCTCTCGATTTGCCGCTGCGTCGTGTGTCACAAACAGCACACCCGGACGCGCTTCTCCAGTCGATTGGACCGCCTCCGGACGGGGTGAGACCGCTGCCGCTGCCCGGATCGCTTGCACCTGACGGCGCATGGCGTGGGGCGACGTGGCAGACCGAGGCTGGGGCGCTTTTTCTGCCGTAGGCGGAGGCCGGATCAGCCTGCGATTCGGCTACCCATGCCGGGGAGTTTGATTCCGGACGGGGAGCAAACACCTTGCGGGTCTCAGTCCGTGGTGCTCCCGCGGCGTCCGGCCGCGTCTGCACGCACTTCACAGGCCGATCCTCTTCATTGCTTCTGCGCAGACGACCGCACAGCAAAGCCTGTCGCGCATAGAGCGCAGGGCGCCTCTTGGCGCAGCCACCTGGCAGCAAGAGCAGCAGCAACGCGCAACGAAAGACCAGCGACCCTGCCGCAGTCCTTACAACCGGCCGGTCTGCCCTGATGCCGACACCCGACGCGCTTGCTTCTGCGGTATCTCGACCGACACCCCATCGCGGCGCCGCCGTCCGCCATCTTGAGATCTCCGGGTTGGCTGACTGGCGACGCTTTGGGGGCGAAGGATGCGGTGTGTCGATCTTTATCCTCCCGCTGCGTTCGGGTCACCGCCCCTGACAAGGATGGACACGCCTTGACGAGGAAGCGCTGGGGCGCGCCCCCTCGGCATCACGGGATCGGCAGCGATGACTCCACACAGACTTGAACGATTCCATCTACGACACGGGTCCTAAAGGTTGCGATGCCGCAAATTGCCGGCGGGCCTAAATGTTGTCCCGTCCGAACATCAAATCTTGCGCCGTGCAGTGGGCACAGCAACTTGCTGCCGCGAAGCCGCCCGATAGAGAGCGGACTATCGGCGTGACTGCACTTGTCCTCAACGCAGTAGAACGCGCCGTCGACGTTGGCCACCAGAACGTCCCTACCATGAACCCGATGGGCGACGAAGGCGCCCGGTCCCAGCTCCGCGGCACTGAAAATGGGGATAAACCCGCCATCGACGTCATCTGCAAGCGGCATGGAGTCCAAAGCCCATACTGACTGAAACCAGGATCATCCCGAATGACTGAACGTCCACCACCTCGCGGCTTCTTGCCGGTTCATGCAGCGCCGCGTCGTCGGCGGCGCGACGCCGCGCCAGACATCCAAGCTTGTGAGATCGGACGCACACGGGGCAGACGCTCGCCGAGTCAAAAGACGATGTGCGATCCTAGGAGAACTCCACGACGGTGCGCAAGGCATTCGATGCGCACACGACGCGCACTGTTGGCAGCGATTTATCAGGTTCTGGGCGGGAGGCTCACGCCACCGGCGACGCACACGAACTGTCCTGGGCAACGAAGCCACAAGGTGACGCAACTTCAGTGCCAGGTTTTTGGCGCCGGCTCCCTGACCGGCTGCCGAGGCGCATGGCGCCAGCGGCTGTCGTCGCACCCAGGGTCCACGCAGGTCGCTCGGGCGCTTTCGTCGCGCCATGACCCCCGCGAGGCAGCCCGCCGTCACGCACATGGCGCGCGCTGCGTCTGTTTGGCCGCCCGCTGGTGAAGATTTTTGACCATCTCGGCACAAATCTCAACGCGGTGCAGCCTTGTCCGGCCAAGGTGAAGCGCTCATCCAGGCATCAACCCAAGCGTGGAAGTGCGCGATGCGCGCTTCATCCATGTTGAGGAGTGCGTGTGAGAAACCGCGCGAGTGCAGGCCGGCCTGCATATACGGCAGGAAAAACACATCCTGATCAATTGTAACGCCAAGCGTTTTCTCTTTGGACTCGATCATGTCCCGGGTAAACACCTCCGGCTCAGGGCGGTCATCGCTTTCGACCCGCAGCAGGTTCTCGTCAACGCCAAGATTTCGTCCCGTCGTTACATCGACGGCGATCTCTGCCGGAACCTGAAGGGTCCACTTGTCGAAAATGCACTGGTCGGGATCTTGCGGATGAGGTCTGGCCCCGTAGATCCAGACTTCCTCTGGCCTGATCGTCATGAAGACATTCGGGAAGATATCGTACTGGAGCACGTCCGTGACCTGCTCGTCAGAAAACTCATCATAGCCGAAACCCAGTTCCGCGCCGATTTTTCGCTTTTGCGCGCAGGCTGCAGCACGGATGTCAGGCACCTTGTTCTCGAACTGACGCCAGTCAAGACCGATGTGACTAAGCCGCACCTTTAATCGGTCAGGGACCTGCGATGGTATCGGATAGCGTGGGTTCGTCACGAAGCCCTTCACACTCGTCGAACTGTGGCCAAAGGGGTAGAGTTCGTTTTGCGAGTTGCTGCAGTCGACCATTGACGCGTGCTGCGGGTGTATGAAGTCAACATGATATTGCTCGAGAAAATTGTCTCGGACCGTCTTCCAGTTTGCCGCCAGGTGCAGAGTCTGCTGCTTCACGAGGCGCATGCGCTCGAAGTGGTAAGGCGCGAGGTCCTCGATAATTGTACCGAGATACTCTGCCAAGGGCGGAGCGCTCTCGTCCATCGTTATCCAGACAAGGCCCGCCCATGTTCCCACACGCACTCGCTTGAGCGATCGATCTGCCCACTCTGTGCACGGCGGAAACCGCTCTTTGTCTGGGGTATGGTGCAATGCGCCATCCAGCGCGTATGTCCATCCATGATACGGACACACAAAATTATTGACGGCGCCACGGGCGCCGAGAAGGATACGATTTCCCCTATGCTGGCAGACATTATGAAGCGCGGTGAGCGTCCCATCTTCGCCGCGGCTGACGATGATCGACTCACGGCCGATCTCAAACAGGAAGTAGTCTCCTGGCCAGCGGACATCTTCCTCGACGCCGGCGAACAGCCAAGCCTTCGTCCAGATGCCGCCCCACTCACCCGCCATGAAGGCAGCCGAGGTGTAACGGTCGGCGCTGAGGCGCGCGGGAGCGACCTGCGGCGCCGCGCGGCAGCTGCTGAAGTCAACATATCTTGTCGATTGAGGCATTCCCCGGATTCCCTGGATGTCGCCGTCAGAATGTGGAGTTTCCAATTCCCCCGTCGATGATCACGCTTTGTCCGGTAACATAGTTGGCCTGTGCACTGCAGAACATGGCGACAAACGCCCCGACATCATCCGGGTCGCCAAACCGGTTCGCCGGTATCCGCCACTCGTCAAC
>JBILMQ010000295.1:0-4271 GCA_044375455.1 Caulobacterales bacterium | reverse complement strand
CAGTTCAGCAAACGGGGTCGAAGATTGCACCGCTGGCCGTCGCCGCTGCGGCCCGGCTTGAAGCGATCCGTGCGGAGCCGAACGCCGCTTCCACGTGGGTGTTTCCGAAGGCACGTGGCGATGGTGCGTACATGGGAATTGGCCGGGCCTGGGATCGGCTGCGGGCGCATGCTGGTCTATCGGGTGTATGGCTTCACGATGTGCGTCACACATTTGCGAGCGTCGGCGCTGGCCAGGGCGTAGGGCTGCCGCTGATCGGCGGCATATGCGCGGTGACTCTCCTATGTCCGCAATCGGCGATGGGGACTGTCGGGATTTTTGTGTACGCGGCGGCGTAAAGTGTCTCGAGGAGGAGACCCACGATGCCACCACGCAAGCAACCGACCATTCCCGACGCATTGCTGGACCAGCTTCTGGCTGGGACGGACGCGAAGGCCGTGCTTAATGACGGCGAGTTGTTCAACGCGCTGCAGGCCGATCTCGACGAATGGGTCGCGCATTACAACCAGGCGCGCCCGCATCAGGGGCGCTGGTGTTTCGGCAAAACCCCGATGCAGACCTTCCTTGATTCCGCACCGCTCGCGCGCGAAAAACAAAACCCAGGCAAAGCCGCATGAGCGGTGGCGTCTGACACTTTCGACCCGGCGGACAGCCGCCACGCCGGGAACGAAATGTCGGATCAGATAGATACGTATCGACCCGCCCGCAGCCCCACATCCCACCAGACCCTGAACCCCTCGCGCTCAAACGCCTCCGCAAACAATTTCGCCCGCGCCTGGTCGTCGCGGGAGTAGGATAGGAAGATGTCGGGGGCCGTGGTCATGCTTGCGTTTCTACGCCGAGCGCTTGCGCCGCAGCAGCCAGCCGGGCGTCAAATGTGAAGAGCTTGGCGCCGATACGGGCGCAGATCGCGATGTGGAGAGCGTCGGGCCTGCGCAGCGCGAGATCAGCGCGGCGCACAGATTGTGCGGCGGCCGCCATGTCCGCGCCATTGGTTTCCACAGCGCTGGCGAGCGTCGTGCGCCATTGATCGAAGGCGGCGAATGCAGCCTGGGCTTCTGAGGGCGTGATGGCTCCAATCCGGGATTGGCGCGCGATCACGCTTGAGACTTCCACAACCGCCCAATCCGCCACGATCAGCGTCATTCCAACGGCCACAAGTTCGTCGGCGCGCTCCGAAAAAGCGTCCGCCACAAACAGCGGCACGATAACGCTGGCGTCGAGGTAGGCGCTCACGCTTCGCGACCGTCACGGATAGCCTGCAGGCTCTCTTGCGGCGTTTCGAAGCCTGGTTTGGGTGTGATCCGGCTCGCCTTTAGCCAATCGAGATCGGCTTGCGTGATTGGGCGCGGCGCGGGTTTAATCGCCTTCAGCGCTACGACAGGCTGGCCGTGGCGCGTGAGGATGATTTCCTCGCCCTCCTCGGCGCGGCGGACGAGATCAGTCAGCTGGGCTTTGGCGTCCGAGACGGGAACGTGCATGGCTTTGCTCCAACGTTCGGAACATAGACCATATATTGGTCCAATTCAATGAAACGATTTGCGTTCTGAGTGATCTGGTTCTTCCGGCGTGGCGTTCCAGACCCTGCGGTAGATAGCGATCGCGGGCGCGACCAGCGCGAACCCGTCAGGCGCATAGATCCGACGGCTCGCTTTTTCCCAGCCGTCTGGCGTTACATTGTCGAGGCCAAACCTGGGGCAGGCGCGCACTGCGACTTGCGCTTCGGCGTCGCGCCCAAGCGCTGCCAGACACGCCGCTTTCATAATAGCAGGAAAATAATCGCGGAATTCTTTCATGGACGCTTCGGCCGCTTTCAACGCCAGTTCGTGTTCCCAGAGCGTCAGATGCGCCAGCGATCGCATCGCCAGAATAAAGAACTGCCCATGCGCCCGCGGCGCCAGGCGCGTCTCCTCGTCAAACGCGGCGAGCGCCTCGCGTGAGCGCCCGAGATTTTCCAAAGCCATCCCGTGCGTGCCGTGTGCAATGGCGTTGAGCGGCATCAGGGCGATGGAGCGCTCGACGAGCGGCAAAGCCTTGGCGGACAGGCCAATGCTGGCAAACGCACGAGCGGTTTTCCAGAGGACTGTGGGGTTGCCCGGATCGAGCGCGAGCGCACGCTCTGCAGCGGCGCGCGCTTCCGCGCCAATCCCTTCGTCCAAATTCTGCGTGAACGCGGCCAAGAGCGCATGGGCAAGATTGGCGTGCGCGCGCGCATAGTCCGGCGCCAGCGCCGCGGCGCGGCGGGCCTCCGCTTCGCCCAGCCTGCGGCTTTCATCATCGAAGCGAGAGAAATAGGAGATTGACCGCGCCACCGCCTCCCATGCCGTCCAATCGCCGGGCGTCTTCAGTGCGCGATCCATCTCCAGGCGCTGCACTTGGGTTCCAAGCTGGCCGGCAAGTTCGGTAACGAGCTCATCTCGCAATCCAGCCAACTCGCTCAAGGGCCGGGCGAACATCTGTATCGAGACGAGCGCCCCGGTTTCTGCTTCCACCAGCTGGCAGGTGACGCACCGGGCTATTCCCGCCCGGCGCACATTGCCCTCCAACACATAGCGCACGCCCAGCTCGTCGCCGAGGCGCTTTAGATCGAGCGCTTCTTTGCGATTGGACGCAGTGGCCGATTGCGACAGCACGCGCGCGCCGTTGGCGCGCGACAGCGCCTCGATCAGATCCTCCACAAGGCCTTGGGCGAAGATATTTTCCGCCGGGTCCGGCGAGCGGTTGGTGAAGGGCAGGATCGCGAGCGACGGCCGCCCGCCGCGCTTCGGGGTTGGCGAAGGCGTCGAAAGCAGTGGCAGGATCGGCCGCGTGCTCGGAGACGGCGCGCCTTTCGCCACGAAGCGCTGCACGTCAGCAAGGAAGTTGACCCACGCTTTGTCCCCCGCATCCCCCAGCCAATGGCTCATCTCCGCCGTCTGCGTCAGCTCAAACATGATCGGGCGTTCGCAGGCCTCAATCATGGCTGGAACCAGAGTTTTCTGCCGATCGGCGAGCGTGGCTTCCGCCCGGACCCACCGCGACACGTCAAACGACCGCGCCTCCGGGATCGGCGTCATGAAATTGCGCCGCGCATATTTGACGAGACCTTCGACCTTGCCTTTGTCATTGCCCTTTCCAGGCCGGCCAAAGCGGGACTCAAAAAGGAAATGGCTTTTCAACCCCGTGAACGCCAGCGTCGGCACGCGCTCGCCCGCGCCGGTGATGCGCGACACCGCGATCTTCGTATTGTCGTAGAGGATCGAGCGCGGCACGCCGCCAAAGAAGGCGATCGCGCTCGCATGGCCGTCGAGAAAGGCCTCCGTCGTCTCAGCTGGGTAGGCTTTCACGAAGCAAGCATCCAAGTGCGGAAGATCCATGCAGAAGAAATGCGCTTTGCGTCGCACGCCGGCGATGATGACATGCGCCTCGCCGAAATCGACCTGCGCATGGCCGGGCGGATGCGCCAACGGCACGAACGCTTCCTTCAGGCGCCGGCCGCGCTCGCGCACCACCTCTTTGACCCGATCATAGCCGCCTGCATAGCCATGCTCGTCCCGCAGCCGCTCCCAGATGCGCTTGGCGGAATGGCGCTGCTTGGGCGGGGCGTCCGCGTCGGCGCGCAGGATCGCGTCAATGACGCCCAGAAACGGACCGAGCTTGGGCTTGGCCCGCGGCGCTTCCTGCCGGTAACCAGGCGGCGCGGAAAACGCCAAACACTTGTCCACCGTCTCCCGGTGAATGCCGAAAAGTCGCGCCGCTGCGCGCCGGCTGCCGCCCTCGATCATCACCAAACGGCGCACAGATTCGTAAACGTCCATGTCCTTCATCCCGGGGCCGCCTCCCGTGACCGGCAAGGCGACGACCATAGATGTGGCTGGTTTTTGGACCGCCACGCACCGTTAACAAACGGCGCCTCAGTGGCCCATTATTCGGGCGCCGCGTACATCGGCCAGATGACCTCGCAAGGCATTTATGATCTGCGTGCGTTGGCGCACCAGCAAGTCGCGGGCTCGAAACACGACAGCGCTTGCCTGCTGCGTTTCTGACTTGCCGGCGACGAACCGCATGATCGGACGGCTTGCCGCTTCACAGATCGCCTCCGCGTCAGCGGCGTCGTTCTTCTACCTTGTGACGAAAGGCTTTACGCAGGAAGCGGGAATGAGCTTGGTCTCGTGGCCGCACTTTGCAATCTCACGCGCCCAATAGCGCCCGCTCCCGCAGGCCTCCATGACAACTACGCAGGGATCCAAGCTCACGAAAAATCCCGGCGCCCGTTCGCGCCGAAGCTTCTG
>JBILMQ010000294.1:0-4280 GCA_044375455.1 Caulobacterales bacterium | reverse complement strand
ACCTTGAGGCCGTCAGCATACCGGCCGACGACGTTGAGCGACAGCGCCCAATTTGACAAGACGTCGATACGGGGGATCAGACGCCCGGCGTCCGCGTATCGCTCAAGAGCTTCCAGGTGGCGTCCGAGCTGGGCATAGGCATAGGCGGCCATGTAGTGCACCAGGCCCGAGACTGGCCCCGCGCACCTTGCCTGTTCGCACAGCTCAACGACCTGCTCGAAGCGCCCCTGCTGCATGGCGTCCAGCGCCTCTTTCTCTGCAGCCGGGATCGGTGCGCTTACCGGGGCCAGCCCAGGCGATTGCCGGGGCGGCGACGCGCGACCAGGGTGTTTTGCAAGGAGCTCGCCAAGCGCCGACGTCATGGCGTCAAAAACGCCCTGCCAGTCGCCGTATTTCGATTGGCGAAACAGCCGCGCGGATGAATACCAGGGACTATCTGTACGTTGCAGGAGCCAGCGCCAATCCGGGGCGTATTTGAGCGCGATCCAGACCGGTCGACCCAAGGTCCCAGCAACGTGCGCCACGGACGTGTCGCTGGTGATGATCAAGTCGAGGTTCATCATGACTGCGGCGGTGTCCAGGAACGCCTGATCCCCAGCATCAAAGCCGTCGCCTAGCGTCTCGATGGTCATGCCCGCTGGAAGCGCTGCGAGCTGCTCGAGGCCTGAGTTCTTCTGTAGGCTGATAAGTCGCACACCCTCCAAACCTGAGATCTCATTGAACAGCCGCACGGGAAACGAACGCCCCTGATCGACGGAGCCGTGGGGATTGCCTTGCCAAGAGATCCCAATCCTGAAGCCATGATCCCCCAGGTGCTGCGCCCATTTGGAGACGCGCACCGGGTCGGCGCTCACGGAGGAAACACCCGCTGGAATCGTGTCAAGACGAGTCCCCATGATGCGCGGTGCGCTCATCAAGGGCAAATGCATGTCATAATCGGATAGGGGCGAGCCAAAGCCGATGACGCGAACACCCTGAAGGCCGGCCAGGAGTTCGACGAGCTGCGGCTGAACCTCCAGCTCCACCGACCCGGCATGTCCCGCCAATAACTCTGCATACCGCGCAAATTGAATAGTATCGCCGAGCCCCTGCTCTGCATACAAGAACAGCCGCTTGCCGCGAATGGCGTCCAACCCGGTAGCCTCCGGCCCGCTCAAGGTGCGCGGACGCCAGAAGTCTTTATCGCGGCGGGCTTCATACAGATCCCATCCGCTTTCGAAATCGCCATGCAGCAGACGAAGCAGCGAATCATTCCAGCGAACGTCGGGGTGGTCAGGCGCAATGGATCGACTGCGCTGAAGATAGGCCTTTGCCTTCGCGAAACGGCCCCATCGCATGTATGAGAACGCAAGATTGGTGATAAGATCGGGATTGTCTGGATCGGCCCGCAACGCCCGGCGCAGCATCAAGATTGCTCGCGCCGTGTCCTGCTGCAGAAGGCTGACTACGGCAAGATTGTTTCTGATCGACGCATTGTCGGGGGCGAGTTTCGCGGCGGCGGTCAACGCGTTGATCGCGCCGACCAGATCCCGGGTCTTGATCAGCGCAGTGCCCAGTATCGCGAGGGCTTCTGCATTGTCGGGTCGGGCGGCAACCGCCTTGCGCAGCAGTGGAATCGCGAGCTCGGGCTGCTCTCGGCGCGCCAGCACTGATCCGGCGCGCAATGCCACTTCGGCGTCATCTGGAAACGCCTGCTGGAAGCGCGCCACATGTTCCTGCGCCTCATCGAAGCGTCCGAGTTCCTCCAAAGATCTGACCAAAGTCGACCATGCCTTCTGATGAAGCGGTTCGCTGCGTAAGGCCCGTTCGGCGTCCTGAACCGCAGCTTCGAGTTGACGCAGCTCGAGATGCGCGGCAGCGCGATTGGCCCGCGCGATGACATGGTCTGGGTGGGACGCCAAAACCCGCGTCGCCATTTCTACAGCCTCATTCTTGCGGCCTACAATCAACAGCACCCCGGCAAGATTGGCGCATAGGTCAGCATGAGCCGGATGACGCTGCGCTCCATCCCGCAGCACCCGCTCCGCTTCATCATTGAGGCCCAGCATGTGGAGCGCGACGCCCAGATGCGCAGTCGTATCCGCGTGGTCAGGCCTCGCTTGTGCGGCCCGCTGCAGAGACGAGACAGCTTGCTCCCACCTGCCCTGCCGACTGAGCGCGACGCCACGGTTCATGAGGGCGTCGGCGTAGTCTGGGCGGATCGCCAGCGCCTGATCGTAGTACCCGATGGCCTGCACAAGCGCCCCGATCTGCCCGGACGCGATGCCCATATTGTTGAGCAATTCCGCATTGCGCGGCTGCAGCGGCAGAGCAACGTCATACGCGCCCAACGCCGCGTGGAAATCGCCCTTCGCAGCAAGCGCAAAGCCCAGGATATGATGCGCGTCGAACAGTCCTGGGTTGTCCCGGATGAGCCCCCGACAGATCCTGACGGCCGCGTTTGGATCTCTGGATTGAATGCGTGCGATCGCCTGATGCAACAACGGGCCAGGATCCAAACTCAGCGCCCCGGCCTTGCCGGACCGGCCCGAAGGTTTTCTGGACTTTGACATCCTGACACTCGCGAGAGTTGAGGCCCGTTGCCAGCCATGAGCGGCAAAGATGGATGAATCTCCATCCCCTGTGACGTCTGACACGACATCCGTGCAGAGATTGCAATGTATTTTTCAGGTCGGTCGACCAAGACCAACATGTCCGGTCCGCACTGTTGCAGCCGGACGAAGTCGGCCTGCTCGCCGACCCGCCGCACGACGACCCAAATCACGCGAGCCGGCGCTGTCGCAGACAGATAAACCCTGGTGAGACAATTCAACCGGTTCACATCCGCCCATGAGATCTGGCCATCCGGCCTCAGGCCGGTTCAAACACGACTGGCCATCAGGCGGTCCCAGAAACGTGACTGATAGGTCATTGCCCCCTGATGCGTGACGACCTCATCCAGATTGACCCAGATATCTCCCCCACAACCGTCAACCCAACGGCGGCAAAACGAAATATCTTCCGAAAGGACGACACCATTCTCGAGAACCAATTGGTTGAAAGGCTGAAAGAACGCCTCCTTCAAGCCGACGGGCCCCCTTGGAATGTCGGTGGCTCGCAGCTCGGGATAGGTCGTATACAGAGTTGTCATTGCTGGGCGCGAGATCAACATTATGCCGGACCCTGCGGCCGTGGCGCGCACGAACCCGTCATGAACATCGAACCTATGGGCCCCGTCCGGGAGGGCCTCGGTGATAGAGTCGCCTTCGCAGTCGAACTCATAGGCCTTCGCCAGAATCTCATCGACCGACGAATCTGGCCGAGCTTCGCGCGCCATTGCGATCAGTCTGCCCAAATCAATGTTACGTTTGGGATAGCACGCCGCACAGATGCCGCGTTGCAACTTCAACATCCGCATGACGAGGCTGGGCTGAAAGCCCATGTCTGCGTCAACCATCAGCAGATGCGTGAACTGCTAGGCTTCCAGGAACTTGCTGGCAAACAAGTTGCGGCTCTGCGCCACCAGGGCGTTTTGAAACAGCAGGAATTCGCACTCAATTCTTGGTTCGGCCCGCTCAAACACACGGATAAGCTCTGCGATGCTCAACAGGTAGGACGACGTCACCTGGCTGGCGTGGGTTGGCGTCGCGATCATTACGCAGAGGCGATCGGACATGATTTCCACTCTCAGATAAGACGCGTGCCGGGGCTTCTTGACCCACCCGTTCATGACAGCGCGCCGTCTCATCGCGCGGCCAAAGTCGTGTTCATGCAAAGGGCCCAATAGCCCGGGCGCGAAAGGCGCCTCGTACCAGCTCATTACAGAATCAAGGCCTGCGGGCAGCCTGCGGCCCACGCTAAGGTCAGCAGGGCCCCCAACCACTCCGATGGTCCAGGGGCGATCCGCGACGAGTGAGGCTGGCGCCAGAGACCAAAAAAGAAACGGGAGGAAGCTTTTGCTTCCCCCCGCCCCCATAACCAAATTGATCAGAAACGCCTAGCTGGCACCACCATCCGGATCTTGGCTCTGACGGCCTTGACCGAAGTCAGTTGTCGTACCATCCGGACGCTGAACAAGGCGACGCGTCGTAATCGTATTACGGTTCGAAACGCCTTCGAAGGAGATCTCGATGTCACCCCGATCGAAGTCACCGAGAGCGGTGGTCAGACTGTCGCTTGTGAGCACGAGTTCTCCACCGGCCGGGATGGTCTGATTAAGGTTCACCAGACCAGGATTTGTATACGCAGTCGCCGAGGTTGCAACCACGCGCGCACGGACACCAACAACCGCTGTAGAGCCG
>JBILMQ010000293.1:0-4283 GCA_044375455.1 Caulobacterales bacterium | reverse complement strand
TCCAGGCTCAGCTTGACGCCGAGTTTGGCGGAGAGCTCATCGAACGCCTCCTGGGTGTGCGTCGCAGCCTTCAGATTATCCCACTGGCGGATGGTGAGCGCCACCACGATCACGCGTCCGCCGCATTTGCACAGAAAGTCCTGGGCATAGGCGCCGTACAGGGCATTGCCCATTTTGGGTCGGTCGACGCCGTTGATGGTGACTTCGCCGATGACGCCAAGATTGCCGAGCATGGCAAGCGCCATATCCTTGAGCGCAAGTTCGACGAGTTGGCCTTCGCCGGTGAGGCGGCGGTGGCGCTCGGCTGCGAGAATGCCGAGCGCGGCCTGCTGGCCGGTGATGCAGTCCCAGGCCGGCAGAACGTGGCCAACGGGCTCGCGCGCGCCCTCCGGCCCGGTCGCCATCGGGAAGCCGACGGCGGGGTTGACGGTGTAGTCCACCTGCGGACCGCCGCGCCGGTCGCCGGTGATGGACATCATGATCAGATCCGCACGGTGTTTCTTGAGCGCGTCGTAGTCCATCCAGCCGCGGACCCGCAGGTTGGTCAGATAGATGCCCGCCTGCTCTCCCGGGGCGCAGATGAGACGGGTGACGATCTCCTGACCGCGCGGCGTCGCCATATCGACGGCGATGCTGCGTTTGCCTTTGTTGAGGCCTGCCCAGAAGAGACTGCGGCCGCTGGCCGTCACCGGCCATCGATGATGGTCCAGCCCGCCGTGGATGCGATCAAAACGGATCACATCTGCGCCCATTTGCGCCAGTGTCATGCCGGCGAGCGGCGCCGCCACAAACGCAGAGCCCTCGACGATCCGCAGGCCTTCTAGGATCTTGACCATGGGTGCTTCCTCATCGTGTCAGGACCGGCGCGCCGAACCGCCGGCGTCAGGGCATGCCTATGGCGTGGGTCGTTCTGCGCTCTTCAGCGGCGCGCGTGCGCTCAGCGCCATGTCATCGTGGCCTGCATCGTGATGGCTGCATCGCCATTGGCGACAAAAAGCTCACAGGCGCCGTTGTCGCCCACCCGGCCGTTCAGACTGGCAGGCTCATCGGCAAACAGCGGCCGCACGCTGCGAAAGGCGAAACCGGCGGGCTCACGGCCGTTGGCGCGTCGCATGGCGGCGTCGAACAGCAGCGTCGCCTGCAGTGGTCCGTGGACGACAAGGCCGGGATAGCGCTCGACTTCGATCGCGTAGGGTTTGTCGTAGTGAATTCTGTGACCGTTGAAGGTCAGCGCCGAATAGCGGAAGAGCAGCACCGGGTCGAAGGCGGCAGCCTCACACCACTGACATTCCGGAAGCAGCGCAGGCGCCGGCGGCTCATAGCGCGCGGGGATCTCGACATAGACGATATCCTGCTCTTCCTCCATGACGGGACGGCCCGCGACGCTGACCGCGTGACGTACGGTGACAAAGGTCATCGCGCCCGCTTTGCCGGATTTCTCGGTGATTCGCAGAATGACCGAGGTTCGCTCAACGTCGTCGCCGATCCGCAGCGGCGCATGAAACATGCAGCGGCTGCCCGCCCACATCCGTCGCGGCTGAGCGATCGGCGGCAGAAATCCGCCCCGCTTGGGGTGGCCGTCAGCACCCACGTCGCGCATGGGGGCGAGGGGAAGAAAGTAGAGCCAGATCCAGATCGCCGGAAGCGCTGCGCCGGGAACGATGGGGATGTCCTGCTCGCGGTTCAGGGTCGCCGCGAGCGCGCGCGCCGGCGTTTCGGTGATGCGGTCACGGCGGTTTTCGCTCCGCCCGACCCACTCTGACCATGGCGCCTCGCCCATCCCGCCTCCGGTCATTTCCCGTCATCCGCGCAGATGATGCCGCAAATGGGTATTGGGTGAAAGTCCCGTTGCCGGCGCCGAGTGCCGCACCCGGTGCGAACCGCACGCGTCGCGCCCGGACCGCAGCAACGCTCCCCCACCCGACCAGGAGGGTCGGTTAAGGGGGGACAGGTCAAGGCGAGCCCAGAACGCACCCCGCCGCCACGCGCCCCAACGTCACGCGCCCCAACGTCACGCCCCCCCCACGTCACGCCCCCCACGTCACGCGCCTGCAGACCCCGGCTTGAGGTTTCGCCGCGGCCTTGGGGCCCGACTGTGATGGGGGGGCGGGCCATGGCCGTCCGGCTCACGCGAAAATCACACCAGATTTCACGCCGCCCAAGCGGCGGTACGACCACAGCGGCGGACAGGTGGCGGCGCCATGCCTATCCTGCGCGCAGATGCTGATCGGCGAAGCGCAGATAGGCTTCCTGAGCCGCGATCCGGTTTTCCTTGCGCAGGAAGCCGTGACCTTCATCTGGGAACAGCACGTATTCAACCGGAACCCCATTGGCCCGCACGGCGGCCACCAGATCGTCGCTCTCGGCCTGCAGCACGCGCGGATCATTTGCGCCTTGCACGACCAGAAGGGGCCGGCGGATGTTTTGTGCATGGAAAAGCGGAGAAATGCGCCGATGGCGTTCGCTGTCGGTTGCAGGATCGCCCATCTCGTCATAGAGCGCTTCGCGGAAACTTTCCCACCAGGGCGGTATCGATGTGAGCGTCCGAGACCAGTTGGTGACGCCGAAGATATTAATGCCTGCATCAAAGACATCCGGTCGGAACGCCAGCGCCGCGGCGACCATGTAACCGCCGTAGGATCCGCCCATAACGCCAATGCGATCGCTCACCCAATCGAGGGTTTCGAGATAGCGGCGGGCGTAGACGATATCATCGAGGTCAACCTCGCCGTGGCGCCGGTCGTCCAGGTGAAAGAATGTTTTGCCATAGCCGGACGACCCACGATTGTTTGCGGCAAAAATAGCGTAACCGTGATTCACGAGATGCTGGATCATCGCCGAGTAACCGCGCCGGCTCTGTCCGCCGGGGCCGCCATGAACCAATACGAGCGCAGGACACGGATTTTGTGCATTGGCGGTCCGCGGACGATAGAGAATACCGGGGATCTGCAGTGCGTCGAAGCTTGGATATCGCACCAGCGTGGCCTCCACCAGCGCGCGCTCGTCGATTGCAGGGTTAAGTGCGCGGGTCAGACGGCGCGCCTGACCGTGCGCCAGGTCCGCGACGAACACATCATTTGGCGAGGTGTCGGACGACACCATGAAAGCGATTTGGCTTTCATCGCGGCTGAAGCACGTTCCCGTCACGTCACCGCGCGGGATCCCGGCGAGCCGCACGGCACGGGCCGTCTGCTGGTCGAGGATGGTGACCGCCGTTGAGGCGTCGGCATTGATGGCGGAGACTTGATAGCGCCCTGACGGAGAATAGGCGACGAACATCACGTCCCACGCCGCCTGGATCAGCGCCGATTTCTGACCGGTGGCGAGATCCAGGCGCCAGGCCTCGTTGAACTCGCCATGCTCGTTGGTGGCGTAGATCAGTGCGCTGTTGTCCGGCGTGAAGGTGTAGACGCTGTGCGAGACATTGCCTGCGTGCTGCGTCACGAGGCGCGGTTTAGCGCCGCTGACCAGATCGGCGAGATAGATGTCGCTGTCTGCGCTCGTCCGGCTGCGCACCAGAGCCGCCCAGCGACCGTCGCTGGAGATATCCATCACATCAAAGCCGCTGTTCTCAAAGACCAACCGGCGCGCATAGCTGGCCGCGTCGTATTCGTAGATGTCGAAGTGCTTCTGATCACGCTCATTTGTGACGATCCAGAAGGCCCCGCCATCGCTGCGCCACCCCAGGAAGTCAGCCTTGAGTTTGTCTCCTGGCGTCAGGTCGCGCAGCGCGCCGTCGCGTTCCCGCACGAAGACATGGTCGAGTTCGTCGCCGCCCTTATCGGCGGTCACAAGCACGCGGTCATCGCCGGGAAAGTACGAGACGGCGAAGGTTGCATTGTCGCCCGACATCGTCAGCGCCTGCGCGTCGCCGCCCGCGGCGGGCAGAGCGTAGGCGTTGAACACGCCGCTTGCGTCGCCCGAGATCAGGATGTTGCGGCCGTCCGGCGAGAAGCCGAAGCCAGCCGACGCGGCCATGGCGTAGCTGGTTGTGCGAAAGAACGCGTCCGCGGAGTACCGCGGCTCTAGGGCTGCAGGCGCGCTGGCGCATGCACCAATCAGGCAAAGAGCTGCGCCTGACGACAGGAGTGCGCGTCGATTGATCATGAGGTCCTCCGCGGCAGGACTTTACCGGTCTGTGACGGTCGATCGCAACGCGGCGCGCGCCTGCACCTTCGGCCCCACCGCGTCATGAACGTCCCGGCCGGCTGATTTGCCGTGCCCAGGTTTCCTGCACCGAACCATCCAGCCAGACACTGCGACGTTATGGCGCGCCGAGGGCT
>JBILMQ010000292.1:0-4302 GCA_044375455.1 Caulobacterales bacterium | reverse complement strand
CTTGTCCGGTCCGCGTCCATCTCACTGGCCACGGTCCGCATGCAGGCAGCACAGACTGGGTACAAAGTCTGGGCGCAAGTTCTGGGCGCAAAGTCCTCGGCGCCAGGCGGCCATCGGTGCTGGCCGCAGAACGGCCGGCGCGGCGGCGCCCGGGCGCCCACTCATTGGTCCGCCACAGGCCCAGCTGCGACGCGCGCACAGCGACCCCTGGACTGCGCCCCCTGGACTGCGGCGCCTGAGCTGCGGGCGTCAGGCGGCGCAGGCAAGGTGTAAAAAAGGAACCATCAAACCAAGAAACATCGTGTATTCAGCACGTCCGGGGCGCTGAGGTCCTGGGGCCTCACGGGTGCGCGCCAGTCTGGCGGTCAACCCCCGGGTCGATCGCACGGATCCCGCCAGGGGCCCGTATTACGGGGAGGATGCGATGCGGGCAGGCCTCGCTGCGACGGTTGCCGGGCTCATCGCCAGTCCGTCGGTGCGTCAGGCGCAGCGTCTGGCGGCGGCGGCGCGTCGCCGGATCACCGGCGCACGCCCCGTGGTGCGCTACTTCCACCAGACGGACGATCCCTACAGCGCCCTCAGCGCCGCCGTCCTGCCGGCCCTGGAGGCGCGCTACGAGATCATTCTGGAGCGCCATGTCGTTCCGCCGCCGGACGAAACCGCGGCGCCAGAGCCCGCTTTGCTCGCCGCCTGGTCGGCCCACGACGCCGCCCGCCTCTCGCGTCGGCTCGCCATCGCACCGCTCGCCGACGCGACAGCCGCGGGCGTGCCGCATGACACGCCCGCCGCCCGCGCGGCCGGAGCAAACCTGCGCCGCCGGCTCGGACACTATCTCGGCGCGATGTTTCATTTCGAGGGCGAGTGGTGCTGGGGCCTGGACCGGCTTGCCTATCTCGAAGAACGCCTTGCCCCGTTCCGCCGCCGGGGCGTCCCGCCGGGACTGCTCGCCCCACGCCTTGAACCAGCCATAGGACCGCCGGGCGCGCCCGTCCCCGGCCTCACGCTGGAGATCTTCGCCTCCCTGCGCAGCCCCTACACCTACCTGGCGGTGGCGCGCGCGCTCGCGCTGGCGCGCGCCATGGGCGCCCAGCCTGTCCTGCGCCCCGTGCTGCCGATGGTGATGCGCGGTCTGCCGGTGCCGGTGATGAAGCGGCTCTACATCGTGCGCGACTGCGCCCGCGAGGCCGAGCGTCTCGCCATGCCCTTCGGACGGATCGCCGATCCGGTCGGCGCCCCGGCTGAGCGCGGACTGGCCGTGCTGCATCGCGCCATGGCATTGGGAAAGGGCGAGGCTTTTCTCCTGTCATTTCTCAAGGGCGTGTTCGCCGAGGGCGTCGATGCCGGCGCGCATGACGGTCTGGCGCGCCTCGCGCTGCGCGCCGGGCTGACGCCGGCGCAGATCAGCGACGCGCTCAAGGACAACGCCTGGCGCGCCGCCGCACAGACCAACCGGGAGGCGATGTTCGCCGCGGGGCTGTGGGGCGTGCCGTCATTTCGGGTGATCGGACCGCGCGGCGCCTGGCCCGCTGTGTGGGGACAGGACCGGTTATGGGCGGTCGGCGATGATCTCGCAGCAGCCGCAGCGCAGGAGGCCCCGCCATGATGCGATGCAGACACTGCCGGCGCGACCGCCTCTCCGCTCCAGGGGCGGTCCTGCGCGATCGACCGCACACGGCGGCGCACCCGCCGAACCATCACGCCATCGCAGGGAGCGCATGACATGACCTATCGGCTCTACGGGGCGCTGGGATCGCCCTATTCGATCAAGATGCGCGCGCTGTTGCGCTACCGCCGCATCCCGCATGTCTGGGTGCAGGGCCGGCAGGGCATGGAGCTTGCACAGGCCCGGCTCAAGACGCCGGTCATTCCCGTCCTGCAGTATCCGGATGGAAGTCTCGCCAACGATTCAACGCCGCTGATCCACGACCTGGAGGCGCGCCATCACGACCGCAGCGTGATCCCGCAGGACCCCGGCGATGCGTTCCTGGCCGCCCTGATCGAGGACATGGCTGATGAATGGATGACCAAGTGGATGTTCCACTATCGCTGGTTTCGCACCCGCGACCAGGAGATGATGAGCCGCTGGCTCGCCTACGATTCCTTGCCGGGCGCCGGTGTTGACACCGTTGGCGCCTTCGCCGCCGCTTTCCGCAACCGTCAGGTGGGACGCATGGCGATCGTCGGCTGCACGCCAGCCAACCAGCCCCTGATCGAAGGCACGGCGGAGGATTTTCTGGCGGCGCTCGACAGCCAATCGCCGGGCCGACCCTTCCTGTTCGGCGGCTGCCCATCACTCGCCGAATTCGCCATCCACGGCCAGCTGAGCCAGCTCGCCATCGATCCGACGCCAAGCGACATGATGCGCGAACGCTTCCCCTTCGCGATGCGCTGGGTGGAGAATATGCATGACCTCTCGGGCCTGGAGGGCGCGTGGGACGCGCCGCATGCGCCAGCCTCGCCGCTGCTCACGGCCCTGCTCGCGCTTGCCGGCGAGGTCTACCTGCCGTTTCTGGCGGCCAATGCGCGCGCAGTGGCGCAAGGCGCGGACATGGTGCGCTTTGAGGCGCGCGGCTGCGCCTATGAGCAGGGCGTCTTCAAATATCAGGTGAAGTGTCTGGCGGCCTTGCGCGCCGCCTTCACCGCGACGCCGGCAAGCGCCAGGGCGCGCATCACGCCGCTGTTGGAAGAGGCCGGCGCGCTTGCGCCGCTGGTGGCGTCATGAGGCGCCCCGTCGTGCGTGTGATCGCCGGCGTGGGCGCAGCGATCCTGGTGACGATTGCGGCTGCGGGCGCAGCAGTCCTGACTTTTCCAGAGCTGCAGCGCCCTCTCGTCGAGCGTCTGATCGCCCGCGTCATGACGCAGGACCGCACGGCGCTCTTGCAGGACGACGCGCTGCGCGTGGCGGTGTGCGGCAGCGGCTCCCCGCTGCCGGACGACGCCGCAGCCGAGCCTTGCTTTGCGGTCTTTGCAGGTGGACGGATGATCCTGGTGGATGCTGGCGGCGGCAGCTGGAGCCGCGTTGCGCAATGGCCGACGCCAGCGGGCGCGCTCAGCGATGTTCTGTTGACGCACTTCCACTCCGACCACATTGCTGACCTGCCCGTCGCCAATATGCAAAGCTGGGTTGACGGGCGTCGCGCGCCCTTGCGGGTGTGGGGCGGACCGGGCGTAGAACAGGTGGTGGCGGGCTTCAATCAGGCCTTCGCACCAGACTCCAGTTATCGCGCGGCGCATCATGGCGCAGCCCTGCTGCCCGGCGCGCTCGCCGTGATGGAGCCACGCGTCGTCGCGACATCGGGGCAAACGCCCCTCACAGGCGACGACACGGCCGTACTGTGGGACGATGGCGCGCTGCGGGTTGCGGCCTTTGCGGTGGAGCATCCGCCCGTCACGCCCGCCTATGGCTACCGCATCGACTATCGCGGCCGCTCGGTGGTGTTCTCCGGCGACACCCGTGCGACGGGATCAGTCGCCGCGAATGCGCGCGGCGCCGACGTGTTGATCCATGAGGCGATCGACAAGGAGGTTGTGCAGGCGATGGCCGAGGCAGCCGACCGCGCCGGTCGCGACCGCCTCGCCAAGGTGCTGCGCGATATTCAGGACTATCACGCCGCGCCCGGCGACGCCGTGGCGGCCGGACGCGCGGCAGGCGTCAAGCTTTTGCTCATCAACCACTTCGTCCCGCCCGTTCCACCCTGGCTCGGCGATCGCTTCCGGTTGCGCGGGCTGCAGACACACGCTGGACGCAATGGGCCCGACATTCGCGTTGCGCATGACGGGATGTTGGTCGAATTGCCGCTCGACAGTGATGCGGTGGTGGTGCGCCGGATCAGCCGCTGAGCAGCATTTTCGGCGGCGGCGCAAAGCCACTTAACTGGGGCGGCGATTTTTTCGTCTTTGGGCGGAGCACACATGGTTCGCGGGGCTTTCCGAAAATCCGGACAGACACGGCTGATTATGTGCGGAATGGCCCGGATATCAGATCATAAATCGGGGTTCTGGCGGATGTCCTGGCCATTGCGCGGAGCCATGTCATGCGACGCACGGACTGAGCACCGTTTTTTTCGGTGACGCAGAGGGCAGGTCGAAGGCTTGTGCTCATGCGGGCAGTACAGACCACGCCGTTCGCGCCGCTCAAATCGCGCCACTTGTTGCTGTGGTCCACCACTACTCCGCCATGAAGTGGCCGTGAAGTTGGTTCGTCGGTCCATTGCGCACCATGGGCATCTATCCAGTGACCGCGCCAGGGCGATGCTCAATCTTCGTCAGACCGTTGCTATTGAGCCCGCCACGTGTTGCGCT
>JBILMQ010000291.1:0-4369 GCA_044375455.1 Caulobacterales bacterium | reverse complement strand
CTGCAGCGCCTGCGCAGCGCGCCGCCGGACCCAGCGGTCGAAGGCGTCATGCTGAAGCGCTGGGACAGCGTTTATGAGGCAGGCAGGCCGAAGGGCCTGTGGTTCAAGTGGAAGCGCGATCCGTTCCTGGCCGACTGCGTGCTGATGTACGCCCAGCGCGGCCATGGCAAGCGGTCGAGCTTCTATTCGGACTTCACCTTCGGGGCATGGCGCGACGGCCCGGCTGGCCTGGAGCTCGCGCCCGTCGGCAAGGCCTATTCCGGCTTCACGGATGACGAGCTCAAGGCCCTCGACCGGTTCGTGCGGGAACACACGGTCGAACGCTTCGGTCCGGTGCGCGCGGTGCGCGCGAATGCAGACTTCGGCCTGGTGCTGGAGATCGCCTTTGAGGGGCTGGCCCGCTCAGCGCGCCACAAGTCAGGGGTGGCGATGCGATTTCCGCGCATCCACCGGATTCGCTGGGACAAGCCAGCCGGCGAGGCGGACCATCTGACGGTCCTGGAGCGCCTGTTGGACCCCTGACCGCGGGTGCGCGCGGCGACGTTGTGCCGGAGCGCGAAGCCCGCTATGCAGCCGGCGCACCTCAAACCGCAGGCCGCGCCCCTCAGAAAGGGCCGATGAACCAAAGGGATCGCCGCAACATGCCATCGCTCGACAGCTTTTCGTGCCGCCAGGACCTGTTGTGCGCCGGCGGCGCCTATTCGATCTACAGCCTGGATGCGGCGGCCAGGAACGGCCTTGGCGACATCGCCCGTCTGCCTGTGACGCTGAAGATCCTGCTGGAATGCCTGTTGCGCACTGAAGACGGGCGCGCCGTCAAGCGCGACGATATTGAAGCGGTTGCGCGCTGGCTCGCCAACAAGGGCGCGGTCGAGCATGAGATCGCCTTCACGCCGGCGCGTGTGCTGATGCAGGACTTCACCGGGGTGCCGGCGGTGGTTGATCTCGCCGCCATGCGCGACGCCATGGTGAAGCTCGGCGGCGATCCGAACAAGATCAATCCGCTTGCCCCCGTGGATCTCGTCATCGACCATTCCGTCATGGTCGATCATTTCGGCCGGTCGGACAGCTTCACGCGCAACGTCGCCCTTGAGTATGAGCGCAACGGCGAGCGCTATCAGTTTCTGCGCTGGGGTCAGTCCGCGTTTGAGAATTTCCGCGTGGTGCCGCCGGGCACCGGCATCTGTCACCAGGTGAACCTCGAATATCTCGCCCAAACCGTCTGGACCCGGAAGGACGGGGATGGCGCCATCGCTTATCCCGACACCTTGGTAGGCACCGACAGCCACACCACGATGGTCAACGGCCTTGGTGTGCTTGGCTGGGGAGTGGGCGGCATTGAGGCCGAAGCTTCCATGCTCGGCCAACCAAACTCCATGCTGATCCCGGAAGTGATTGGTTTCCGGCTTACCGGCAAGCTCAGGGAAGGCGCGACCGCCACCGATCTCGTGCTCATGGTCACGCAGATGCTGCGCAAGAAGGGAGTGGTCGGAAAGTTCGTGGAATTCTTTGGGCCAGGTCTCTCCAACCTCGCTTTGGAGGATCGCGCCACGATCGCCAACATGGCGCCGGAATACGGCGCGACCTGCGGTTTCTTCCCGGTTGACGGGGAGACCATCGCCTTCCTCCGCTCGACCGGACGTAAGCCCGAGCGGGTCGCGTTGGTGGAGGCGTATTGCAAGGCCCAGGGCTTGTGGTTTGATCCGTCTGCGCCTGAGCCGATCTTCACCGATACGCTTGAGCTTGATCTCGGCGGTGTGGAGCCCTCGCTCGCCGGTCCGCGCCGGCCGCAGGACCGGGTGGCGCTGAGCGATGCGGCGCAGGGGTTTGCGCGCGAACTCGCCGGGCCGTTCGGCAAAGCCGATGACGCCGCGCGCCAGGTGCGGGTAGACGGCGAAGACTACGCCATCAGCCATGGCGACGTGGTGATCGCAGCAATCACCTCCTGCACCAACACGTCCAATCCGAGCGTCATGCTCGGCGCCGGGCTTGTGGCGCGCAACGCGCGCCGGCGCGGCTTGAGGGTCAAGCCCTGGGTAAAGACGTCGCTTGCCCCTGGCAGCCAGGTTGTGACCGATTATCTGGCCCGAGCCGGCCTGCAGGATGATCTCGATGCGCTGGGCTTCAATCTCGTGGGCTACGGGTGCACCACGTGCATCGGCAACAGCGGCCCATTGCCGGACAAGATCTCCAGGGCCGTGCAGGAGGGTGATCTGGTCGCCGCCGCTGTCCTGTCGGGAAACCGCAACTTTGAGGGCCGCGTGAATCCGGATGTGCGCGCCAATTATCTCGCCTCGCCGCCGCTTGTGGTGGCCTATGCTCTGGCCGGTTCGATGACGGTCGACCTGCTCAATGATCCTCTCGGTCATGATGAGGAGGGCAAGGCCGTGTATCTGCGTGAGATCTGGCCGACAAATGCCGAGATTGCCGATGTGGTGCGGTCCTGCGTGACGCCGGACATGTTTTCAAGCCGCTATGGCGACGTCTTCAAGGGCGACGCGGGCTGGCAGGCGATCCAGGTCACCGGCGGCCTCACCTATGGCTGGCAGGACGCCTCCACATATGTTCAGAACCCGCCTTATTTTGATGGCATGACGATGGAGCCGGAGGCGCCCACGGACATCCGGGACGCCCGCATCCTGGCGCTGTTCGGCGACTCCATCACCACCGATCACATCAGTCCCGCAGGCGACATCAAGGCGGCAAGCCCGGCCGGGAAGTTTCTCAGCCAACGCCAGGTGCGTCGCGAAGACTTCAATTCGTATGGCGCGCGGCGGGGCAATCATGAGGTGATGATGCGGGGCGCCTTCGCCAACATCCGCATCAAGAACGACATGGTCAAGGGACCTGATGGCAGGACTGTTGAAGGCGGCGTGACGACCCATCAGCCCTCCAAGGATGTGATGGCGATTTATGACGCCGCCATGCGGTATCAGGCCGAGGGCGCGCCCCTTGTCGTGTTCGCCGGGAAGGAATACGGCACCGGCTCCTCGCGCGACTGGGCGGCCAAGGGCACGCGTCTTCTCGGCGTGCGCGCGGTGGTCGCGGAAAGCTTTGAGCGGATCCATCGCTCAAATCTGATCGGCATGGGCGTGCTGCCATTGCAGTTCCGCGACGGGGCGAGCTGGAAAAGTCTGGCCCTGACGGGTGAGGAGACCGTGACGATTGACGGTATCGGCGATCTGTCCCCCCGGGCGGACGTAACCCTGAAGATCATGCGCCCGGGCGGCGCGGTGGATCAGGTCGGGGTGCGTTGCCGGATCGATACCGAGAACGAACTCGACTATTTCCGTCACGGCGGCATCCTGCACTACGTGCTGCGCTCGCTGGCGAAAGCCGCCTGATCGCGCGGCCACGTCGGTCCTGGTACATCCGCATCGGCCTGGGTTGAGCCGGGCCAAGCCGCACCAGTCCAGACTGCGCCAACAGAAACTGATCCGGCCCACACTGAACCGGCCCACACTGAACCGGCCCACACTGAACCGGCCCACACTGAACCGACTCAGCCTGGACCGGCTCAGCCCCGGTCTGGTCCTGGTCGCCGCGGGTCTGATGTCATCGGGTCAGTGTGCGTCGGTCTCAGCCGCGGGGGCGGCCTCGTTGCGTCTGCCGGATGACCCAGATGCGCGTGCGGGTGCGGGCGCCCGACATGGGCCCGTCGCCGACGCCGCCAGAGAGGCGGCCGGTAAAGAAGCTTTCGGGCAGCGCCACGGTCGTCGGGCGCGCGTGTGCGCCATCAGCGCGTGCAGCGCCCGAGCCATCAGCGCGCGAGGGCGCCTGGTGCGCGAAAACAACGTTCTGGGCGACAGGCTGAGATTGCGGGCGATGATGGGCCGCGTCGTCGCCCATCACGAGCAGTGCGGCGGTGACGGCGAGACAACATGCGGACATGGCGGGCTCCCCACTGGTTTGGCGCATCTTGCAGCGCAGCCGCGCGGTGCGCCACGCTTTGCCCCTTCAAAGCGATGCGTTCAAAGCGATGCATGCAAAGTGATCAGGCCCTGTGCGTGACGCCTGGCTGGCGAGAATGGCCTCAGGCGTGGGCAAAAATGTCTTCTTCACCGTAGCCCAGGAGATCCAGATCCGCCCGCGCCGGGAGAAAGTCAAAACAAGCCTGCGCCACCGCGGTGCGGCCTTCGCGCGCGAGCACCCCATCCAGGTGAGATTTGAGCGCATGCAGGTGCAGCACGTCCGAGGCGGCATAGTTCAGCTGAGCTTCGCTCAGCACCGCCGCGCCCCAGTCGGAGCTCTGCTGCTGCTTCGAGATTTCCACCCCCAGGGTTTCTTTGAGGAGGTCTTTCAGCCCGTGGCGGTCGGTGTAGGTGCGGGTCAATTTCGAAGCGATCTTGGTGCAGTAGACCGGGGCCAT
>JBILMQ010000290.1:0-4378 GCA_044375455.1 Caulobacterales bacterium | reverse complement strand
AGACCGCGTCGAACAATCCGCGCTTCGCGCCGAAATGGTAATGCGCCAGCGCGACGTCGACGCCGGCGGCGCGGGTCACGTCACGCACCGAGACGCCGTAGAAGCCATGCTCGGCGAATAGCCGTTCAGCCTCGTCGAGGAGGCGCTCACGCGCGTCGCTTTCGGAAGCGGTGCGCGGCCGGCCGGGGCGGCGCGCGCCAGCGGGCTTGACTGCGTCCTTATCCATCACGCGCCGGGAGTGACGGCGCGCGGAGGTCTGCGTCAAGCAGCAGTTCGTCGCGCAGGACGCGCTTGAGGACCTTGCCGTTGGGGTTGCGGGGGAGCGCTCCGACCAGCCGCACCTCGCGCACGCGCTCGCGCTTGGCAAGACGCGCGTTGAGCCAGTCGCGGACCTCCAGGCCCGTGCTTTGCGCCTGCGGGCGCGCCACAATCACGGCGAGCGGGGTTTCGCCCCAGGTCTCGTCTGGAGCGCCGATGACGGCGCATTCGGCAACATCGGGATGGGTCTGCAGCACCGCCTCTATGTCAGCCGGATAGACGTTTTGGCCGCCAGACAGGATCATGTCCTTCTTGCGGTCGAGGATGGTGAGAAAGCCGTCCTCGTCGATCCGCCCGATGTCGCCTGTGCGAAGCCAGGCCCGGCCCTGACCATCCGTCCAGGTGGCATCGCGCGTCGCGTCGGGGCGGCGCCAATAGCCGGGCATGGTGATGCGCCCACGCCCGACGATCTCACCGGGCTGGCCGGGTGGGACCGCGCAATCATCACAACCAAGAATTATTATATCAGTTCCGGGAAGGGGCCTGCCGACCGAAGTGAGGTGCTCAGGCGCATCTTCCGGATCTAGAGTTGTTATTATTCCCTCCGTCATGCCATAGAGTTCGATTACGCCGCAGGGAAAGTCCTTCAGTAGACGCTCTTTAACGCTGACCGGCAGAGGTGAGCCGCAGCACATCATTGCCTGGACGCGAGATTTGTCCGACGCGCTATAGGAGGGATGGGCAAGAAGGCGCTGATACTGCACCGGCGCCATGGCAAGATGGGTCGCTCCGCCGGCGATGGCGGCCAGCGTTTGGCCCGCGTCAAAGCGGGCATGCAGCACCAGTGTGGCGCCGCACAGAATGCTCGACAGCATCGCGACCCAGGTAATGTTGGAGTAGAGGCCGATATTGATCAGGGTGCGCGCCCCCGCGTGGTAGCGCAGGGCGAGTGCGATGTCGTAGGTCCAGTCGAGCCTGCGGCGATGTGTGTGGACGATGCCTTTGGGCTCGCCGGTTGTGCCAGAGGAATAAATGATGTTGCAGATCGCCTCGTCGTCCAGCGCGAGCGCCGGCGCCGTCGCGGTCTGAGCGTCGCGCCATGCAGCGAAGTCGGTGAAGCCCGGAGCCCCGCCTACAACGAGGATGCGCTCGGGCGTCAGACTGGCTGCGCCTGTCGTAACGGCATCGAGCCTGGCGGCTTGGTCGGGCGTTGCAACGAGCGCGCTCACCTCGGCGTCGGCCAGCATGGCGCGCGCGGAGGCATCCGTGACAGCGAGGTTCAAAGGTGCAACGACGCCGCCAGCGCGCATCACGCCCCAGATGGCCTCGAGCGTCTCGATCCTTGCGTCCATGAGCAGTCCGACCCGTTCACCCGGCAGCACGCCCATCGCCGAAAGCCCGTTGGCCACGCACGCCGTGCGACGGGCGAAGTCGCCCCAAGACACGGTTTGCTCCTCGGCGATGACGAATGGCTTCGTCGCCCGCCAGCGGCCATGAAGGGCGAGGATCTCCGGCAGCAGCGGCCTGGGCGCGTCGAACATGGTGTGGCTTCCTCCGGCCTGGGGATCTTGGCCTAAGTCTCCTGGCCTAAGTTTCCCAGCCTGTGTTTCTGAGCCTGCGTTCCCAGGCGGACGCCTTCATTGCGGGGCGCGCCCGAGGCCGTGCGGCGCGCCGCGCATGTCCCCGAAAGCACCATTGCTGCAGCCATCTTGCGGTCACAGGGGCCCTGAAGAGCTCAACAATCGTTGAATATATCTTGCAGCGTCTCTGGCCTGCGCATATTGAGTTGTCAATCGTCACCGGGGCGTTTCGGATGGAGATCTGCGCCCCGCCGAAGGGGGAAGCAGACATGAGCCTTGGTCGTTGTAAGGTTTGGTTGGGCGCGCTCGCGCCGATGGCGCTGCTGGCGCCGGACGCGGCCGCCCAGGACACTGGCGCACCTGGCGCCAGCGCTGCTGCAGACGACGCTGTTATCATTGTCACCGCGCGCAAAACCGCTGAAGACGTGCAATCGACGCCAGTGGCCGTGTCGGTGTTCTCCGATGCCGACCTCGCCGCAACCCAGGCCGAGAATGTCGGGGCCCTGCAGGGCGCGGTTCCCAACCTCAATATTGTGCAGGGCCGTGGTTCGTCCTCGTCTGCCAACATATACATCCGCGGCATAGGTCAGCCGGATGCGCTGGCCACCTTTGATCCTGCCGTCGGGGTTTATGTGGACGATGTCTACATCTCGCGCATCCGTGGCGCTTTGTTCGACGTCTACGACATAGAGCGCATCGAGGTGCTGCGCGGCCCGCAGGGCACGCTCTATGGCAAGAACACAATCGGCGGCGCCTTGAAGGTCGTCACTCGCAAGCCCGGTGATGACCTGCGCGCCGATGCGCGCGTGACATTCGGAGACTATAACGCGCTCGAGGCCAGCGGGCGCGTTTCTGGTCCGATTGTAGAGGGCAAGCTCGCGGCTGGAGCTGTGCTCTATCGCGGTCAGCGCGACGGCTACGTGACCGACCCCGTCACTGCATCGCGGGAGTACAACAACAAAGACACGACCGGTGGGCGGCTGCAGCTGCGATTTACGCCCGGCCCGAAATTCGAGGCGCTTGCCGCATTCGATTACACACAGGAAAGCCCTAACCTCACGGTCGGTCGTCAGGAGGCGCTGCTGTTTTCCATCGATCAGTTTCCGAACGGGCTGCCGGGTGTGCGCATCGTGCCGCGCCTCGCCCCGCCGACGGGCGAATTCAACTACCGCACGACCACCACGCTTGGCCTGCCGAACACCAATGAGCTTGAGCACAAGGGCTTGAGCCTGACGCTGAGCTATGACCTGAATGGGTCGGCAACCCTGAAGTCGATCACGGCGCGCCGGCTGCTTGATTACCAGGACTATATCGATATCGACGCGACAGCCCTCGAAATCGGCGACGTTTTTGTCGGCGTCGAGCAGGATCAGACGAGCCAGGAATTTCAGCTCACTTATGACGCGGGGGGCAAAGTCTCCGGCGTCGCGGGGGTATACTGGCTGAATGAGAACATCCAGTCCACCCAGGTCGCGTTCGCCGATGATTTTCTCGTCTTCGGCTCTCTTCTCTTTCCGCCGAACGGCCGGGCGATCAATTTTCGCCGGGACATCGGCGACGATCTTAACCTGCATTCGGTAGCCGCCTACGGTCAGGCGCAGCTGCGCTGGACGGATCGCCTGCGCACCGTCGTCGGTCTGCGGCTGACGGGCGAGAACAAGTCCTACTGGCGGTTCACCACAACCACATCTGGCCTTGCCGGCGCGCCGCAGACGACGAGCGCGCCGTTCGCGTTCAGCCGCAAGGGCGACTGGACGGACGCCTCGCCGATGTTCGGGCTCGATTATCAGGCATCTGATACGGTTTTTTATTACGCCAAGATCGCGAAGGGTTTCAAATCTGGCGGCTTCAACGGGCGCGCCAACAGCGCGCGCGAGGTTGCGCCCTACGATCCGGAGGTGGCGATTTCCTACGAGGCCGGCGTGAAGTCGCGCCTGTTCGACAATCGGCTCATCGCCAACGCGACCGTTTTCTTCAACAATTACCAGGACTTCCAGGCGCGGGTGTCGCAGCCCAATCCTGCCAATCCGGCCGATTTCCAGCTTGCTGTCCTCAACGCCGGCAAGCTTGAAACCTCCGGTGCGGAGATTGAAGTGCGCTGGCGTCCGCTTGATCTGCTGCTCCTGACCGCCGACGTCGGCTATCTCAAAGCCGACTACAAGGAGTTCCGCGATCTGAATGCAGCCGGCGGCGACCGGTCGTGGCAGACGCCGGCGTTCTCGCCGGAATGGACGGCGCGTTTCGGTGCGGCCTATGAAGTCCCATTCTCCGGCTTTGGAACGCTGACATTCGGCGCTGACGCGAACTTCCGCTCCGAGGCCGCGCTCGCCGTCGACAATGCCAACCTGTCGACGGGCGCCCGCTTCCCGGGGATGTGGCAGGATGATTTCTGGGTCTATAATGCCCGCGTCGCCTGGGTGGATCCGTCCGAGCGCTTCTCGATAACGGCCGGGGTGAAGAACCTTACTGATGAGGTCTACAAGACCGATGCGCAGGAGTTCTCCTCCGTCGGCGGCATCCAGACTGCCTATTACGGGGCG
>JBILMQ010000060.1:0-14687 GCA_044375455.1 Caulobacterales bacterium | reverse complement strand
CCAGGAAGACCAGACCGAAGCCGGCCAGTGCAACGAGCTGGCCGAGCTCCACCCCGATGTTGAAACCGAGAAGGGCGCCGACCAGGCGATCGCGTGGAAGTTCGAGCGCCGCAAGCGCTCCGGCGAAACCGGCGCCATGAATCAACCCGAACAGCGCGGCGAGCAGCGGCGTGCTGCGCTCGATCTCGACCGGCCTCAGTGCGCCCGCCCCAAGGACGAAGAGCGCCGCGCCGAGATAGACGAGAGCGCCCGGCGGCTCGCCGCCCAGCAAGCGTGCAGCAAACGGTGTAAGAGCAGTCAGCGCCGCACCTGTAAGGCTCAGCCGCAGGTCCGCGCCGATGCGCGCGCGCAACGCCTCGGCGGCAGCGAAGGCGATTGTGAAGCCGATCAGCGCCTCAATCGCGGCCTCGTGCGGCTGCGCCAGACCGAGTGCGGTCAGCGCCAGTGTGATCGAATGGCCGAGCGTGAAACCGGTGGCGGCAAAGGCCGCGCCACGCGCGCGCCCGGCCAGGAGCGTGAGCGCCAGCAGGAAGGCGATGTGGTCCAGGCCGCCCAGGACATGCTCCGCCCCGCTGAGCACGAAGCCGACAAAAGATGTGAGCGTATGGCCTGCTGTCAGCTCGACGCTGGGGCGCGCAGCGGTCAGGGCGGTATCGAGGGGCGCGTCTGCGGCAATATCGGCGCGCAAGTAATGAACGTGGCTTGGCGAAACGGCGCGGAACACGCCGACGGCAAGCGAAACGGGCGCCGCCGAGATCGGGCGGGGGCAGCGGATGCGCGCCTCAACCCGGACATCGCCGGGTGCAAGGCCCGGGAGCGGCGAGACCACGGGCCGATCGCACGGCGCGCCGGCCTGTCGCGCGGAGACCGTGTCGCGCACATGCGCTGCGAGCACGGCGGGGAAGTCGCCTGCCTCGGCCGGGGACGCCGCCGGAAGCTGAGTGACACGCCGCGCGTCGGTTGAAATCACGCCGGTCAGGCTTGCTCCCTCGACGGTCCAGACGGAAAACGACCGGCTTGCGGTGTGCGCCAAGACTGGGGCGGCGAGACCTGCAAGCAGGGCAAGCGTCACCAGGCTGCGCGTCAGGATTGGCCTCACAACGGTGCGTCCGGGGCCCGCACGATGGCGGCGCGTCGACGCAGGGCCGCGAGCTGGGCGTCAACCGCTTCTGCCTCGACTTCGCGCCGCCACGCCGCTTGCGCCACGGCGCGCGCGGCGGGCGTGTCCAGGCGCGGCGCAGGCCGGCGCTCGATCACATGAATGAACACCACCTGCCCGCCGGCCTGAAGCGGTCCTGCGACATCGCCAGCCGCCAACTGCGCTGCCGCGTCGCGCACGCTCGGTCCGGCTACACCGGCCAGCCGATCGAGCGGAATGAGCGCATCGGGCGTCGGCTCGATGCGCGCGTTCGCCGCAGCGGCCGCGTCGTTGAACCCTGCCCCCGCGGCAATGGCGGCGCGAAATCGTGCTGCGCCGGCGTCATCGCCGTCAGCCAGGGCGGCGATCCGCACCCGCACGGAATCCTGACCGCGCAGCAGATCAGGGCGCGCCCGGACGAACGCATCCAGCTCGCCCGGCGCTGGCGTGCGGGCGGCTGCAGATGCGATCGCAAACTGCAACATGGCCTGGACGATGGCCTTGCGCGCCGCCGGATCGTTCTCGGCGAGCCCCATGTCTATGCCGCGCCGCACCAGAAGCGTTTCGTCGATGAGACGCTCCAGCGCGCGCGCGCGGTCCTCCTGCGTGAGTGGATTTCGCTTGTCGAGGGTGAGGGCCTCAATTGCGAGCTCGTAGTCCGCACGAAGCACGTCTATGCCATCAACCCGAGCGATGACCGGCCCGCCGCGCACAAGCGGCGCAAAGTCGCCCGGGCGCAGCGCGCTCCACAGCGCCGCCGCAAGCCCCAATATCCCCGCGGCGATCAGCGCCAGGCGCGCGTAGTCAGGGTGTTTGGCCATAGGCGACATAAATCGGCGACGACCAGGCGCGCGGCTCAGCCGGCGCCTCGCACTCGTCGCTGCCTGAGCGGTAGTCGCCGTAGCACAGCTTTGCCCGGACGCAGGCCCCGTCCGGGCCGCGCTCGCAGCGGATCGGCTTGGCGTTGATCATCGGCTCCGGCTCCTGGATGGCGCGCACGTAGTAGATCGTGTCGCGCCGGGCGGTTGCAAAGTCCGGATCAGAGAAACTGAAGCTGCAACCGGTGCGATCTGCGTCGCACTCATGCACCAGATAAGGGTCCTGGATCAGACCGTCGAGCGGTTCTCCAGGGCGCGCCTGCGGACGGATCCTGACCACTTCAATCCGGGTAATGAGGGATCGTTCGTCGGACGGGTTGAAGCACTCGCCCGAGCACAGTGTCGCGATTCGCTCGCCATCCAGACCCCTGGTCGCAAAATCCGGGCAGCCTGGTTTCTGTTTGAGCGCGCCGACCGCACGCACTTCGAAGCGCGGTGCGCTCGCCTGCGTGGTCTGGCCGCCCATGGCGAGGCGCCCGCCGCGCGGATCCGTGTAGTCAAACCAAAGCAAAATGCGTTGACCCGAGGTAGCGTAAACCTCGCGCCGCTGCAGCGCATCCCAGATACCGGCCCGCGAGCGCTGATCGACATGGGCCGCCACCAGGCCGCCGGTGAGGAAGAAAGAGCTCTGTCGTTCGAATTCGGTCAGATTGAAACCTGCCATCTGCATCAGCTCTTCGCGGGCGATCGGTTTCGACGCCGGTTCAGGCGGCGCATTGTCGCGCACCACCATGCGTCGCCAGGCAGGGCTGATCGGACCGGCCGATTCCGTGTTGCGCCGGCGGGCGACCTGCTTGTAGCCGGTTCCGGGCCGAGCGCGATGATTGTCTGAAGATCCGATGAAACCCCAAGTGAAACGCGCCGCCACCGATCCGTCCGGATTAAAGCGCGTTGTCGCCAGCCCGGCCTGGACGCTCGTGGTGGGCCGGTGATTGAAGGCGGGCAGGAAGCAATCAGTGCATTGGCCTGCCTCAAGCCAGTCCTCGGGCGTCTCGCCGGTCACGGCGAGATGGCCCGCCACACCCATATTGGCGTAGTCGCTGCGCGCCTGGGCGGCCCGCTTGGTGCATTCGCTGGTGCTGAGACCCGCCTCTTTGCAGCGCTGTTCAATGATTTCCCCGGCGCGCCAGCATGACGGCGTGTATGTCGATGACGGCGCCGGACAGACAGCCGTCACGCCGTCCGGATTGGGAAGGATGTCTCGCCAGGCGCGGTACTCCTCAGAATTGCCGTGTCCGGAATACACTTCGATCAGGGTGAGGCGCTCCGGGTGCTCTTGGGCGTCAAGCGCCTTGTCCCAAGTCACCCCGGGCGGGGTGTAGAAACCCCAAGACGTGCCATGCGGGATGATGAGAGGCGACAGCTTCTGCTCGTCGAGCCGGCGCATCAGCTCACCCGGCGTTGCGGCCTCTTCAAAGCAGTCCGGCGACAGCTGATCGGACGGCAGGGCCGGATCGCAGTCCGGCACCTCCTGTATGTTGCGGATGAACCGGTTGAAGTCGAAGTAGTCCCGCGCATGGGCCATGTCGCGCAGTGGCACGACCGGCGGCACGCCTGTCGCTTGCTTGCGCAGGACGTTGGTGGGCAACCCTGCCGCCGCGATGGGGCGCGCGGCGATGGCTGCGTCATCCAGGTCGCGGAAGATGACGTTCTTATGGCCGTAATGTTCCTGTGGCAGTCGACCGACCTGCGTCCATTCAAAGCCTGCAAACGTGATCAGATCCGCATCCAGGCCCTCGCCGGCGATCTTCTGGCACTGCCGCAGCGAGTCCTTGGTGCGGGTCCATCGCAGCGGCGTGCTGGCTTCCGCATGGTCGGTGATCGCCCAGAAGTCGAGCTGAGAGCAATACCGTGCGAAGTCGCAGGCATCCGCAACGGGATGGGCGCCCTGGCCGCCATTGAGCGGCAGGGCCCACTGAAACGCATCTGTCGAATAGGTGGTGTGAACATGCAGATCGCCGAACAGGATCTGTCGGGAGGCCTGATCCGGGGCCGCGCGTGCATTGGCCTCAATGCGGGCGAGAACCGCCGGCCGCGGCAGCGCTGGTCCGCGGATGACGCCTGCATCGCGCTCGGCGCCCAGCCAGCCACTCTGCGCGCCGAACCAGAAGCCAAGGAAAAGCACCGCTGCGACTGCGAGAAATCCGCCTCCAAGCAGCCAGATACGCTTCATGACGTCCTCCCGCGCTGGGTGATGCTAGGCGCCCGGCGCAGCTTTGGCCCTGCGGCTACCTGTCGCGCCTCCAGGTCAGGATCTGACGGTACATGCGTCCGCTGGGCGTGATTTCCGGCGGTGTTTCGAGGTGTAGCGCGCCATCATCGCTCCAGCGCGCGCTGCGCCTCAGGGTGGCGCCGATCCAGTCCTGTCGAGAGGCGAAGGACACCTCATGGTGAACCTCGCCAGCTTTAACACGCCATGCCCCTGAGTAGGCCACAAAGCGACCCGCCGGCCCAGCCTCGCCGGAGGTCCGCTGCAGCATCGCCGACATCACGCCATGCGCTTCATAGATGATCCGGCCGATCGCGTCCTCGCCCATGGGGAAGGCCACCTCGCCGTCCTCGAAGCGCGCTTCCCAGCGCTCCAGACGCCAGACGCCGATGAGTGGTTCGGGCCGTAGCGCCGGTCCTGGCCGAGCCGTCAGGCCTGCCTCGCGCATCCGCCATAAGAGTGTATCAATCCGGTCCTGACCGAAAAACGGCTCGTCGTTGAAGACGATGAGCGGTACGCCCCAGTGACCGGCCGCGCGCTGCGCCGTCTGATTTGCGGCGATGACCGCTTCGAGCCGGGCGGCCTCAGCCCCGGCCTGGGTGTCGAGCGCCGGCAGATCGAGACCCGCGCGCGCCACCGCCTGCGCCAGATGCGGGCCCTCATGCCAACCATCCACCCCGCCCGACCAGAGCGTGCGAGACACTTCGTCAATGAACGCCAGACCCTTACCCTGTTCTGCCGCCAGGACGCCAAGGCGGGTCAGACGCGCAATGTAAGGCTGCTGTCGCGCCACCTCTCCAGTCGCTGCAGTCATCACGATCGGGTCCGGGCGCGGCCAACGGATCATCAGACCGGCGCGCCGGGCCTCGCGATACGAGTCGCGCATGAGGTAGGGGATCCACAACGGATCGAGCGACTTGAAGAAGCCGTCGATCCGCACTGCAATGGGATAGACTGGCCGGACCGCGATAGCGACGTCGTAGCCTTCGGTGAGGGCGCGCAGTCGCGGCGTGGCGATGTATGAATAGGGACTTCGGAAGGACCAGAACAAATCAGCGTGCAAGGTCATGGCGATGACCTAGCAGAGCGCGCCGCCAGGCGCGAATCGCGCCGTCGGTCCGTGCCGCGTCAGCAGGCGTGGCCGCCGGACAGTGTGGCGCTTGGGCTGGGGCGTGCGGCGCTGCGCCTTCTGGCGCACAACTCCCTCACGCATGGTCCTGTCGCCCTCAGCATGTGCGCTGTGCGCAGGGCGAGACCACCGTGGATGCGGCTGGTCTGCTGAGGTCGGGCGTGCTGCGCACTCGCCCCGCCGCCCATTGCCTGGCCGCCTCTTGCCTGTGCTTGTGTGGTGCTGGGCTGCTGTGGTGCTGGGCTGCTGTGGGGAGGTACGGCTGAGGCGCGCGGCGCGGCCGCGCTGCCGCACGCCACGTTTGACCTCCAAGCTCCGGCGCCGAAGCCGTGGCCCAAGAGCTTTGGCCTGCAGCTCAGGGGCGGGTGCTTTCGACCTTCATGAAGGCGATAAGATCCCGGCGGTCCTCAGCATCGGGTATCCCCGCAAAGCTCATCCGGTTGCCGGGCAGATAGCCGCGCGGATCGGTGAGCCACTTATCCAGTTCCTCAGCTGTCCAGGTAAAGTCGGCGGCTGCAAGCGCCGGAGAGTATCTGAAATCCGGATAGCTCGCGATCCTGCGTCCAAAAACGCCGTGCAGCGGCGGGCCCTGCATAACAACGCCGCCAGGCACGATGGTGTGGCAGGAGCGGCACTTGGCGAACTGTCGCTTGCCGTTGGCGTAATCGCCTGTGTTGTAAGGCGCGGGCAGGCTCGCAAGAAGGCGCGCAGTATCCGTGTCAGCGCCTGGCGCAGTCGGCGCTTGCGCGGCGGCTGCGGGGCCTTCTTGGGCGCTTGCCTGGGGCGCAGCCGGCGCGTCCTCAGTCCGCCCGCAGGCAGACGCCAGCAACGCAAGGCCAAGCGCCGCCGTCAGGCTTGCCCGCACCGCCGCCGATCGCGCCATCCACATGAGTCTCTCCCGTTGCTTACTGCCTGGCCCGTTGCTTCCTGCCTGGACCGTTCCATCCTGCCTGGCGCACAATCGTCTCCGGCTGGATTGTCGCCGGCCCGCCTCTATCACGCCGAAGACTGCCTCATGCCAAAAACAGTCTCGAACTGAAGACGGTCTATCCCGGCCGTCTCAAACCAAGTGGTGCCGGCAGAGGGGATTGAACCCCCGACCTTCGGTTTACAAAACCGCTGCTCTACCGCTGAGCTATGCCGGCTCGCGGCGGGCTCCTAGCACAGCCTCCCGCCGGGCGTCGATGGCAGGCGCGCTGCACGTCGCGTCAAAGTTCGCGCGCCAGCGCCGGATCGCGCTTTTCCTGCGCGCGTACGACAGCAGATACGATCACAGCGCCAATCATTTTGCCCAGGATCGAGGCCATGATCGACCAGATGTTGAAGATGCCCGGCCTGATGAGCTCGGCGAGCCAGTTGAACACAAAACTGTCCAGCGGGGCCGATGCTCCTGACGAAATCACAATGCGTTGACTGAGCGGGCGCTTGACAGTGTTGTAGACGATCCAGTCGGCGAGTTCGGAAATGAGGAAGGCCGCGCCGGAGGCGATTGCCAGCGCGCCGCCGGCCGACAGATAGGTCAGCCCCACCCCGATCGCCAGCAGCAGCAGGATCCAGTTCTTGATTTCGCGCTGGGCAAAATCACGGAACACCATCACGAGTCCGGTGAGGATGGTGATCGGGTTGAGCATGCCGCCGGTGTCGCCGATCGGAAACATCGGCGCCCAGGTGAAGGACCAGTTCACGAAGGGCACCAGCGCCAGATAGAAACCTGACGCTTTGCAGTCCCACACGCGCCGGCCGGTGATCAGCGCCATCAACACCGCGCCGGCCCCCATGACGGCCACTGCGAGGAGAATCTGCATCGGCACTCCGACGCCCGAAATCCAGTCGCGCGCCGGCGCCGACCACGTATCCAGTCCGTTGATCCACTCCATCGCCGGCTCTCCCAGGTCTCCAGACCTGACGCATATGCCCAGCCCAGGGGCCCAGCCCGTCGGTCCAGTCACATCGCCGCCGCGCAACCCAGCGCTCGGCCAGACAGTGCTGAGGGGGTACTGTGCAGGCGCGCCCAGCGCCCGCGAACGGGCGAATTGTCTCAGGGTTCGCCCATGCCCGCTGGCGTGGCTTGGCGAGGCGCTGGCTGCCGACTCGATCCTAAGGTCATCCATCCAGCAGGCATTTGTCCGGCGGCGTTATCCAGGGGGGCGTCATCCGGTGGGACAATATGGCGGGTTCAACCAGCGGGCTGTGCGCCTGCGCCAGGCCGGCTATGCTGGGGTATGGACCAGCCGCGACTCGTACTTATCGCCGCCGTCGCCGCGAACGGCGTGATCGGGCGCGACGGCGCCTTGCCATGGCGGTTGAAGAGCGATCTTGCCTGGTTCAAGCGCGCAACCTTTGGAAAGCCTGTGCTGATGGGGCGCGCAACCTGGGACAGCCTGCCGCGCAGGCCGCTGGCAGGCCGGGCGAATATTGTGGTGAGCCGGCGTTCTGACTTCCGGCCCGAGGGCGCAGTCGCGTGCAGTGATCTGGAAACCGCGCTCGCCGCCGCGCGCGCCGCGGCGCGTGCGGCAGGCGCCGAAGAAGTCGTGGTGATCGGCGGGGCGGCCCTTTACGCCCAGACCCTGCCATACGCTGACCGGTTGCTGCTCACTGAGGTCGACGCAAGTCCGGCCGGAGATGTGGTGTTTCCCTCGTTTGATCGCGCCGACTGGCTGGAGACCGAGCGTTGGGCGCTGCCGGCAAGCGAGGGGGACGATGTGACGGCGACAGTTGTGACGCTGAAGCGGGCGCAATCCTCGTGACAGCAGTTGCACGCCCCGGCATTCTGCCGGCGAAGCGACGGGAGGAGATCCATGGAATTCGAGGTTCTGGCCGACGGGCTATTGTTTCCAGAAGGGCCCATCATCCTGCCGGACGGCTCCGTCATTCTCGTTGAGATCGCGCGCGGAACGCTGTCGCGGGTCTGGAACGGCAAAGCGGAAGTGATCTGCGACCTTGGCGGTGGACCGAACGGCGCAGCGTTCGGTCCTGACGGCGCAGTCTATGTCTGCAACAATGGCGGTTTCGAGTGGCACGACGTGATGGGGATGCGCATACCCGGCCATGCCGCCAAGGACTATGCTGGCGGTCGGATCGAGCGCGTGGACCTCACGAGCGGGCGCTTCGAGCGCGTCTATGACAGCATTGACGGACAGCGTCTGTCGGGCCCGAATGATATCGTGTTCAACCGCTCCGGCGGTTTCTGGTTTACCGACCTCGGCAAGACCTATGAGCGCCACAATGACAATTCAGGGCTCTACTACGCCCGGCCTGACGGCTCGTTGCTGAAGGAAACCGTCTATCCAGCCGTATCGCTCAATGGCGTTGGTCTGTCACCGGATGAAAAAGTCGTTTACGCTGCAGAAACGCGCACGGGAAAGCTGTGGGCCTTTGATGTCGCCGGCGAAGGCGCCGTCGCGCCGGCGCCAGGCCCCGGCTATCTCGGGCGTCTCATTGCAACTTTGCCGGGGCATCAGTTCCTCGACAGTCTCGCAGTCGAGGCTGGCGGAAAGGTGTGCGTGGCGACGATCCTGAACGGCGGGATCACTGTTTTTGACCCGGATGGAACTACGGAACATGTGCCGTTTCCGGATCTTTTGACCACGAACATCTGCTTTGGGGGCGAAGATATGCGTGACGCCTATATCTGCCTGTCGAGCACCGGCAAGCTGATCAAGACGCGCTGGCCGCGCCCGGGTCTGAAGCTCAACTTCTGCCCATACTGACCGCAGGCGGGGCCGACGCTCTCGCGCCGGCCCCAGGCCCGACGCCCGCAGGGCGCCGGGGCGACGCTGAGCCGTTAGCCCGGCGGCATCAGCACGGTGTCAATCACGTGGATGACGCCGTTCGACGCTGCGATGTCAGCGGCCACAACCCTGGCTGCGTCAACCTTCAGTCCAGTGCCGGTCGCATCAACCCGCAAGGTGGCGCCCTCAAGGCTTCTGGGATGGGTTTTGCGTCCAGCCAAGTCGCTGGACAACACGACGCCCGGCACGACGTGGTAGGTGAGGATCTTGGTCAGCGCCGCTCTGCCTTCAGGCGCCAGGAGCTTGGCGAGTTCGGCTGGCGGCAGTTTTGCAAAGGCCGCGTCACTCGGCGCGAAAACCGTAAACGGGCCGGGGCCTTTCAGGGCGTCGACCAGCCCAGCGGCCTGGACTGCGGCCACCAGTGCGGTGAACTGCCCTGCGTCTAAGGCGGTATCCACAATGTCCGCGGTCGCGGGCGCATGCGTCCCAACACTCTTGATCGGCGTCGGTCGATGTGCGCCCGCCTGCAGGCATGCCGCAGACGCCGTGGCGGCCAGGAGTGCGCTGGCGGTGGCGAACAGGAACGTTTTCATTGGCTTCTCTCCGACAACAACGATACGATATATATCGTCATCGAAAGAGGATACGTAATTCTTGGACCGTTGGATCTTCCGGTTGCGTTTTTCGCAGCAGTTGGCGCGCCGACAGCCGAGCGCGGGCGCCCATTCCTTGCCAAACGAGGCGCATCGCCCCTATGGAGAGACTTGGTCACGGGGCGTAGCTCAGTCTGGTAGAGCACCTGCTTTGGGAGCAGGGGGCCGCGAGTTCGAATCCCGCCGCCCCGACCAATAAAATCAAGGACTTCCAAGGAAAATGCGACTCCGCTGCACACGGTGTGCCCCGCCATTGCCCCGGTACAGCGGCGGCTTTGGTCGGATTCCATCGGGCGTAGTCCGGGAAGATGGATTGCGCTGAAGACGAAATGTTCACTGCGACGGCAGTTCGACCGTGGAGTAGGCTCAGCCGATTTCGACGCCCGACTGGCCGTCAGCCAGCAGATCCACCACGGCCGCGACCCGCTCTTCGAACAGGGCCGTCAGGGCGCGGTTGGAGATATTGCCTGTCGTGACCAGCAAGAGGGGCGGCGCCCAGGTCGGGAAATCGGAATCCTTGGTCACAATCACCGCGCCGTCGGCCACGGCATGAGCCACAATGTTTCAATCCGACTGCGTTGAAGTCAACGCCTGCGCGACGTGCCCTGCCTCATGGCCGTTTAAGGCGATCCAGCGCGCCAGGGCTGGCGGCAATTGCGCATCCGCAAGAAAACGCATCGCCTATTCGGCCGCGAAGGCAAGTCTCTGGTCGGTCGCCTTCGCTGCATAGGCGATGGCGGCCTGAATGTCTTCGCGCTCCAGATCGGGATAGTCTGCGAGAATATCTTCAGCGCTCATCCCGCCGGCCAGCATGCTCGGCACGTCGCATACACGGATGCGCATTGCCCGTATCGTCGGCTTTCCGAAGCAGACCTTGGGGTCAACGGTTACCCTGGGAAAGATTTCGGCACTCAACACTTCAGAACAGCTCCTGTTGGACGCCCGCGCCATTTCCTTGTTGTTCTCGGCCTTTGCCAGTTCTGGCTGCAGGCGCAAAAGCACAGTTTTGAGCGCCAAAGGCGGATCATCCACCCGGCCGGCGCTTAGCTCTTCCGGGATGCAAAACGTTGTCGAACCTCGTCGCGCACCGCCTCCCCATTCCAGGCGACGGCCGGCCCGCTCGCCTCGTCTTCGGCAATCAGCGCCTGCAAAGCTTCCTCTGAAAGGCCCAGATTGGCGGCATCGGACGTATCCGCCTCGATCGTACACGCGAGCAGGAACTGCGCAGCGGCGTCGATCGTCGGCAAGCCCGCCTGCTTGCGCTTGGCCTCCAGGGCGGCGGCCATTTCAGCAGAAATGGTCAGCGTGGTGCTCATGAAACCCAGCATAGTGATTTTTGGCCGTCTGCGCCGCCTGAACGCGCGCGGGCCTTGCGCTGCCGCGGATGCGCTATGGTGACCGACCGCTCCGGCGTGGCCGATGGTGTCAGCTGGCGCGAGGGCCCTCCACGATTGCCCCGCGAAAATAACTGCGGCGTGCTGAAGGTGACTGCCGGCGCAGGCGGCGCTGCGCGTGTCCCGCTTTGTGCCGTCATGCAGCAAGCACCGAGCGCCGTGCAGCCCCTCGCCTGGACATCAGCGGCGCGCGCGCAGGGGCGCGCCCCCAACACGCAGGCTTGATCCCGCCTGGTGCGCGCTCAGGCCTGACCTTTCTGTCAGGTTGGCCAACCCGAAGCACCCTGTTGATGTAGCCCCCGACGGCAGACCATGCCGCAACAACGGGCGAGAGCGCAGCGGTCGGCGGCAGCGCCAACCTTAGCAACACCTGACCCAAGGGAGGAACGCAATGGCGACATCAGCAACGGGGGCAGCCAAGTTCAGCAGCAGTGTCAGCGCCCTGGCGGTTTTGACTGCGGTGGCCGCACCGACAGCACTTCCGGCAGTCGCGCTTGCACAGGCCGTCGATGACGACAGATCGACCGTCGAAGAGATCGTGGTGACGTCGCAAAAGCGTGCAGAGGCTCTCGACGTTCAAGAAATACCTTCGTCCATCAGCGCATTTACCGGCGAAACATTGGAGGAGGGCGACTACAAGACAATCCAGGAACTCGGCCAGATGGTGCCTGGCGCAGACTTCCGCGAGACGTCAACATTTCCAGGGATCCAGAGGTTCTGGCTGAGGGCGGTCGGCGTCACCTTCAGCGTGCCAAACTTCGATCCCGCGGTTGGCGTCTACCAGGACGGCGTGTTCATTGCCCAGAATGTTGCGGCGAATCTCGACACTTTCGACATGGATTCACTCGAGGTGCTGCGCGGTCCCCAAGGAACTCTGTTTGGCCGCAACACATCGGTGGGAGCGGTCGTCACAAGGACCAGACGACCCGGCAATGAATTTGCGGCCCGTGGGGATCTGACCATTGGTTCATTCAACCGGCGGGACTTCAATGTTTCTGTCGAGGGGCCTCTGGTTGGCGACACGCTTCTCGGAAAGCTTGCTGTCAGCACCCGCCAGAAGGACGGGTTTGTCGAACGCATCAATGGCGGCGGCGCGCCCTATGGCGAAAGCAAATTCGATCTGGCGCGGGCGACCCTGGTCTACAAACCATCGGATAAATTCGACCTCACCCTGATCGGTGAGCACTTTACGCGGGGAGGCGACGGCGCCGCCGCGGTGTCGCTTGGGCAGAGCCGTGACGGTACAACCGACAATCCGCAGGCGCCCGGCGGACGCACGGCGACACGCGGTTTTTGGCAGACCTACGGCACCGAGAGCGCGCAAGAGCCCTGGGACAGCTTCTCGGACCACACAATCAACAAGGTGATTGCGGAGGCCAATTGGGATCTTGGTCATGGCATACTGACCTCAGTCACCGGTTACATCGACGTCGAAGCCTTCTCCGGCGCGCAATTCGACGGCCTGCCTGCCAGTTCACCAACACGGTCGATCACGCGTCTTTGGATCGCCCAGGATCAGCTCAGTGAGGAACTGCGCTACGCATCGAACTTCTCTGAGACCTTCAACTTCGTCGCTGGTCTTTACTACTTCACGCAGAACCTCGACTACGGCGAGCAGCGCGCCGGTCTTCCAACATGCACGACGCCATCGACGCCGGCATGCTTTTACGGATTTTCCACCGGTGGCGGGTCGCCTGGCTACGATTTGCTGGAACACGATTCCTACGCCGCTTTCTCTGAGGGCACGTTCACACTGGCGGACAGCATCTCCCTGACGCTTGGTCTTCGCTACACCCACGAAAGCAAAGACGTGAAAATCGGGCTGGTGAATTCAGGGTCCTGTGACGCCACTCTCGTGCCGCCATTCGAGACCAGCAGCAAATTTTCCTGCACCCGCGGCCGCGCGGGCGGTTTTGATATTCAAGATGGGCAAGATTGGTCGAACTGGGATTGGAAAGGGGCGCTCCAATACCAGGCAGCCGACAATGTCATGACCTATGTCAGCTACACGCGCGGACATCGTTCCGGCGGCTTCTCGTTCAGGGCGAGCCGTAACGAGTTGGGCCCGTTGGGGTGCCCCAATTGTGTGGCCACCCTGGCGCCGTTTAGCGGCCGGCCCTCATTCTATGAAGAAGAGGCCGTGGATCAGGTAGAGGCCGGTTTTCGATCAGAACTGTTTGACCGGCGCGTCCGGCTCAATGTGACCGCCTACAATCAGTGGTGGGACGGGATCCAGCGAAACGTGCAATCTGGCGGCCCCACCAGCGCTGTGCAGAGAACCTCGAATGTCGAAGACTCGCACGTGCGCGGCATTGAACTTGAGTGGAGCGCCATACCGACCGAAAACTTTCTCACGCCAGGCGACCGGCTTCAGATCGACGGATCGTTCGGCCAGGCCTGGTCAGGATATGATTCCGATTATCTCGTTGGTTCCCCGCCAAACTTCACCAACCTGCGGGCTCAGAATTTTGCGGCGCCGCACACGACTGCATTTCTCGCCTTCATTTATGAGCAACCGGTGGGAGAGGGGGCGTTCAACTGGCGCCTCGCCGGCAACTACATCGGCGCCAACTGGGCAGAAGGCATTCGCGAGGCAACGCAGATCAACAGATACAGCCCGCGCACCAATGTCGACTTCTCATTGCAATACGCACCCGATGGCGGACAATGGTATGTCCGGGTTTTCGGGACCAATCTTCTCAACACCAAGAGCTATTCGGCGCGCACCCTGTTCGCCACCGGCGTCAATGCGTTTGGGACCGCAAATCCGGATGCCCCACGCGAATGGGGCCTGGCCTTGGGTATGCGATACTAAAAACGATAGGCAGACCCTCAAGCATCGCAGGGGGATGCCCAGCGCATCCCCTTGCCCCGCACGCTGAGAAAGGGGCCACATGGACCTGGGCATTCGAGGCAAGAAGGCGATCGTCAATGGCGGCAGCGTCGGCATGGGCAAAGGCGCTGTGCGCGCCTTGGCCGTGGAGGGCGCCAGACTTTTCGTGTCCGCGCGCGGCGAGGAGCGGCTGGTCGCCGCCTGCAGGGAGATCGCGGACGCGACCGGAGCAGACATAACGCCGATCGTGGCTGATCACAGCACGCAGGCCGGACGGGAAAAGATCCTCAGCCTTTGTCCGGATCCCGATATCCTTGTGGGGACATGTTCTCCACCGCCGATGACCGGCAACTACAAGGATGTAACGCCCAAGGACTGGATGGACGCACTGGCTGTCACCCTCATCTCTCCTGTGGAGTTCATCCGCGCGACCGTTGATGGCATGATGGAGCGGAAGTGGGGGCGCATTGTCAATATTGCGACCGGTGCAGCAAAATACCCGGCCGAGGTACGGATTCTTTCCGGCCCGCCGAGGGCGGCGTTGGCAAACTATACGGTCGCCATAGCCAAGAAGGCGATCCGGCATAACGTCACCATCAACAATATCCTGCCAGGCATGCATCACACAGGCTCCATTCACGCGCGTTACACAGCGGCCGCGGCAAAAAATGGAACGACCTACGACCAGGAAGTGCAGAAGTTTGTTGACGAGTGGCGGATAC
>JBILMQ010000289.1:0-4427 GCA_044375455.1 Caulobacterales bacterium | reverse complement strand
GTTTGCGGGTGCTGGTTTGCGGGTGCTGGTTTGGGGGTGCTGGTTCGGGGGTGCTGGTTCGGGGGCGCCGCCGCGCGCACATGGTCACTGCTGCGAGGCCCCGGGAACTGTGTTCCTGCGGGATCTTTTTAAGGATGTGGCCTTGATCCGAAAGCGGCGCATCTGGCGTCACGCGCAATAATGTCGGATCGCGTCCGTGACCCCATCATGGTTGACGACTCGCTAACGGCGCGTCGAGCCTGCATGACCTCGCGACGCGACCCGAAAGCCAGTCGATCGGATCGGCGTCCGTCCGGGGCTGGAGCGTCAGTGCATCTGTCCAGCGCACGAATTGCGTCCGCCGGAAGATCAATCCCCCAAGGATCAATCCCCCAAGGATCAATCCCCCGAGGATCAATCCGACAACCGACGGTCGCGCCTACTCGATGGCCTGTCCTTCATGACCGCCCCCGGGCCCGGTGGCGCCGGGCGCCTCCGGCGGTGATTTTTCGCGCGGGAGCATCTGGCCTGGTCCCCGGCGCTTCACTCCGGGCCCTCAGTCCTCGACGGACACGTCCTCGCCGCCGCCCGGCCTGCCCGTCTCCGCGGCCGGCTTCAAGGTGGGGCCGCTGGCGAGGCGCGCCTTCTTGAGGTCCTCACGCGCCTTGAGTTCGCCAGCGCGGGCGACGACCTGATCAAGTTCGGTCTGCGTCGTCAGCCCGATCGTGACCGGGTCGACGGGCTTGATGTTGGCGGAATTCCAATGGGTCCGGCTGCGGACGCTGTCGATCGTCGCCTTGGTCGTTCCGAGGAGCTTGACGATCATGGCGTCGGGCATCTCGGGGTGGTTGCGCAGGATCCAGGCAATGGCGTCAGGCCGGTCCTGGCGGCGCGACAATGGGGTGTAACGCGGCCCCTTGCGTTTGGCCGGGGGAAGTTCGACGCGCTTGGCCTCGAGGGCCTTGAGGCGATAGTTCGGATCGGCTTGGCCCTTTTCGACCTCCTCGCGCAGCAGTTCGCCTCCGGCGATCGGATCGACGCCGCGGATCGATTTGTGGGATTCTTCGAGCGCAAGGCTCTTCACCTCGAGATGGTGCAGACCGGTGAAATCAGCGATCTGGTCGAACGTCAGGGCGGTGTTTTCGATCAGCCAGACAGCCGTGGCCTTGGGCATAAGGATCTTCGACATCGCTACAATTCTCCAGTGCGCGCCGGCCGCAGCGGCGCAGCGGAAATAAAAAGGCCCGGCCTTCCGGCCGGGCGATCCAGCGACCGAAATCGCTTTCGCCATGCTTCTAGCGCGCCTTGATGGGGAAGGAAACCCGCTGCGCGCGCTGGCCGCAGCCGCCATTCCTTGCCGGCGGGCGACTGCGTTGCTAAGCACCGCGGCCGCCAGACCTGTCCAGCGCCTCCGCCAAACACCAATGAAAGGGCGTCCCACAGACCAGTCAGCCGTCCAGCAGAGCGCCCACCCCGGCGCCCACCCCGGCGCCCACCCCGGCCAAACGCCCGCCCGGCCGTCGCCAAACCGCTCTGAAGGGACGCCGCGAGGCCATGCGGCTCGCGGCATGCCGAAATGGGATGCCGAAATGGGATGCCGCAAGGGGATGCCGCAAGGGGATGCCACTGGACGCTTGGCCCGAAGTGAGGCTTGGTCCTGGCCATCGCTGAGCCGGAGCCTGCCTGAGCCCTGCGCAAGCCCGCCCCACACGTGCTTCGTCCTTTCCTGTCTGTGTCCCCTCATCCTGTCGAGCCCGCCGTGCCAGTTCTGTCCGCCCTGATGACCGTCATGACCGCCGCAGCCCGCAAAGCAGGCCGCGCTCTCACACGCGATTTCGGCGAAGTCGAGAACCTGCAAGTGTCCCGCAAGGGCCCAGCCGACTTTGTCAGCGCCGCCGACCGCCGGGCGGAGAAAATACTCTTTGAGGAACTTTCCCGCGCGCGCCCTGGCTACGGTTTCCTGATGGAGGAGAGCGGCTCGGTCGAGGGCTCAGACCGCACCCATCGCTGGATCATCGATCCGCTCGACGGAACGACGAATTTTCTCCACGCAATTCCCCACTTTGCCGTATCCATCGCGCTCGAGCGTGATGGCGAACTTGTCGCCGGCCTGATCTTCAACGTGGTGCGCGACGAAATGTTCCACGCTGAAAAGGGCCGCGGGGCCTTTCTGAATGACCTTCGGCTGCGGGTCGCTGCGCGGCGCGATCTGCGCGAAGCAGTGATCGCCACCGGCATGCCGTTTCATGGCCGACCCGGACATGCGCGCTTCCTCACGGAACTGCATCAGGTGATGCAGCACACCGCCGGCATACGCCGCTACGGCTCGGCCGCGCTGGACCTTGCCTATGTCGCGGCCGGACGCTTCGACGGTTTCTGGGAGCGCGGTCTTGCGCCATGGGACATGGCGGCGGGAATTGTCATCGCGCGCGAGGCTGGCGCTGTCGTGCGGACCTGTGACGGCGCAGGCGACCCATTGACAAGCGGCGACATCGTGACGGCGAACGAGACGCTCATCGAGCCGTTGACGGCCCGACTGAAAGCAGCGCAGAGCAGCTGATCACTGCGCCGCCAGCAGCAGGGGGGCAGCACGCCGTCCGCGCACCAACCGCCCCGGCAGCTCCTTCAGCGGTTCGCCCATACGGCTGATAATCCGGCCCGAGACGATCGTGGCGTCATAGCCATCAGCGTCTTGCAGGAACCGTTTGCCTCCGGCCGGCAGGTCATGAACGATCCTCGGACGCCGGATCGCGAGGCGGTCAAGGTCGATGACATTAAGATCCGCTTTGGCGCCGACCGCGATCAGGCCGCGGTCAAGCAGGCCGACGGTCTCGGCAGGAATCCGGGTGAGAATGCGCACCGCAGTGGGAATGTCGAATGCGCCGGTATCGCGCGCCCAGTGGGTGAGCGTGAACGTCGTCGCGGACGCATCCGAAATCGTCCCGACATGGGCGCCGCCATCGGCCAGACCGAAGACGGTGTAGGGGTGACGCATCATCTCGTCGACCGCGGCGAGGTCGCCGTGCGCGTAGTTGTAGACCGGCGCGTAGAGCAGGGCGCGCCCGCCGTCCTCGAGGAGCCAGTCATAGAGCCATTCCTCCGCATCGCGCCCGGCCGCGGCGGCCCGCGCTGCGACAGAGTCGGCGGCTGCGGGCGCGTAGTCCGGATTGGCCATCAGCGGAAAAAGTTTCTGCCGCGCCTGGCTGAACAGGGCGAGTATCGGGTGGAATTCGCCAGCGGGCTCGCTGAGGATGCGCGCCTTGAGGGCGGGATCGCGCATCGCAGCGACACGATCGGCAAGCGGGCGCGCCGCGATCGCCTGGTAGCTTGGTCTCGTCACGAAGGGATGGATCGTGGCCTCGAGCCCCATGAGAACTCCAATGGGGCGGGTCAGAATCTGCGCGCGCACGCGATGGCCGGCGTGGTTGGCCGCCGTCGTTGCGGCAAGCAGCTTGCGATACCCCTCCGGCGCGGCCTCGACCTGGGTCAGCGAAAAAGTTGCGCCGCCCGCGCCGGCGCGCTCGGCCTCAAGGAAAAGCCGCCACTCCGCCTCGAACGGCAGGAAGTCCATCACCGATTGAAACACGCCGCGCCCCTTCAGGGCGCCGGCAATGGCGAGCACCTCATCGCGCCCGGCGCGGTACATCGGCGTGAGCTCTCCGTCCGAGCTCCTGTGCACGAGCGCGCGCGATGTCGCAAACCCCAGCGCGCCGGCGCGCATGGCGTCGTGCGTCAGCGCCGCCATGGCGGCGATGTCCGCTGCGGTGGCGGCCTCGCGGCGGACCGCGCGATCGCCCATGACGAAGACGCGCAAAGCCCCATGCGGCAGATAGGCGCAAAGGTCGATGTCACGCGGCCGTCGCTCGATCGCATCGAGATAGTCCGCAAAACTTTCCCAGGTCCAAGGCAAGCCCTCATGAAGCGCCGTTCCAGGGATATCCTCCACTCCCTCCATGAGACGCACCAGGGCGTCACGGTCGCCAGCGCGGCAGGGCGCAAAGCCGACGCCGCAATTGCCCATGACGGCTGTGGTCACGCCGTGGCGGGAGGACGGCTCAAGCCGGTCATCCCAGGTCGCCTGGCCGTCATAGTGGGTGTGCACGTCGACAAAGCCCGGGGTTACCAGGCGGTCGCGCGCATCGATTTCGCGACGGCCCGACGGCAGCGCCGGACCAATCGCTGCAATTCGTCCGTCGGTGACCGCGACATCGGCGCGACGCAAGGCGGCGCCGGCGCCATCCGCCACCACCCCGCCGCGCACCACCAAGTCAAACCGCGCCGCCATTCAAGCCTCTCCTCAGTGACTGGACCGTGCGCCGTGCACTTCTCAGAAACTCGCGTCGTCATTGATCAGACCGAGCAGCGTGCGGCCCGCCAGTTCAAAGGTCGGCGGAGCAACCATGATGTGCTGGGTGGGCACATGAGCGTCGCGGAAGCGTTTCTGCAAA
>JBILMQ010000059.1:0-14862 GCA_044375455.1 Caulobacterales bacterium | reverse complement strand
CGCGCGTGCGTTTGACCATGGTCACCACCTGGCCAAAGAACATGCCGGGTCTCGGCGAAGCCGCTGAACGGGTGGCCTCGACCGCCCGTGCGCTCTCTGGCGGAACCCTGGATATCAAAGTCTACGCCGCCGGCGAACTTGTCGGCGCGTTTGAAGTCTTCGACGCCGTGGCGACCGGCGCGGCCGATATGTACCACGGCGCAGAGTACTATTGGCAGGGCAAGCATCCCGCCTATCCGTTTTTTACTGCAGTGCCTTTCGGCATGACGGCGATGGAACAGCTTGCCTGGATCGACTATGGCGGCGGCGCCGCCCTGTGGGAAGAACTCGCCGCCGGCTTCGGTATCGTGCCCATGGGCGCGGCCAATTCCTGCCACCAGACGGGTGGCTGGTTTAAACGCGAGCTGTCCGGTCTTGCAGATCTGCGCGGCCTCAAAATGCGCATCCCCGGAATTGGCGGGGAGATGATCCGCCGGCTCGGCGGCGCTGCAGTGGCCATACCTGGCGGCGAGATCTTTCAGTCCCTGCAGTCGGGCGTGATCGATGCAGCCGAGTTTGTCGGGCCCTGGAATGATCTTGGTCTGGGCTTCTATCGCGAAGCGCCGTTCTACTACGGGCCCGGCATGCATGAACCCGGCGCAATGCTCGCCCTCGGGGTCAACAAGAAGGTCTTTGACGCTCTGTCGGCGGATCATCAGGCAATCCTGCGCGCAGCCTGCCGGTGCGTGAATGACTGGTCGATCGGGGAATTCACCTGGCGCAATGCCGAAGCCCTGGAAGTGCTCGCACGCGAGCATGCCATCCGCATTCGCCCCTTCCCGGATGACATTATGAAGGCCGCCGCGACGGTGTCGCGCGAGATCTGGGCCGAAGCCGGCGGCGGGGATGCGCTTGGGCGGCGCATCTATGAGAGCTTCACCGCCGCGCTGAAAACCCTCCGCGGCTGGACCGAAGGCGTTGAAGGCCGCTACTACGCGCTGCGGGGCAGGGCCCTCGGCGACGGGCAGGAATAACCCGATGACGCCCTATGATTTCGCAGCGCCGCTCGGCGTCGTGCTCACCGTTGCCGGCTACGCCCTCGCGCCGTTTCTCGCGCTGCCTATCGCCATCGCCGCTGTGGGCGAACCAGCGGCGCGCGCAGCGCGCCCCGCCATCGACATCATCGATCGGCTTTCGCTCGCCTGCGAAACCTTCGCCCGCGGCTGCCTTCTTGCCATGGCCTTTGGCATGCTCGCCACCGTTGTGCTGCGCTACGCCTTCGGCCAGTCTTTCACCAAGCTGACGGAAGGCGTGCTCTACGCCCATGCCCTCGGTTTTCTGATGGCCGCACCCGCCGCCCTGCTGCGTGACGCCCATGTGCGCGTCGATATCGTCTACGGGTCGCTGCCGCCGCGCGGTCAGGCCCTCATCAATCTGCTCGGCTACACGCTTTTCGCCGCCCCGGTGCTGGTGATGCTGCTGTTCGCCGCCGGTCCGGTGGTCGACCTTGCCTGGCGGATCGGCGAGCGCAGCGCGGAAACCGACGGGTTGCCGTTTGTGTTTCTGCTCAAGACCAGCATCAGCGTGTTTGCGGTCATGCTGCTCGCCCAGGCGATGGCCCAGGCGGCGCGCGCTGCCCTTGCATTGCGGGGACTGGCGCCGGCCGCGCCGCCCGCCCAGGCTTTGGCCCATGGGGAGGGCGCAGGGTGACCGACCTCCATGGCGTTCTCGACATCTTGATGTTCGCCACTCTGATCGTGGCGATCCTCTGCGGCTATCCGGTCGCGTTCACGCTTGCCGGGGTTGCGTTGGTCTTCGCCGTCATCGGATTGGCTTTCGGGGTCTTCTCTCCCGCATATCTCGCCGCCTTTCCGCAGCGCATCTATGGATCCATGACAAATGCGACCCTGACGGCGGTGCCATTGTTTATTCTGATGGGGGTAATCCTTGAGCGATCCAAGATCGCTGAAGACCTGCTGTCGACCATGGCCGACCTGTTCGGGCGCGCGCGGGGCGGCTTGCTCTACGCCACCGCCATCGTCGGCGCCCTTCTGGCTGCATCCACTGGCGTTGTCGGCGCCACGGTCGTCACCATGGGCCTGCTCGCCTTGCCGGTCATGCTGCGGCGCGGCTATGCCCCCTCGCTCGCCGCCGGGTCGATCGCCGCCGCCGGCACACTGGGCCAGATCATTCCCCCCTCGGTGGTGCTTATCCTGCTCGGCGACGTTCTCGGATCGGCCAACCAGAAAGCGCAGCTTCAGATGGGCGTGACATCGCCGAGCGTGGTCTCGGTCGGTGATCTGTTCGCCGGAGCGCTCATTCCCGGGCTTCTGCTCGTCGGTCTCTATCTCGCCTATCAGGCGGTGACGGCCTGGCTGCATCCGACTGCGGCGCCGGCGGGTGAAGCGGGCGTGCCCGGGTGGGGACGGCTGGCGCGTGCGCTCGCCGCTCCGTTGATCCTCATCGTTGCTGTGCTTGGCTCAATCCTGTTCGGCGTCGCCACGCCGACGGAGGGGGCCGCGGTCGGCGCCGCCGGAGCGGCTTTCCTCGCTGCACTCCGGATGGAGCATGACGCCGGACGCGGCGCAGGCGCACCAGCGCGCATCGCGCTTGGCGGTGCGGGGGCGCTTGGCCTGCTCGCCGCGCTGCGCGTCGCGACGGATCTGCCGGTGCTGTTCGCCGGCGAGGGTCCGTTGGCGCTTGCCGTCAGCCTGATCGGGGCGGCGCTTGCACTGCTGTCGGCGGGCGGCCTTGTCATGGCGTTCTGGATCCTGGCGCGGGCACAGCAATTGCGCCCTGCGCTGCGTTCCACCGTGGACATCACGGCCATGGTCTTTGTCATCCTGATCGGCGCGGCGCTGTTCACGCTCGTGTTTCGCGGCCTGGGCGGTGATGAGTGGGTAGCCTCCATGCTCCAGGCAACGCCGGGCGGCCTCACAGGCGCAATGATCGCGGTGATGCTCGTGATGTTCGTGCTCGGGTTCTTTCTCGATTTTATTGAGATCTGCTTCGTTGTCGCGCCTCTTGTCGCGGTGCCGCTGATCATGATGGGCGCTGATCCGCTCTGGCTTGGCGTGATGATGGCGATCAATCTGCAAACGTCGTTTCTCACGCCGCCGTTCGGTTTCGCCCTGTTCTATCTGCGCGGCGTGGCGCCGCCCCAGGTGCGCACCATCGACATCTACAAAGGCGTGGTTCCCTTCATCGCTCTGCAGCTCATCGCCCTGTTGCTGGTCGCGGCGTTTCCGGCTCTCGCAACGTGGCTTCCAGGGCTGCTCTACGGGTGAGGGAGCGGGTCGGCGTCAACTCCGCCGGCGAACTCGATCAGCGCTTTGATGCGGTCCTCAATTGCAGGGTGGGTGGAGAACAACCGTTGGAAGCCGCTTGTTTCATTGTCAAAGAACATTTCGCGGGCCTCCGCCGGCGCATCAACCATGGTGGAGCGGCCAGCCACTTTCTTCAGGGCGGAGATCATCGCATCGGGATTCTTGGTCAACTCGACCGAACCGGCGTCGGCGACGTACTCGCGTGTGCGCGACAGCAGGAACCGGATCACGATGGCGAGCAGATAGGACACTGCGATGATTGCGAGCGCGATCAGAAGCACGGCGGCAGCGCCGCCGCCGCCATCGCGCCTGCCGCGGCTTACGCGCGGTTGCTGGCCATGGCTCAGCATCCGAAACGTCATTTCACCGACGAATGAGATGATGCCGGCAAACACGACCGCGATAACCATCGTGCGCACGTCGCGGTTGCGGATATGCGTCAGTTCATGGGCCAGAACCGCCTCGAGTTCTGCCTTGTCGAGACCGCCCATCAGACCGCGCGTCACCGCGATGCTCGCAGTGCGTTCACTAAGGCCGCTCGCATAGGCGTTGAGCGCATCTGTTTCCATAATGCGCAGGCTCGGCATCGCAATGCCACGGGAGATGCACAGGTTCTCCAGAAGATTATAGAGTTCCGGCTCCTCAGTCCGCGTCACCCTGCGCGCCCCGGTGGCGGCGTCGATGATCGCCTGATGGGCGACAAAGGCGATGGCGAACCACAGGCCCGCGGCCAGAATGGCGAGCGGCCAGGATGCGGCGAAGTAATCGAACCCCAGAGCAAGCGTGGCAGCAGCGTCAGATTGAGCGGCCCCCAACAGACACATCGCAAACCACACCAGAAGAAGCAGCACCGGAAAACCCGCCAGCAGCAGCGCGCTCTTCAGGTTATTGTCCAGGATGTGGCTGCGAAGCCCGTAGGCCCGCCCGGCGATCATCGGATCAGAATTTCACAGAAGGCGGGGTGTCGAGCTTCTGGCGCTGGTCGTCGCCGACATCGAAGAAATCGCGCGCCGTAAATCCCAGCATTCCGGCGAACAGAACTGCGGGAAACTGCTGCAGGCCTGTGTTGAATTCGCCAATGGCATTGTTGAAGAACCGTCGCGCCGCCGCGATTTTGTTCTCCACATCCGACAATTCGGTCTGCAGCTGCAGAAAATTCTGATTGGCCTTGAGATCGGGATAGGCCTCGGCGAGGGCGAAGAGTTTGCCGAGGGCCCCGGACAGAGCGTTCTCCGCCGCGGCCTGCTGCGCCACCCCCGATGCGTTGATGGCGGCGTTGCGGGCGTTGATGACGGCGTCGAGGGTTGTTTTTTCGTGCGCCGCATATCCCTTCACAGCTTCCACGATGTTCGGGATCAGATCGTGGCGTTGTTTGAGTTGGACATCTATGTCGGCGAACGCCTGATTGCAGTTCTGCCGCAGCGCAATGAGCCGATTATAAATTCCGACAAGGATCACAACGATCACCGCTGCGACCGCCAACACGATCAGCAATCCGTTCATAGAGGAGGCTCCTGCCGACGACCCGGCGAAATACACTTGTCGCAAGGTCCATGCGTTGCGTCGAGAGGGATCTTGTGAAAGCGCCCCTGTCGGAGAAACCCGTCAGGTCGACTTTTTATGTCGACTGGTCGAGGCGAGGTCCGCACATCGCGCACACGACCGACCGGCGCGCCGTGATGCCTGTGCGACGCGTTTGAACCTCTTGTCCGCCGCACCCGGTCATGCTCCACAGAAGGGACGGAGAAGTCCCTTGATCGCAGTCGCCGCATGAGCGTTCACCTTGTCGTCGCACGCAGCGACCTGCGCCAGCTGCTGCGCCAGGAAGCCGCTCGCGAGGATCTGCGCCCGGGCCAGGCGCGGCTCAAAGTCGATCTTTTCGCCCTGACCGCCAACAACATCACCTACGGCGTGTATGGAGACCGGCTTGGCTATTGGGCTGCCTTCCCGGCTTCGCAAGGGTTTGGGCGCATCCCGGTCTGGGGGTTCGCCACCGTCGCCGAAACAACCGACCCCCGTCTCACCCCAGGGGAACGGGTTTACGGGCTCGCGCCAATGTCAAGCAGCGTTGTCATCGATGTCGGCGTGGTAAAGCCGCATTTGGTCACCGACGCGGCGCCACACCGCACCAAACTCGCGCCCGTCTACAATCAATACATGCGCCAGAATGGGGATACCGGTGTAGCTAAGCTGCAAGCGGCAGGCGCCACGGCGGTCAGCGCCAGGGAATGGGAGACCGAGGCCTGGACCGCGCTGCTGCGACCTCTGTTTACCACCGGTTTTCTTCTCGACCAGCATGTGGCCGCCCACCCCGAATGGGGCGCCGATCAACTCATAGTGACCAGCGCCTCGAGCAAGACCGCGCTGTCGTTGGCGGCCGGCGCCAAAGCGCGCGGCGCAGTGCGGGTGGTGGGACTGACCGCGCCCGGCAACGTCAGATTTGCAGCGCGCACGGGCTATTATGATCATGTTGCGACCTATAACGACGTCGAGGCGCTGGCCGCCGCGCGCAGCGTGCTCGTGGACATCGCGGGCGATCCGGCGATCGTGCGGCGCGTGCATGCGCATCTCGCCGGCGGGCTCATAAGGTCGATCCTGGTCGGCGGCGCGCATTGGCAGGCGCCGCCAGATCCCGGCGCCGCGTTCATCGGGCCGCGACCTGAGTTCTTTTTTGCACCGGCCGTCATTGAGGAGCAGGTGGCGGCATGGGGCGCAGCAGGCTTCCAGGAGCGCCTGGCGGCGGCGTGGGGGACGTTTCTTGCTGACGCGCCGCGGTGGCTGACGATCCGCTGGCTTGACGGATGGGAAGCTATTGAGGCGGGCTATCTCGATCTCATCGCTGGGGCTATCGGCCCCGACACCGGCCTCGTTGCAGTCCCACCGTCGGCCTGACAGGGGGCTTGGTTCCTCGCCGAGGTCCCGCGGCGCGCCGCGAGGACCCGCGGTGAGCGCTTTACGGCCGTTTGGCTGAACGGCGTGGCTTGCGCGCCGGCCGCGCTTGCGTTAAGCCCCGGCCTCCTGGAATTCGCCCTGACAGGGCCTTGGTCACCGGAAGGAGCGGGACATGGCGGTCCCCAAGCGGAAAACTTCTCCCTCGCGGCGCGGCATGCGCCGCGCCCACCATGCGCTCGGCAAGAACCCGTATGTCGAGGACAAGGATTCAGGAGAACTGCGCCGTCCGCACCATATCGACCTGAAGACCGGCATGTATCGCGGTCGCCAAATTCTGTCTCCGAAAGAGGACTGACGCGCGTGTTTCGCGCTCTGCGCGACCGGGGAGTCTGAGATCGCCCCGTCCTGTGACGGGGCGTTTTCGTATGCGGGCGCAGGTCGCATCCGGTGCGCAGGGCGCCGTCAGCGGTGTTTGTTCGCCCGTTTGGCGGCGCCCTCGAACAGCGCTCTTGAACAGCGTGCGCGATCCCGTCGAACACAGCCTCAATGAGCGATTTCAACCAGCGCCTTTACCCAACACTCCCCGGCGCCCTCTGGAGCAGCAGTCCCCATGACCGCCATCGTCGACATTCGCGCGCGTGAGATACTCGACAGCCGAGGCAACCCGACGATCGAGGTCGACGTCATCCTCGAAGATGGCGCGGTCGGCCGCGCAGCCGTTCCATCGGGCGCCTCAACCGGGGCCCATGAGGCGGTGGAGAAACGTGACGGCGACAAGGCCCGTTTCCTCGGCAAGGGCGTGCTGCAGGCGGTGGCGAGTGTCGAGGGAGAGATCTTTGACGTGCTGTCCGGCATGGATGCGCAAGATCAGCGCCGGATTGACAACACGATGATCGATCTTGACGCCACAGCCAACAAACAGCGTCTCGGGGCCAATGCGATCCTGGGCGTTTCGCTGGCCACCGCCAAAGCTGCAGCCGAGAGCGTGGGTCAACCGCTTTTCAAATATGTCGGCGGAGTGTCCGCGCGGGTGCTGCCCGTGCCGATGATGAACATCATCAATGGAGGCGCCCACGCCGATAATCCGATCGACATCCAGGAATTCATGATCATGCCGCTCGGCGCCGAGACCATGATCGACGCGATCCGGATGGGAGCGGAGGTCTTCCACGGCCTGAAGACAGCCCTCAGGAAGGCCGGGCACAACACCAATGTGGGGGATGAGGGCGGCTTCGCGCCCAATCTCAGGTCGGCCGATGAGGCGCTGGACTTCATCATGAAAGCCGTGCGCGATGCAGGGTTCGAGCCGGGTAAGGACATTGCGCTCGCCCTTGATTGCGCCGCGACTGAGTTTTACCAGGACGGCGCCTACCATCTTGAGGGTGAGGGCAAGGTGCTGAGCCCGAAAGACATGGCCGGCTATCTCGCGCGGCTGGTCTCCAACTATCCGATCGCGTCCATTGAGGACGGCATGAGCGAGGACGACTGGACCGGCTGGGAAATCCTCACCCATGAACTCGGATCGAAGTGCCAGCTCGTCGGCGACGATCTCTTCGTCACCAATCCGGCCCGCCTGAAGGATGGGGTGCGTTGTGGCCTCGCCAACTCGGTCCTGATCAAGGTCAATCAGATCGGCACACTGTCCGAGACGCTCGATGCCGTCGAGATCGCGCATCGCAATGGCTACACCGCGGTCATGTCGCATCGCTCCGGTGAAACCGAGGACGCGACCATCGCCGACCTCGCCGTTGCGGTGAATTGCGGTCAGATTAAGACCGGGTCGCTCGCCCGCTCAGACCGGCTTGCAAAGTACAATCAGCTGATACGCATCGAAGAGATGCTGGACGGGCAGGGCGTCTACGCAGGATGGGCCGGTCTCAAGATCCGGCGCTGACGAACGGGTCGCGCAACATCCGTCGGGCGCGCACCTGCTCGCCTCTGTCGCCGGACGGGCGCCCCTATTCATCCTGCGGCAGCCCCGCCCCGGACCTGACCGCTGCCAGCCGAGCCCCCGCAATCCATATCACAAGACCGGCCGACCGCCGTCGGGTGATGGGCCTCGCCCGGGCTCGGCATACGCTGCCTGGGGGCCGCCTGGTCGCCGCCTGGGCGCGGCTTGCGCGCGGCGCATGGCTGATGATTCGCTATTCGGCCGCCTGCAAAGCTTGTGAAATTCTGAATCAACACGACGGAAACAAAATTAACGATTTCTTCATTTTAACGATTCAAGAACGATTCGCTTGACAGGGCTGAAACAGCCCGACTACCCGCGAATCGGAGGCGCAGAATGGCCGACCATCCGTCGATGACGTCCATCGGGCTTGGCATGCTGGCGGCTTATTTTTCAGCCCATGCGCTCGCCGGCCAGAATGGCCTTCTGGCCTGGATAGAGCTTCAAAAACAAACAACTATGCTGCAGTCAGAACTCGAATCCGTGCGGGCTGAGCGCATTGAGACGAGCCAACGCATCGCGCGTCTGCGCGATGCCAGCCTGGATCTCGACTATGTGGAGGAGCGGGCGCGCGAGGTTCTTGGCTATGCCCGGCCGACGGATGTCATTCTGCGCCTAGGCGGGACCGATGATAGTCGTGGTTCGTGAGTGGGTGGACGACGCCGCCCCTGGCCCGTTAAAGAGTCACGCGGGCAGGTAACTTCAAAGAGAGCGCGCATCGACGCGCTGAAAGGGGCCGCATGACCGCACCCGAGAAGGGCGCGCCGAAACGCAAGAAGTCCGACGTTGCCGTGGCGACGGCGGACGAGCTGTTGAAGTTTTATGAAGACATGCTGCTGATCCGGCGATTTGAGGAGCGTGCGGGTCAGCTCTACGGCATGGGGCTGATCGCCGGTTTTTGCCATCTCTACATCGGCCAGGAAGCCGTCGTGGTCGGCATGCAAGCCGCCCTGCGGCCGGGCGACCAAGTGATCACGGGCTATCGCGATCATGGTCACATGCTCGCCTGCGGCATGACTGCGGACGCCATTATGGCAGAGCTGACAGGCCGCAGCGGCGGCGCCTCGCGCGGCAAAGGCGGTTCGATGCACATGTTCAGTCGGGACAAAGGCTTCTACGGCGGACATGGCATTGTTGGGGCCCAGGTGCCAATCGGCGCAGGGCTGGCCTTGGCCAACAAATATCTGGGCAATGACCGGGTCAGCGTCACCTATTTCGGGGACGGTGCGGCCAACCAGGGCCAGGTCTATGAGACCTTCAACATGGCGCGCCTCTGGAGCCTTCCGGTCGTCTTCGTCATCGAGAACAATCAGTACGCCATGGGAACCTCAGTGGCGCGCGCGTCGGCTGAGACCGAATTGTTCAAGCGCGGGATTAGCTTCGAGATTGATGGCTTCCCCGTTGATGGAATGGATGTCCTCGCGGTACGCGATGCAAGCCGCAAGGCCGTCGCCAAGGCCCGCACCGGCGGCGGTCCGACAATCCTGGAAATGAAGACCTATCGCTATCGCGGGCATTCCATGAGCGATCCGGCGAAATACCGGACACGCGAGGAGGTTGATGCGGTGCGCGAGAAGCGCGATCCGATCGACCATCTGAAAAAGGTGATCCTGGACGCCGGACACAGCGATGAGGAGTCTCTCAAAGAGATCGACCGGCGCGTGCGTGAGGTGGTCGCCCAAAGCGCCCGCTTCGCCCAGGAAAGTCCGCAGCCTGATGCGGCTGACCTGATGACTGACATTTACGCGGAGGCATGAGGCCATGACCGCATTGCAAGATCTCCTCGCCTGGACAGCCGCCGGCATCGGACTGGCCGGGTTCGCCGCACTCGCCATGGGCCTGGCCTGGCGCGTCTGTGCCCCTGGACGCGGTCGTACCGCTGACGGCGGCGCGGGTCGGTTCGCCAAGCGTGGCGCGACGCTTTCTGCGCTGGCCGTCGTCATGGCGGCGACTGCCGTCGCGATCGGGTGAGGCTGGCATGGGCACACCAATCCTGATGCCTGCCCTGTCCCCAACAATGGAAGAGGGCACGCTGGCCAAATGGCTCAAGGCCGAGGGCGACATGATCCGGGCAGGCGACGTGATCGCCGAGATCGAAACAGACAAGGCGACGATGGAAGTGGAAGCCGTCGACGAGGGGGTGCTTGAGCGTATCCTGGTGCCGGCCGGGAGCCAGAACGTGAAGGTGAATGCGCCCATTGCGCTCCTCGCCAGCGAAACCGCCGCCGCGCCGCGTCCAGAGCCTGAAACCATCCGAGCATCGCTCGCTCCGTCGCCCAGCCTGGCCGGGCCGAGCGGGACGCCTGCGCCGCGGACGGCCGTGGCAGCGCCGTCGCCGGTCCCGCCGACCTCCTTGGCGCCCATCACTGTGCGCGACGCGCTGCGCGATGCGATGGCGGAGGAAATGCGCCGCGATCCGACCGTCTTCCTGATGGGCGAAGAGGTCGGTCAATATCAGGGCGCCTATAAAGTCAGCCGCGGCCTGCTCGAAGAATTCGGGGCGCAACGCGTGATCGATACGCCGATCACCGAGCATGGCTTCGCCGGTATGGGCGTGGGCGCCGCCTGGGGCGGACTGCGGCCGATCGTTGAGTTCATGACCTTCAACTTTGCGATGCAGGCCATCGATCATCTCATCAATTCGGCCGCCAAGACCCTCTATATGTCGGGCGGTCAGCTCAACTGCCCGATCGTCTTCCGAGGACCGAACGGCGCGGCCGCCCGCGTCGCCGCCCAGCACAGCCAGGACTACTCTTCCTGGTATGCCCACATCCCCGGCCTCAAGGTCGTTGCGCCCTATGATGCAGCCGACGCGAAGGGCCTCCTTAAGGCTGCGATCCGCGACCCCAATCCGGTCGTGTTTCTCGAGCACGAATTGCTCTACGGCGAAACCTTTGACGCACCAACCAGCGATGATTGGATTGTGCCCATCGGAAAGGCCAAGGTGCGCCGGGAGGGCCGTGACGTCACCGTCACAGCCCATTCGCGTATGGTCGCCCACGCCCTTAAGGCAGCCGAGGCGCTCGCGGCTGACGGCGTCTCGGTCGAGGTAATCGATCTGCGCAGCCTTCGCCCCCTCGACACCGAGACGGTGATCGCCTCGGTCAGAAAGACAAGTCGCCTGGTCACGGCGGAGGAAGGCTGGGGCCGTATGGGGGTTGGGGCGGAGATCTGTGCGGTCGTCATGGAGCAGGCCTTCGATTGGCTTGACGCGCCGCCCGTGCGCGTCTTCCAGAAAGACGCACCGCTGCCCTACGCAGCCAATCTTGAAGCGCTTTCTCTTCCCAATGCGGACGATGTCATCGCAGCGATCCGCGCTGTGTTGGCCTAATGCCGGAGGCAAGCGCTTCCTGCGCGCGCAACGCCAGTCCCCGCGCAAGCCTCCAACATCGGCGGACCTTCGGACGTGATCCAATGATCCCAGGACTGAACCCATGAGCATCGACATCACCATGCCCGCGCTGTCGCCCACCATGGAGGAGGGCACACTCGCCAAATGGCTGGTCAAGCCAGGCGACACTGTCAAATCCGGGCAGGTTATCGCAGAGATCGAGACTGACAAGGCGACGATGGAGGTCGAGGCAGTCGATGAAGGCGTCGTTCTGGAACTGCTGGTTCCAGCCGGGGCAGAGGGCGTCAAGGTGAACGCGGTCATTGCGCGCTTGGCCGATGAGGATCCGGCTGGCGTGGCCGCCGCTGCGCCGGTGGTCGCAGCGCCCGGACTGGCGACGCCCTCCCGGGAGCCCCCGGCACAAGCGTCAGGCCCAGCCTCAGACGTTCGCGCCGCTCCTTTGCCCGCGCACGTCGCAGCGATCGATGAAAGCCCGCGCCCCTTCGCTTCGCCGCTTGCGCGCCGCATCGCGGCGGCGGCCGGCGTCAATCTCGCCGCAGTCGCCGGCTCAGGTCCCAATGGGCGCATCGTTAAGCGCGACGTTGAGGCGGTGCTGGCGCGCGCTCCGCAGGCGGTTGGCCACGCTGCGTCCGCTGCAGGGCCCTCCGGACTGCCCGCCACGACTGCGGTCAGCGTTCCTTCGCCGGCGCGCACGCTGGAGCAGATGGGCGTCCAACCTGGCAGCTATGATCTCGTCCCGCTCGACGGCATGCGCCGCACAATTGCACGGCGGATGACCGAGAGCTTCCGCGACACGCCACATTTTCCGTTGACCGTGGATCTGGAGATCGACCGCCTTTTGAAAGCACGCGCCGACATCAACGACCGGTTTAAGGATCAAGGCGTGAAGGTGTCGGTCAATGACTTCGTGATCCGCGCCAGCGCCCTCGCGCTGAAGATGGTTCCGGCGTCAAACGCAAGCTACACCCCAGACGGGCTAGCGCTGCATCACCATGCGGATATCGCTGTTGCGGTCGCCATTGACGGCGGCCTTATCACGCCGATCATCCGCCAGGCTGAGTACAAAGGCTTGGCGGCGATCAGCCAGGAGATGCGTGATCTCGCCGAGCGCGCGCGTCAGCGCCGGTTGAAACCCGAGGAGTATCTCGGAGGCACCTTCTCAATTTCCAACCTCGGCATGATGGGGATCAGGAGTTTCGCCTCGATCCTGAACGAACCGCACGGCATGATCATGAGCGTGGGCGCTGGAGAACAGCGCCCAGTGGTGCGAAACGGCGCACTTGCCATCGCAACCGTGATGACTGTCACGCTGACCTGCGATCACCGCGTTGTCGACGGCGCGATCGGTGCGGCTTTCCTGAAAGCGTTCAGAGGCTTTATCGAAGATCCGATGGCGATGCTGTTGTGAGCGAAGCGCGCGCCAAGGTCGTTGCCAGTGTTGTCCCCTACGTCAGCCGGTAGGTCGCCGGGATGCTTGATATCTTCCTTGCCGGCCTCGTCACCTTTTTCGTCATCATCAACCCCGCCGGGGTCGCCGTCACCTTCGCCACGCTCACCGCAGAGGCAGATGAAGCCTGGCGCCGGCAGATGGCGTTTCAGGCGGTGCTCGTGGCGAGCCTCGTGCTCGCCGGCTTTGCCGTCGGCGGGCGCTGGCTGCTCGACCAATTGGGCGTAAGCCTCGATGCGTTTCGCATTGCAGGCGGCGCGCTTGTCTTTCTGATCGCAGTCGACATGCTGTTCGAACGCCGCCAGCAGCGGCGCGAGACCACCGCTGCAGAAGTCAATAAGGCCCGCGCGCGCGGCGAATTGGACGACATTTCAGTCTTTCCCCTCGCGATCCCGCTGATTGCAGGGCCAGGCGCCATCGCCACAGTCATGCTCTATGCGACCCAGGAGACAACGCTGGCAGGTCAGGGCGTGATCGCCGCCGCCGCCGCGGTGAATCTGGCGCTCACCTACGCGGCCTTCCGGCTGACCAAGCCGCTTACCCGCATGCTTGGGGCGACCCTGCTCATGGTCATCACTCGGATTTTTGGCATTATCCTCGCCGCGCTCGCCGCACAATTTGTCGTCGATGGCGTAAAGTCGGCATTTGGCTTGTAATCGCCGCCTGACCGCGCCAGGCCTGCCTCGCGATGCAGGCCCATTCGGCCACAGCGACATTGACGCCAATCACCAGAGAAGACTTTCCATTCGTTCTACAGTTTTCACTTTCGGGCCCGTGCTCGCGGGTCGATCGGGCGCACCTGCACGGCGCGCTCGCTCTGTCAGATAAACCCGCAGACACAATTGCCGGCCCGCACAAAGGCGACCCAGGTGGGTGATCGGCGCTGAAATGAGCTGTGACAAAAGCCAAGCCGCGCCAGCACGCACGGCGCCGGCTCGAGCGCCCATTTTTCTGGTGTTTCATGGAACCATGGTCCGCGATCTGCAGCGCAGGCCGGACTTTGGCAAGGCCGCCGCCATAAAAATGTACGTGCGCCAGCGGCATGACAATGGGTGTCCTGATCTCATTCCAGGCAACTCCGTCGACAGAGCAAGCAGCTTCGCCACACGGTGCGGGCGCGCGCCTCGCGCAGGCCCCGCGCACACGATGGCGAACGGACCGGCGCTCACAGCCCTCGATCAAGAACTTTGCGCTGTCATATCTGTGGCCGTCTCAGGCCAATCCTGACAAGCAGCGGCCCCGCCAACGTCAGGCCGCGGTCGCGGACCCGCCGGTACTGCGGAAAAGTCCAGACGATAAGGCCCAAGAGCCACAGATGCAGACCGGACGCCAGGATGCAGACCGATATTCCAGACGCCAGACCCGCACGGTCGACAACGTAGCGCAGCCCGCCACCGATCAGAATCGTTGAGACGATAATAGGCAGACAGATGCTGAGCACATCACGCATCGAGATGTTCGTGGTGCGCGTTGCCATCCACAGAGCAGGCATGAACGCCAGCATCTGGGCGATGCTGTAAGCGGCGGCCACACCAACAGCTCCATAGGGAAGACCAATGACGAACGATAGGACGTAGAACGGCGCCGCCATCAGGGACCAGTGTAACATCCGCCTCGTGCGACCCATCGAAACGTAGATCCATACAATGGTGTTCATCGGCGTCGCCGAGATCATCACCAGCACCAGGAACGAGAAGATTTTCTCGGCTTCGTCCCATCCCGGACCAAACACAACATCGATGAGCAGGGGCGCAGCGCCGAACAGCAGTGCGGTGATCGCGCCAGCGATGATCGTCACCACCGTTAAGGCATCAAGATAGGCTGTCCGCCACTTGGGCGGGTCGTCCTGAAGCCGGCTCATAGCAGGAATGATCGCAGAACTGAGCGGCCCGGTCACGAGATTGAGCGGCAGCAT
>JBILMQ010000003.1:0-46274 GCA_044375455.1 Caulobacterales bacterium | reverse complement strand
GACGTGCGCGGCTCCGTTCCGCGCGGGCCTGTGGCTGGAAGGACACAACCCTGTGATCGCAGGCTTGTGTGCGCAGGCGTGTGAGCGCACACCCGGGCGCACTGGATTGGTGACGCTCTGCTGTCGGGTCGGTCGCGGGAGCTCAGGCGGGCAGGCAGGTCGGCTGGTCGGCAGGCGGCGCATGCGTCGTTCCCACATCGAGCACGACACGCACCATACGGCGCGCTGCCCTGAACGCCGGATCGGGACAGGCCGGGCTCGCAGCACGCCGGACCCAGATCAGGCCCGCCCCGGATCAGGCCAGTGTCGGCAGCGCCGTCGTGGCTTTGATCTCCTCCATTGCAAAGGAAGACGAGACGTCTGCCAGCGGCGCGGTCTTGATCAGCTTCTTGTAGACCCGGTCGTAGCCCGCGATATCCGGCGCAACGATCTTGAGCAGGTAATCAACATCGCCCGACATGCGGTAAAACTCGACCACCTCCGGGATGCGCCGGACACCCTCGGCGAACGCCGACAGCCAGGCTTCCGTGTGTTGGTTGGTGCGGACGGATACGAACACCGTAACCTGCAGACCCAAGGCAGCGCGATCGACCAGGGCGACGCGCCGGGCGATCACCCCGGCCTCTTCAAGACGCTTGACCCTGCGCCAGCATGGGGTCGCGCTTAAACCAACACGATCCCCGAGTTCGGCGATCGGCACCGTCGCATCCTCCTGTAGAATCGCAAGGATGCGCCGATCCGCTTGGTCGAGAATCAATTCCGCTTTCTGGGGCATAATCGAAACCCAATTCCGGATTATTGTACAAAACGAACATTTCAAGGTCGAGATCATTTCGCCACGATTAATGATCCTGTGCATGAAAACGATGGCGACGCCAGCCTGGCGCGTGCGGCCGGCCTTGCTGGCCCCAGCCGGCCCCCGGCCGGCCCCGGATCTGGCCGGCCTCGGATCTGGCCGGCGATTGGAGAGGCGGCTTGCTCGGACGCGATGTCATCGGGCGGGGGGGGCTCAGGATGGGGCGGACGCGGATGAATGCGATGCAGTCGGCCGGATCGACGCGGCCGGGCGCAATGGCGCGTCCTCCTGGGGTGACGAACCCGTTCACCGCCCATCCGCATGCCGTTGGGGAAAGCTATGGGGCCCATGCGCGCGCCGCTGCGGGTTTCGGCGCAGCGATGGTGCTGGCAGGGCTTGCCTGCATCGTCCATGCGGTCTTTCCGTTTCTGTTCGTCAGGACCGGATCGAGCGCCATCCGACGGTTGAATGCGAAGATTGAAGCACGCGGCGCGCCGCAATATGTCTCCGGCGCCAAGCAATGGGGACATCAATGCAACGCCACGCCTGCGCAGTTCTGCGCCGCCTCTCAATCGGCTGGCGAACAGCCGTCTGCTTCGCCACCGTCCTCCTGAGCCTCGCGCCGGCCTTGGCGCAGGGGCGTGGCGATCGAGTGTCGGGCCCCTCCTGGGCGACCCGCTCACCGGTTGTAGCGGCGCACGGTGCTGCGGCGACGGCACACCCGATGGCGACCCTGGCGGCCATCGAAGTCCTCAAGGCTGGCGGCTCGGCGATCGACGCGGCCATCGCAGCCAACGCCGCTCTCGGGTTTCTTGAGCCGACCGGCAATGGGATTGGGGGCGATCTGTACGCCCTGGTGTGGGACCCGGAGACGCAAAGGGTCTGGGGTTTCAACGGCTCGGGGCGCTCGGCGCAGGCATTCAGTTACGCGGACATGTCAGCGGCGCTTGCCACACGCGGGGTCAGCGCCATCCCGTCCTTCGGGGCGCTCAGCGTCACCGTGCCAGGGGCGGTTGACGGATGGTTTGCACTGCATGCCCGCTTCGGGCGTTTGCCGATGCGCGACGTGCTGGCCCCGGCGATCGCGCTGGCCGAGCAGGGCGCGCCGGTGGCGCCGACGATCGCCTATTATTGGGCGCGCAATGGGCTCCGGCTGGAGGCGGAAGCCAGAGCAGGGCGTCTTGAGGAATTCGCCAATGCCCGCAGTTTGTACTGGGCCGGCGGCGCTGCACCGCGCGATGGCGAGGTGTTCAGGAACCCGGACCTGGCGCGCACCTATCGCACGCTGGCGCGCGACGGCCGCGACGCTTTCTACAAAGGCGCGCTCGCCAAGGTCATGGACGCCTATTTTCGGCGGGTCGGCGCTCCCCTGCGCGCCGCCGATCTCGCGGCCCATCGCGGCGACTGGGTGGAGCCCGTTTCGGCGACCTATCGCAATGTCGAGCTGTTTGAGATTGGCGAAAATACGCAAGGCGTGACCGCCCTACAGATGCTGAAAATCCTCGAGGGCTTCGATCTTGCGGCGATGGGCTTCCTGTCGACCGACAGTCTGCATGTTCAGATCGAAGCCAAACGACTGGCCTGGGAGGACCGCGCCCGCTTCAGCGGCGATCCCGGGCTTCGCGCCTCGCCGCTGCCAGCCTTGCTTGATCCGGCTTACGCCGCGCAGCGGCGCAGCAGGATCTCCATGGACAGGGCGATGACGCTCGCCACAGCGCAGGACGGCGTGCGCGGCGCAGACACTACCTATCTCGTCGCCGCGGACAGGGACGGCATGATGGTGTCGCTGATCCAGTCCAATTTTCGCGGCATGGGATCCGGCCTCGTGCCGGACGGGCTGGGCTTCATGGTCCAGAACCGGGGTGAGCTGTTCGCCATGACGCCCGGCAGCCGCAACGTCTACGCGCCGGGCAAACGACCCTTTCAGACCATCATCCCGGCATTTGCAAAAAAAGATTCGCAGCCCTGGCTCGCCTTCGGAGTGATGGGCGGCGACATGCAGCCACAGGGTCACGTGCAGATCATCGTCAATATGATCGACTATGGGCTGGACGTGCAGGCGGCCGGCGATGCGGCGCGCTGGCGCCATGAGGGAGGCTGCGAACCGACCGGGGACTGCGTGGGCGGACCTGGGCAGATTTTCCTGGAAAGCGGGGTGGACGCCTCAACCCTGCGCGCCCTCACCCGCCGCGGCCACGTGGTGCGCGATGCAGACGGCTCATTCGGCGGCTATCAGGCCATTGAATGGGATCCGGCTTTGAAGGTCTATCGGGCCGCCAGCGAAATGCGCAAGGATGGGCTCGCGCTCGGCTACTGAGGCCGGCTGTCCCTGCATCCAAGAGGCCTTGCGCCGAGCTGCGTCGATTACGAAAAGAGCGCGTCGATGGCGTCCTGCGCGTTTTCTGGTTCGCTGTCGCGGCCATGGACCATTGCGTCAAGGCGGGCGATGCCGGCCCGGGCGCGGGCGCAGGCCCTCACCGCCGTCGCCGCGAAGTCTTCGTTGCGCGCGATCAGGTCAAGCAGCTGGGCCACGCCATCCTGTATGCCGCGCTCGAGATCGCGGGCCTCGGCCTCGAAGGCGGTGCGCCGCGATGCCGGCAGCGCCCGCCAGGCGCTGATGACGATTGCCCGTCCTTGAAAGGCTGACCGTTCGAAGTGATCTGCATAGCCCGGCGCACGCCAATGGATCAGGTCCTCAAGCATATCGGGAGCATCGGGGGTGAGCTCGAGCAGCATCAATGCTTCATTGAAAACATTGAGATAATCAGTGGCAAGCCCAGTGCAGGCATTGACATTGGCGGCGCGCAGAACGTCGGCCGGCGGCATCTCGGTCGCATTCGCCGTCACCTCGCTCACCCTATCCCTCCTGGCCCAGGATCAGCATATAGGCGCAGCGAGGTTAACAACACGTCAGGCCCCACGACTTAAACGAACGGCTAGCGCGCGCGCAGCGCCTGCGCGCGCGCTTCCACGCAGCGCAGCAAGCGATCAAGTTCGCGCGCCTGATCCGGCGTCAGCGCCTGCAAAAGGAGGTCCTCATAGGCGCGGGCGAGCGGAACGATCTCACGGTAGATGTCAGCCCCAGCCTGGCTCAGGCCAATGAGGGTCGCCCGCCGGTCGGCGGCGCTGGAGCGACGGGTCACAAGCCCGCGCAGCATGAGCGCCTGCACAGCGCGGCTGACCGTGACCTTATCCATGCCCGTGCGTTCCATCAGCGCGCGTTGGGTGCGCTCCTCACCCTCGCCCAGCACGGCCAGAGCCCGCCATTGCCAGATTGTCAGGCCGAAGCGTGTCTCATAGGTGCGCGCGATGAGTTGGCTCACCGCGGCGGAGGCGGCGGCCAGACGGTAAGGCAGATAGGCATCAAGCCGCAGCGCTGCGGGGTCTGGTGCAGAGCCGTCGCAGGCGCCAGAGCCACCCTTCGGCGCGCTCATTCGCCCGCCGTCGTCGGGACAGGCTTCCAGCTGTCGACATAGCCTGCCCACTCAAGCGCCTCGGCGCCCGGTGCGACATCCAGGGGATCGCGCGTATCGATCATCACGGCATACTCATCCGTGGCGGGCTTCGGCTGCGACAGCATACGTGTCAGCGCCTTGGGGTGTGGCCCGTGGGTGAAGCCCGACGGGTGAAACGTCAGCATGCCGGCATGGATGTTGTCCCGGGAAAAGAAATCTCCGGCATGGTAGAAAAGCACTTCGTCATAGTCGTCATTGTTGTGGAAAAAAGGAACCTTAAGCGCGCCTGGATCGGTTTCGAAGGGGCGCGGACAGAATGTGCAGACGACGAAGCGATCGCTGACAAAGGTCGTGTGGGCGCTCGGCGGCAGGTGATAGCGGTGGCTCATCACCGGACGCAGGTCGCGCACGTTGAACTTCACAGGCGCAAGCTCGCCATGCCAGCCGACAGCATCCATCGGGAAATAGGCATAGGTGGCGGTGCTGACTGCAGCGCGCTTCTTGATCTCGATGCGCCACGGGCCGGGCGCTTCCTGACGGGTGCGAAACGCGTCATCCATCTGCGGGAGCGTCAGAATGGCGGGATCGATGAAGGCGTGCGGCCCGAGCAGACCGCGTTCCGGCCACGTGAAGTGAGCGTTGGTTGCCTCGATCATCAGCGCCTCGAAGGATGAGGCCCCAATCGGCTCCACCAGCCACAGTGCGCCGCGCGGCAGATAGACGTAGTCGCCCGCCTCGACAGCAAGGCGCCCCCAATCAGTGTACAGATCTGCATTGCCGCGATGGATGAACAGCACAGTGTCGCCATCGCCGTTGCGCGCGATCGCGCTCTGGACGCCGCCGGGGCGCCAGAAACGGATCTCGCAGGCTGCGTTTCGCAGGATCGCAGCGGCAGCCCACGGTGAGCCCGGCTGCAGGCCAAGGCGGGTCAGGTCAAAGGCGCGCGGGCGCAGTGGGCCTTGGAAATCGGACCAGCCAGTGGGCGGCAGGCGATGGTGAAAGAACGCGGCGGGCCCGAAGAAGCCCTCCTTTGACATCTCACGTTCGAACGTGCCATCGGGCATATCTGCATGCGCCTGGCGGGAATGGCGCCCGCCGGCGCCGCGCACCGGGATCCAATTGCGTCTGGACATTGGGTCTTCTCCGCGCTCAAACGCTTTGGTGATGTTTGCCCGGCAGACTTTGGGACCGGCGCACATCGGGCGCCTGACGTGCGTCGCTGGTATTGGCTGCGTCGCTGGTATTGGCTGCGTCGGCGTCGCTGTCAGGATCCGGCGTGTTGACGCGATTGCGGATGATGAACATGCCGGCGACGACTGCGACCAGCAGACTGACCAGCACAAGCACATCCATCCAGGTTTCTTCAAACCGCCCCATCGCCGTGACGGCGAGCGCGGCGCCCGCAAGGATCATGATGTAGAAACTCGCAGCCCGGCGACCATCCGCCGCCGAAGCACGATGACGCGTGCGCATGCGCTGGCCGACCTTAATTTCGTCGCTCATCTCATCCTCGGGTCCTTAGGCGGGCTGTTTCAGCACGCCGCGGCGGATCTGATCTAATTCCAGGCTTTCGAACAGGGCCTTGAAGTTGCCTTCACCGAAACCTTCATTGCCCTTGCGCTGAATGAACTCAAAGAAGATTGGCCCGCAGGCGTTCTTGGAGAAAATCTGCAGGAGAAGTCCTTGTCCGTCTTGTGGGGCGCCGTCGATCAGGATCCGTCTGGCGCGCAGTGCGTCAACATTCTCGCCATGACCTGGCAGACGCTGGTCGATGAGGTCGAAGTAGGCGTCGGGCGTGTCCTGCAGCTCGACGCCATTCGCCCGCAGGAGGTCCACGGTGGCGCACAGATCATCCGACCCGAGCGCGATGTGCTGGATGCCTTCGCCACGATAGGCGTCCAGAAACTCCTGGATTTGATCGATCCTGCCCGGCTCCGCCTTGCTCTCGTTGAGGGGAATGCGGATCTTGCCGCACGGGCTGGTGAGCGCCTTGGAGAACAGCCCGGTGAGCCTGCCCTCAATGTCGAAATACCGTATCTCCCGAAAATTGAAAATCTTTTCATAGTACTGCGCCCACCTCGCCATGTTGCCGCGAAACACGTTGTGGGTCAGGTGATCAAGATAGGTGAGACCAACGCTGTTGCGCTGCTCCTGTTCAGCGCCGCCGGGAATGGGACGAAAGTCGACATCGTAGATCGTCTGGGCGCCATACCGGTCCACCAGATAAATGAACGCCCCGCCAATGCCTTCAATGCAGGGAATATCAAGCTCCATTGGTCCGATGGCCATATCGACCGGTGTGGCGCCCCGCGCGACGGCCTGCGCGAAGGCGTGGCGTGCGTCGTGCACGCGAAAGGCCATGGCGTTGGCGCTGGGCCCGTGCGCGGCACGAAACTCGGCAGGCTGGCCAGCCGGCTCGCCATTGAGGATGAAATTGATGTCGCCCTGTTTGTAGCGCACCACGTTCTTGGAGCGGTGCCGCGCGACGGGCGTAAATCCCATGGCTTCGAACCGCTGCGCCAAGGCTGTCGGATCAGGCCCGGTGAATTCGACGAATTCAAACCCATCGGTGCCGATGGGGTTGTCAAACATATCCGGCATGGTCGCCTCCGCGTCAGTCAGATGCCCAAGGCCCGCCCTAGCGGCCAGCGGGCCGGCTGGCCGGCGGCGCCTGCGGGCGCGGCCGGCGCGTCACCTGCGCGCCGAGGTCTTGCCTCGGCTCGGCAGCGTGTTGCACCGACGCACGCCTGTGCGCCGCCTTTGGCGCGCGGCGTCCTGCGCCGCGCTCCCACAACCACACCATCATCGCAATTTTGGTTTCATTTGCAACTATCGGCGACACGAACAAAGGGATCGGCATGGGGAGACTGATCCCCGCCGACAGCCGGCTGTGGATTGATGAAATGCCCCCTAGTCTTCCGCTGGCGTTACACTATAACCAAAATCAATGGCCGACACGACTGCAGCCCTCACCTCCCCTTCGTCCGCGCCGGCGCGCCTGGCCGATGGTCTGGCCTTTGGACTGTCCGGTGCGTGCCTTGTCCATTGCCTGTCGGTCCCGCTGGTCGTGACCGCCGCTCCGGCGGTCGCAAACAGTCTTTTGACCCAGTCCTGGGTTCATCCGGCGCTTTTGGCCTTGGCCGCGCCGGCCGCCGTTTGGGCGCTTGCTGAGGGCGGACGGCGCCACGGCCGCTGGGGCCTGCCGGCCTTGCTGGCCGCAATCGGCATTTTTGTGATGCTGGTCGGTGCTGCGCCCGACATGTGGCATGATGGGATTGAAACCCTGGCGCTGCACGACGCGTGGCATGCAGCTGAGCAGCCGCTGACGGTGATCGGCGTCCTGGTTCTGTCGGCAGGCCATGTCGTCAATTGGCGGCGCACCCGCGCCGCGGCCCCGCATTGCGCCGCCCACGGACACGTGCATCACCGGCACTGAGGCAACCGCTTGCCGTCATTGCCTGACCGGGATCAGCCTGCCTCAGGCAATCCCGCGCCGGACGCCCTCAGCCCCGCATCACCCTGCATTGGCCAAGAGCCACATTGCGCGCCTGGAATAAACTATTGACGCAGCGGATCGGCGAAATCGGGGCGAGACCTGGGTGCAGATGGGCCAGGCGTCGACCGGCGGTCACACCCGCGCCTCCTGCCTAGCGCACGCGGTCAGTCTTGACCGGCGCGCGGAACAGGACGTTTGCAAGCAGTGGCGTCAGGCCATGCAGGTATCCCCGCGCCGTTGGCTCGGCAGTGAACGCCACCACAAGTCCGGCGTCGACCGTCTGCACCATGACGAAGGGCTTGTAGGCAAGCTGAGCACGATTGTCGGGCCAGAAATGACCGCTGGCGACCAGGTCTGGGGCCGCCGCGAAGCGGACAGCGTTGACGCCCTCATCACGGGTCAACGGACGCCATATGTCGCTGCCAGCCACCAGAACAGGGACCCGGGCGGGAAGTCCGGCCGTGAGCCAGTGATCTTGGTCCGTCTCGGCAAACGCCAGAGCGCCGGCGATCGAGTCCGGCTGGCCTGCCCTCGGAGCGATGCGCGCCCGGTAATCGTCAATGCCGGCGATGCGCGAGCCTGGGGTCGTGGCTTTTTCCGCGTCATCAGGCGCAGCGGTCGCCCTCGCGGCATCGCCGCCCTTGTCCGCCTCCGCATCCTGTGCCGCCGCCTCCTCGCGGCGGGAGGCCAGCAGATTGACCTTCGGATCGGCAAGGAAGCGCAACGCCCCTGAAATGCCGACCAATACCCCGCCCTTCTTGACCCAGGCCTTCAGATCTTCCCCTTCGCCCAGCGTCCCGGCGTAATCGCCGTCCGGCAGAATGATGACGTCGTAGCGTGACAGGTCCTCTCCGACCAGACTGGCGGTCCGGATGACGGTCGCGGGGTAGCCGAGCTGGCGTTCGATGACGAACCGCATGTGACCTGCCGCACTGGGATCGGTGGGCTCGTCCCAGGCAATCGCGATCCGCGGGGCAACCAGCCGCGCCGCCCTGGGCGAGCCGAAACTCGGCCCTTCGGTGACCCAGGTGGCGTCAAGTCCGACAATGCCAGCGCCGCTCACCGCGGCGAGGGCGCGCAGTTGCTCCGCAAGACCTTGCAGGTTCTCTGCGACCAGGGCGACAAGGCTTCCAGCCGGATAGCGACGGCCATCAATGACAAACGGCTCGTCGGCGGCGCGAAGCGTCACGCCGGCAGCAAGGGCGCCCGCCATGAAACGGGCTGCCGCCGATGTGCCGCCCGAGACGACGAAGGCGGCGCGCGCATCCGGCTTGTCGATGCCGCCGGCAGGGCGCTCGCTGGGGTCCAGTCTCGCCAACGCACTGGTCACGCTGTCCCGGCACGGCGTGACCGCAACGTTGTACATCACCGGCAGTGACCATCCCGTCACATCGTAAATTTCATCATCGAGCCCGCGTTGGCGTCGCGTCTCCTGACGCGCCATGAAGGCCGCGTCCAGCGGGGTGTCACGATCCAGCAGGACCCGGATGAGGCGTTTCAGCGGTTGATCCGTTCGGATGACATACGCCCCCGGCTCGTAGCGTTGGCCACAGGCCGAGAACGCGGCGTTCGCGCGGCCGACCTCAACGCCGTGACGCGCCATCAGACGGGCAAGATCGTCAGCCGCAGACTGATCGAATTGAGCGGGAATGATGAAGCTGCGCACCGCCTCACGCTTACCTTCCTCAATCGCGCTGGCGTGGATGGCGTAGAAATCCGAGAGGAACTTCTCCCTGTTGGCCGCCGCCGCCGCCAGGGTCGCGCGCGACGCGATAAACTGGCTCACCACCGTGTCGCGGAAGGTAAACACCCCACCATTGGTCTGGCGGGCGATGAGTCCGCGCGCCGAGCCCTGTTCGAACGTCATGGCGAGAGCGCCTTGATAGGCTGGCCAGGCGTCGCCATAGCCCGGATAGAAGGCGTCGAAGATTTCCCGCGTGAAGTACGGAATTGCGGCGCGATCGAAGGCGGCCCCGATTGCGCGCCCGATCACGTCTTTGTTGGCGGCGTGGACCGCCGTCAGATTGGGGTTGATCGGATCAGCTTCGGGGGGAAAAAAGAACGTCTGGTCCGACCCCATCTCATGCTGATCGGTCACCACCTGGGGTCGAAAGGCCTGCATCACTGCGGCATGGCCGCGGGTTTCAGGTTGGGTCTGGGCGAACCAATCGCGGTTGAGATCGAACAGATAGTGATTGTACCGCCCGCTCGGCCAGGGCTCGTCGCGCTCGGCTGACAGACGGTCGGGATCAGGCTTGAGACCGAGGGCCGACAGATGGCCAGCGATGAAACGATCGCGCCCGTCCGGATTCTGGGTCGGCACGATGACAGCGACGACATTGTCGAGGATCCGGGCGGTCTCCTCATCGTCGCGCGCCGCGATCAGATGGTAGGCAAGCGCCAGCGCCGCGTCGCCCGGTCCGGGCTCATTGCCATGCACCGAATAGGCGAGCCAGACGATCACGGGCTGATCGGCGATGAGCGCCCGGGCGCGATCAGGCGCGGTGGTCCGCGGATCGGCGAGCGCGCGCGAATTCGCCTTGATTGTCTCGAGGCGCGCCATATTGCGGGCGGACCCGATCACCGCATACACGAGCGGGCGGCCCTGCCAGGTGCGGGCGTACTCGACCACCTTCATCCGGTCCGGCGCAGCCGCGGCAAGCGCTTTCAGGTATTGCGCGGCGTCCTGCGACCAGGTGATGCGATCCCCGACATCGTAGCCAAGCACAGACCTGAGCGTCGGCGTCGCAGCATCATAGGTCTGATCGGCCAGAAGCGGATCTGCCTGGGCCGGGGCTGCAAGATCTGCGCCGGCAAGACCGAGGACGCAGGACGCGAGCACGGCAAGGGCGCGCCGGCGCACCCCCCGGCTGGCGCCTGCAACGACTGCAATCGCACGGGCGATCCACCGGCGCCCAGAGCAGCCAATGACGGAGCAGCCAATGACGGAGCAGCCAATGACGGGGCAGCCAATGACGGGGCAGCCAATGACGGGGCGGCCAATTACGGTCATGCTGGTCTCCTGTGTCCGGGCGGCCGGGCCCGGCCGCCCGCGGCGCACGGCGTGTTATAGGGTCCGCACATCGACCAGCCTGCCGGCGATGGCGGCGGCGGCCGCCATGGCGGGGCTGACGAGGTGGGTGCGGCCGCCGCGACCCTGACGGCCCTCAAAATTGCGGTTGGAGGTCGAGGCGCAGCGCTCCCCCGGGCTCAGAATGTCCGGGTTCATGCCCAGGCACATGGAACAGCCTGGCTCACGCCATTCAAAGCCGGCCGCAGCGAACACCGCATCAAGGCCCTCGGCCTCAGCCTGCGCCTTTACCAGGCCGGAGCCAGGCACGACCATGGCCCGCACGCCCGCAGCCACGCGCCGGCCTTGCGCCACGGCGGCGGCTGCGCGCAGGTCTTCGATGCGCGAATTCGTGCAGCTGCCGATGAAGACGCGGGTCACGGCAAGGCTGGTCAGCGGCGCCCCGGGGGCAATGCCCATGTAGGCAAGCGCACGCTCTGCCGCGTCACGCCTGACCGGATCGGCGATCGCGGCTGGATCGGGCGCGCAGGCGTCGATGGGCAGGGCCTGCTCCGGACTGGTTCCCCAGGTCACGCAGGGCGCGATATCGGCCGCATCGATGTCCACCACAGCGTCAAAACAGGCGTCGGGATCGCTGACCATGCCGCGCCAATGGGCGGCGGCGATGTCGAACGCTGCGCCCTTCGGCGCGCCCGGGCGTCCGCGCAGATAGTCGATCGTGGCCTCATCCACAGCGATCAGCCCGGCGCGGGCGCCAGCTTCGATCGACATGTTGCACAGGGTCATGCGGCCTTCCATGCTCAGGGATCGGATTGTTGATCCCTGGTATTCGATGACGTGACCGGCGCCGCCGGCCGTGCCGATCCGGGCGATCAGATGCAGGGCCAGATCCTTGGCGCCGACGCCAGGACGAAATCCGCCCTCAACCCGGACAGCGAGGTTTCTCATCCGGCGCGCCCGCAGGGTCTGGGTGGCCAGCACATGTTCGACTTCGCTGGTGCCGATGCCAAACGCAAGGGCGCCGAATGCGCCATGGGTGGAGGTATGGCTGTCGCCGCAGACAATCGTCATTCCCGGCTGCGTGCGGCCTTGTTCCGGGCCGACCACATGGACGATGCCCTGGCGCACGTCACCCATGCCGAAGTACTCAATCCCCGCAGCGGCGACATTTGCTTCCAGAGCCTCAAGTTGCATCCGCGCTTCCGGATCGACCACCCCGGCAAGGCCTCTGTCGTGACCTTCGGTCGGCACATTGTGGTCGGCAACCGCCAGCGTCAGATCCGGCCGGCGCACCCGGCGGCCATGCGCGGCGAGCCCGGCAAAGGCTTGCGGGGTGGTGACCTCGTGGATCAGGTGCAGGTCGATGTAGATGAGGGCGCCAGCGTCGTCGGATGAAACCACATGGGCATCCCAAATCTTATCATACAGCGTCCTGGCGCGCCGCGGCGTGTCGGGCCCCGGTCTTTCGCGGACCTGTCCCATAGGGGCTTGTCCGTTTTGGGCTCGTCGTTCGGGCGTTGGCTGGTCGGGCGGGGGCGCGTCGGTCATGACATCGCACATACGGTCCGCGGCCGCATGGAGCAAGAGCATCGCCCGAGAAGCTCGCCCGAGAAGCTCGTCTGAGAAGCGTCGTCTGAGAGGGGCCAAGCCGGGGGCCGCCAGAACGGCCGGCAGCGCCGCGCCGGACCCATGGCGGTTGGAAACTTTCTGGGCGGCCCTTTGCGGCTTGGCCCCAACAGACCACCAGACCGTCCCCAGGACTGGCGCCCAGCCTGGCGATCGGACCGGCCTTCAGAAAGGTTGTCAGAGCGGCGCCTCTCCTGGCGGGCGAGCGGGTCGTCCCGCCGTCCAAAAGGCCGGGGCCAAGCAAGCGACATCGCCACGCAGCATGGGCGACGCCGCATGGGCAAGCGGCCGTCGGAGGCCCAGTGTCGTCTCCGCCCACAGCGCCGCAGCCTGGCGTCCCATCTCATCGCCCTGTCTCTGGCGCCCTATCTCTGGTGCACTGGCGGCAGGCGGCTGCAGCGCCTCGCCGAGTCCCGACGCCCGTCACGGCTAAACCCGGCAGGCTAAGCCCGGCACTCGCCTTCGGTCGCAAAACAAGCTACAGCCGCAAGACATTTGCAGCAGGAGCGCTCTCAATGGGTTACAGCGTCGCCGTTGTGGGCGCGACCGGCAATGTCGGCCGGGAAATGCTGAACATTCTCGACGAGCTGAAGTTCCCGGCGCGCGAGGTGATCGCCCTCGCCTCGCGGTCGTCCGTGGGCAAGGAACTGTCGTTTGGCGACAAGACCCTCAGGGTCAAGGATCTCGCCACGTTCGATTTTTCCGGCGTCGACATCTGTCTTATGTCGGCGGGAGGATCAGTGTCCAAGGAATGGTCGCCCCGGATCGCGGCGGCCGGCGCGATCGTGATCGACAATTCATCTTGCTGGCGCATGCACCCGGACGTGCCGCTCGTCGTTCCGGAGGTCAACCCCGAGGCGGTGGATGGCGTGCGCAAGATGGGCATAATCGCCAATCCGAATTGCTCCACGATCCAGCTCGTGGTCGCGCTGAAACCGCTGCATGACCGCGCACGCATCAGCCGCGTCGTGGTGGCGACATACCAGTCGACTTCGGGCAAGGGGCGCGAGGCGATGAACGAACTGTGGACCCAGACGAAGGGGATCTTTGTCAACGATCCCCCGACGGCGGAGCAGTTCACGAAACAGATTGCGTTCAATCTGATCCCGCATATCGACGTCTTCATGGATGACGGGTTCACCAAGGAAGAGTGGAAGATGACGGTCGAGACGAAGAAGATACTCGACCCGAAGATCAAGCTGGTGGCCACCTGTGTGCGGGCGCCGGTCTTTGTCGGACACTGCGAGGCGGTGAACATCGAGTTTGAAAACCCTTTGTCCGCCGCGGAGGCGATCGACATCCTGCATGAGGCGCCGGGCGTGGTGGTGCTCGACCGTCGCGAGGACGGCGGGTACATGACCCCCGTGGAGTGCGCTGGCGAGTTTCCGGTGTTTGTCAGCCGCGTGCGGGAGGACCCCACCGTTGAGAACGGGCTGTGCCTTTGGGTGGTGGCGGACAATCTGCGCAAGGGCGCTGCGCTCAACGCCGTGCAGATCGCCGAACTGCTTCACCAGCGCGGTCTGCTGACCCGCAAAGTCGCGGCCTGACGCAGGCGCGGCTGCAGCCGCCGTGACAGACGTTGTGGTTGAGGAGATTTCGCGCGGCGCTCCGGCGGGTCGCGGCGGACCTGGGGCAGAGCAAGCAGCCGGAGGGCAGCGGGGGGACTGGCGACGTGTTTGGCAGCATTCTGATCGCCAATCGGGGAGAGATCGCCTGTCGCGTCATGCGCACAGCGCGCCGTCTCGGCCTTGAAACCATCGCCGTCTATTCGGACGCCGACGCTGGCGCGCGCCATGTGCGCGAAGCGGACCGCGCGGTGCGCCTCGGTCCCGCGCCAGCCGCAGACAGCTACCTGCGCATCGATGCCGTTTTGGCCGCCGCCCGAGACACCGGCGCACAGGCGATCCATCCAGGATATGGTTTCCTGAGCGAAAATCCGGACTTCGCTGAAGCCTGCGCTGCAGCAGGCGTCACTTTTGTGGGGCCTCCGCCGGCAGTCATCCGGGCCATGGGCCTGAAGGATGAAGCCAAGCGCATAGCGCGCGCGGCAGGCGTTGCCGTCGTGCCCGGCTATGACGGCGCAGACCAGGACGGCAAAACGCTTCTGAGGCAGGCCCGCGCCATTGGCTTTCCAGTCCTCATCAAGGCCGTGGCGGGCGGCGGCGGGCGCGGCATTCGCGCGGTCGCCACAGCCGACGCCTTTGGCGAGGCGCTCGCCGCTGCGCGCCGCGAAGCCCATGCGTCCTTCGGCGACGACCGGGTGCTGATCGAAAAGCTCATAAGGCGCCCGCGCCACATTGAAGTGCAGGTGTTTGGCGACGTCCACGGGAACATCATCCACCTCTTTGAGCGGGACTGCTCGGTCCAGCGCCGCCGTCAGAAGGTCATAGAGGAAGCGCCCGCCCCCGGCATGAGCGAGGACGTGCGCACCGCCATGACGCACGCCGCCATCACGGCCGCGCGCGCGGTCGGCTATGTCAATGCCGGCACGGTTGAATTCATTGCAGATGGCTCCCAGGCCCTGCGTCCGGACGGATTTTTCTTCTTGGAGATGAACACGCGTCTGCAGGTCGAGCATCCGGTCACCGAGGCGGTGACCGGACTTGATCTGGTTGAGTTGCAACTGCGGGTGGCGGCGGGAGAGGCGCTGCCGCGCCAGGACGCCATACGCGTGCGCGGAGCGGCGGTGGAGGCGCGTCTGTGTGCGGAGGATCCAGCCGAGGAGCATCGCCCCTGCACCGGGCAGATTGCACGCCTCGACCCGCAATGGACCGACGTGCGGATCGATTCTGGCGTCGCTTCCGGCGACGCCATCACGCCCTATTACGACTCGATGATTGCAAAGGTGATCGCCCATGGGGCTGACCGGGCACTCGCTCTGAACCGGCTGGCGGGTGCGCTTTGCGCCCATCCGGTTCTGGGCGTTGCTACAAACGCGGGCCTTCTTGCGCGCATCGCACGCGACCCCGACTTTGCCGCCGGTGCAGTGGACACAGACTTCCTCGCCGAACGCCCCCATCTTGTCGAGGCCCCGGCGGCGCTGACCGGGGCGCGCGCCTTCGGTTATGGCGCACTCGCAGTGCAGGCTCTGCGCGAGGCGCGCGCCGCGGCGGCCGTTGACCCCTGGTCGGCGGCGGACGGCTGGCGGCTGCACGGGCCGGCGCGCCTTGATTTCGCCTTTGCTGCGGACGACCGGACGCTCGTTGTCCCGGTGATCTCCGACCCCGGCGGTCTGGCCGCGACGTCACAGGGCGCACCACAGCGTCTGACGCGCGGCGAGATCTCACTCATTGGCGACGGTGAGCCGGCGATTCTCACTCTGGCGACGCCCGAGGGCTGCCTCACAGCCTTCGCAGACAGCGAGGGGGTGACGCTTGCACTTGACGGCTTTGTGCGCACCATGAGGTATGCGCGTGCAGATGCTTTGGTTGACGCGCTGGAGTCTGGCGACAGCGTCACAACCCCAATGCCGGGAAAACTCGTCAGCCTGCGGGCTCAAAAGGGAGCGAGCGTAGCCAAGGGCGAAATCCTCGGCGCGCTGGAGGCAATGAAGATGGAGCACGCCCTGAAGAGCCCGCGCGACGGGGTCGTTGACGCGGTGTTGTTTCGCGTCGGCGATCAGATCAGCGAGGGGGCGGTTGTCATCCGCCTGGCCGCGTTGGAGGCGGCGCCGTGACATGATGCTTCCGCCGGGACTCTATCTCGCGGTCTCGCTCGCTGCGGTCGGGTTCGTCATCGGATTGTGCTTCGTTCTGGGCTTTCGGGCGCAACGGCGCGTGGCCGGCGCGTGCGAAGCGCGCGCGGCCATCCTTGCGGCATGTCCGGACGTGGTGATCAGCGACCTGCACGTCAGCACCGACGGCAGGAACGCGGTCGCCGTCGCAGACGACTGGGTGTTCCTCATCGTCGCCATCGCTGACGGGATCGCCGTGCGCCGCTATCGACGCGGCGAGGTGCGGATGCGCCTTGGCGAGGGCAAACATGGCGCGGCGATCCGGATAGACACCAACGACCTCGCCATGCCGCGGCTCAAGACAGCGGCGGCGACGCCCGAGGCCGCGCGTCTGCTTGCCCAGCGTCTGGGAGCGCCCGCATCATGACCCTGCCCGACGTCGTCCAGCTCGCAGTTCCTGCTTTCGTTCTGCTGATCGTTCTGGAGATGATCTATGGCCGGGTGACCGGGAAAGCGCGCTACCAGGCAGGCGACACTTCCGCGAGCCTCCTGATGGGGCTCGGCAATCAGGCTGCAGGTCTCGCGACGGGTTTCATCGGGGTGGCGGCGGCCGCCGCAGTTTTCGAGCACCGCCTGTTTGACATCGGTTTCGCGTGGTGGGCGTTTGTTGCGTGCTTCTTCCTTGAAGACCTGAGTTATTATTGGTTCCATCGCGCCAGCCACGAGCGCCGCTGGTTCTGGGCGAGCCATGTCGTGCACCACTCCTCCCAGCACTACAATCTGTCGACAGCGCTGCGCCAGACCTGGACCGGAACACTCGGGCTGACATTCATTTTTCGTCTCCCGCTGTTTTTCATCGGATTTCCGCTGGAGATGGTCTTCTTTTTCAGTGGGCTGAGTCTCGTCTATCAGTTCTGGATCCACACTGAGGTTATCGACCGGATGGGCCCCCTTGAGTGGATTTTCAATACCCCGAGCCACCACAGGGTCCACCACGCCACCAACCCGCGCTACCTCGACGCCAATTACGGCGGCGTCTTGATCATCTGGGACCGGCTTTTTTCAACCTTTGTGCGGGAGGAAGAGAACGAGAAACCCGCCTATGGCATCATCGCCAATGTGGCCACGCTCAATCCGTGGCGGATCGCCTTCCACGAGTGGCTCGCGATGGCGCGCGACGTGGCTGGCGCGCGCTCGCTGCGGGAGGTTTTCGGATTTCTCTTCGCCGCCCCGGGCTGGAGCCCGGATGGCTCGCGCCTGACCTCTGCATCGCTCAAGGCCGCCTGGCGGTCGCGTCTTGCACAGAGCGGGGCTGACGCACGAAGCGCGGCGTCAGATCCGCCACCCGCGGACAGCCCAGAAGCGCCAGGTCGCGCCTGAGTTCCTCGGCGAGGATGGCAAGCGCGCGCGCAACCCCGCGCTCGCCCCCGGCGGCGAGCCCCCACAAATACGCGCGCCCGATGGCGACGGCCTTCGCCCCGAGGGCCAGCGCCTTGATGATGTCCGTGCCGCGTCGCACCCCGCCGTCGAGAATGACGTCTATCCGGCCTTCGACCGCAGCGACGACCTCGCCGAGCACGTCAATTGTGGCGGGCGCGGTGTCGAGTTGCCGCCCGCCATGATTGGAGATCCAGGCTGCGGTCGCATCGATATCGATGCACCTGCGCGCGTCCTGCGCAGTGGTTATCCCCTTCACTGCAAAGGGACCGCCCCAGACCTCGCGCATCCAGGCGGCGTCCTTCCAGGTCACAGTGCGATCGAACTGGTCGTTGATGAAGGCCATAAGCCCGCCCATTGCCCCGGGGCTCGCCGCGAAATTCGCCGGCCGGATCGGCGGGCGGGATGCAAGGTGGTAGAGGTAGGTGGGACGCTGCAGGACCTGCGCCGCCGTGCGCCAGGTGATCCTTGGCGGAATGGTGAAGTCATTGGCCGGGTCACGCTCGCGATTGCCCGCCACCGGCACGTCGACCGTGAGGATGAGCCCGGTGAAACCGGCCGCCCTGACGCGTGCGATGATCTCGCGCACCAGGCCGCGATCCTTCCAGACATAGACTTGGAACCACTTCGGACCGGGTGTGGCGGCGGCGATCTCTTCAATCGAGGTCGAACCCAGCGAGGAAATCGAATAGATCGTCCCGGCCGCGTGGGCGGCGCGCGCCACGCCCGGCTCACCCTCATGATGAAACAGTTTGGACGCAGCCGTCGGGCTGATGAAAAACGGCAGCGCAGTCGACTGGCCCATGACCGTTGTGCTGGTGTCGATGTCGGCGATATCGACGAGAGCGTCCCAGACCAGCTCATAGTCGCGAAAGCGCGCGACGCTGCGCGTGAGCGTCGCCTCATCGTCGGCGCCGCCGTCGATGTAGTCGAACACCATGCGCGGCAGCCGCGCCGCGGCCAGATGGCGCAAATCCGCGATGTTTCGCGCCCGCTCAATCCCCGCCATGCCGCCTCCTGCATGCGCCAGCCCTTGCCCTGATCGCGCAGCGCGTCACCATAGGCGACCATGACGGTCGCAATCTACACGCATCCGGCCTGCCTTGAGCACAGGCCGCCCTCTGGTCATCCCGAACGCCCGGCGCGGCTTGCCGCCGTGCTGCACGCCCTTGAGGGACCGCAATTCGCGGCGCTTGAGCGGCGAGAGGCCCCGTGTGCGACACAAGCTGACCTGCGTCTGGCGCATCCGGAGGACTATCTGGCGCGCGTTGCGCGCGCCGCGCCGACGACGCTGGAGCGGGCCACACCGCTGGATCCGGATACCTGGCTGAGCTGCGGCACGCTTGAGGCTGCCGCACGGGCCGCCGGCGCCGGCGTCGCAGCGGTGGATGCTGTGCTGAGCGGCGAAGCCGCCCACGCCTTTTGCGCTGTGCGCCCGCCCGGGCACCATGCAGAGGCGACGCGGGCGATGGGCTTTTGCATCTACGCCAATGCAGCGATCGCGGCGCTGCATGCGCGCGCCGCGCACGGGCGCCAGCGGGTGGCGGTGGTCGACTTCGACGTGCATCATGGCAATGGCACCCAGGCGATCGCGTGGAATGACCCCGACTTCTTCTTCGCCTCGTCCCATGAGGGGGGCATCTATCCGGGCACAGGCGCGCTCAGGGACTGCGGGGCGCACGCACAGATCATCAATGCGCCATTGCGCCATGGAGCGGACGGCACGGCGTTCCGCGCCGCCTGGCGCGACCGCATTCTCCCGGCGCTCGAGGCGTTCCGGCCCGAGATGATCATCGTGTCGGCGGGCTTTGACGGTCACCTCGCCGATCCTCTGGCCGGCCTTGCCCTGGACGCGCAGGATTTCGCCTGGGCGACCACGGCGATCCTGGATGTGGCGCAGCATGTCGGAACGCCAGGCGTCGTCTCGCTGCTGGAGGGCGGCTATGATCTGGACGCACTTGCTGCGAGCGCTGCTGCCCATGTGGGCGCTCTCCTGGCGCAGGCTCGGTGACAAGCGCGCCGCACGGCAGGCGTGGCGCCAGCCCTGATCGCCCCCTCTGCGCGCCTAGGCGGCGCGCATATCCCTGTAGGCCGCCTTTTGGATCTCGTCCTGAAGCGGGTAGGCGCGCACGGGCATATACTGCGTCATCAGCACGAGACCCAACCCGCTTGCGCGATCCGCCCACATGAGTGTGCCGGCGGCCCCGCCCCAGCTGACCGAACCGGGCGCTTCCTCATCCAGTTCGACGCCCTCAGCAAGCTGGATGTCCATCGCCGCGGCAAAGCCTTTGGATGGGCGGTAGGCGACGCCCTCTGGAAGAAGATTGGACATCGCCAGCCGGGCCGTCTGTCGGCTCATGATCCGCACACGGCCCAGCGCGCCCTCGCCGAGCAGCATGCCGACGAACCGCGCGTAGTCCCGGGGCGTGGACAAAAGCCCAGCCCCCCCGGCGAACAGAGTGGCCGGCCGCGTCGCGAACGGGCTGTCTTTGCGATCGTCGATCACGCTCAGGCCTTGCGGCGCGACCCCATAGACTGACGTGAGACGTTCAACGGCGCTCAGGGGCGCGTCAAACCCCGTATCGGGCATCATCAGCGGTTCGAAGATGCGCTGTCGCAGGAACCGGTCGAACGCCTGCCCGCTCGCGATTTCGATGACGCGCCCGAGCAGATCCTGCGCAACGCTGTACTCCCAGCGCGCGCCGGGATCGGCGTTGAGCGGCACGCCGGCGAGCCGCTCGGCGAACTCGGCAAGGGTTGCAGGCTGGGCCTTTGCCCCGGCAGGAACGCGCCCGGACCGGTCGCCCGGCGTGAGGCCTTCCTGGGCGTAGCGCTTGGCGAGAGGACTTTCGGGCCGGATGGCGTAGGACAGGCCCGCGGTGTGGGTCAGCAGGTGGCGCACCGTGATCAGGCGCTTGGCCGGTCGCACGTCGTCGGTCGAAGGGGCGACCAGAACCTGCATCGTCCTGTAGGCCGGCAGCAGGTCGGCGATCGGCTGGTCGAGCGACAGAAGACCGTCTTCGATCAGCAGCATGGCCGCGATGCCGGTCACGGGCTTGGTCATGGAGTAGATGCGGTAGAGCGTGTCCGGCGTTGTCGCCGGACCGTCGAAGGCGCGTGCACCGGCCGTCAGATAAGCGACGGGGGCGCCGGGGCGCACGATCGCCACCGCTGCGCCGGAGAGCTTTCGCGCGGCCACATAGCTGTCGATCAGCGCCTGGATGGCCGGGTAGCGCGTCGCTGCCGGGCGCACAGACGCGCAGCCGGCGGCGCCCGCACCGGCAAGCCCGGGCGCCGCCGCCAGCCCGGCGAAGCCGAGGACGCCTGCAAGCACCGCCCGCCGATCACGCGCCATCGGTGTCACCGGGGCCATGGCGATGCGGGCCGCGTTGGGTTTCAGGTGGTGTGAGCCAGGTGTTGTCAGCCAGGTGGTGTCAGCCATGTGGTGTCAGCCTTGCCTGGCAGGCCCAGCGCGGCGGCGGCCAGCCTGTTCGTGAACGCCCGTCTGGATCGAGCCATCTCGTCATCGCATATCCGCCCCCAGTGCCGCAGTTCTCACGAGCCGACAACACGTCTGATGGGGGGAGGGAGGTCGTCACACATCATGTCGGGGAATGTTCTGCTCCACCGGAGTGCTGGCGGGGCGCGACGACATTCCAAAACACCTGAAAATCGACGAACGCTGTCATGGCGCCGCTTGAGGATCCGCCCGGCAATTTTTTATTTGCACGAGGGAGATAGCGGTCTGGACGGACCGGTTCTGGCGGCGTTGCATGGGCCGCACGCAATGGGTTTGGCGGCGCAAAAGGCAGGCCAATTCAGGCTTGCCTTTCGCGCATGCCCGACCGGAGCAGGTCTGCGGCTCAGCTGGAGTGCAGCAGGTGCGGTCCGGCGGTCGATGGCACGGTGAAAGCGACGTGCGCCGGTGCGCGCGCGCGGCGCGCTCGGCGTCACCATTTGCGCTCAAAGCGGTGACGCAGATAGATGGCGGCGGCGTTCATCATCACCAGAAAGGCGAGCAGAACCAGGATCGCCGCCGATGTCATTGCGGTAAATCCGCGCTCTGGATTGTCAGACCAGATATAGATCTGTGTCGGCAGGGTTGTTGAGGGCGTCAAGATCGCCTCAGGCCCCATCTCTGGCGCAGAGGTGATGAAAGCTTGCATGCCGATGAGCATCAAAGGGGCTGTCTCGCCGAGCGCATGGGCGAGCGCGATGATGGCCCCGGTCAGAATTCCTGGCATGGCCACCGGCAGCACGTGATCGAATACGACCTGGTGCTTGGAGGCGCCAACGCCCAGGGCTGCCTCACGGATTGATGGCGGCGCGGCCTTGAGCGCGGCCCGGGTGGCGATGATGATCGTTGGCAGCGAGATGAGAGCAAGCACCAGCCCGCCCACCAGCGGCGTGGAGCGGGGCAACTGGAAGAAGTTCAGCAGCACGGCGAGACCCAGAAGGCCGAACACGATCGAGGGCACCGCGGCGAGGTTGTTGATGTTCACCTCGATCAGATCGGTCCAGCGGTTCCTGGGTGCGAACTCCTCCAGATAGATTGCTGCAGCGACGCCGACGGGGACGGCGACCACGAGACACACGAGCAACAAATAGAAGGAGCCGATGATGCCGGCGAGCAGCCCGGCGTTTTCGGGGCTGCGGCTGTCTGCGTTGGCGAACAGACCCCAGTTGAAGCGGGTGGCGATCGCGCCGCTCGCCTCAAGGCGCTCGAACCAGGCGATCTGGCGATCACTGAGAATGCGCTCCTCCTCCGGCGCGGCGCGGTCCACGCGGCCCTTGGCGAGTTGGTCGTAGGCGTCGCTCACGGGAACCCGCACGTTGAACCGTTTCCCAATCAGCGACGTGTCCGCCATGACGATGTCACGGATCTTGTATTGCACGTCGCCGGAAGGGATGCGGGAGATGAGGCGTTGCTGCGGGCCTGACGTCACATCCGGGAATTTTTCCAGAAGAGAGTTCCGCGAGATGAGGCGCCAATTCGAGTTGAGCAGATCGTCCGGCACAATCAGGGCCGGATCGACATAGATCTCGTAGGAGACTGTTGTCTGGACAAAGGCGCGGCGGCCCTCGCCCACCAGGGAGGCCACAAGGACGGCGAGCAGCCCCACGGCAAGGCCAATGGAGCCGATGCCGGCGAGCCGCAGCCAGAAGTCCCCGCGATACCGCCGCCGCAGCCGCTTTGCGGCGGCCGGCGAAGTCCAGTCGATGCGGCGCTGGGCCGGCGGTGTAAGATCGAAGTGCCCCATGGGATTACTCGTAGTGTTCGCGATAGCGCCGCACGATTGTGAGCGCGATCACGTTCAGGATCAGGGTGCCGAAAAATAGAACCAGCCCAAGCGCAAAGGCCGCCAGCGTCTTGGGATTGTCGAACTCGGTGTCACCGGTCAGCAGAGAGACGATCTGCACTGTGGTGGTGGTCACAGACTCCAAAGGATTGACGGTCATCCGGGCGATCATGCCGGCGGCCATCACGACGATCATGGTCTCACCGATGGCCCGCGACACAGCGAGGAGGACGCCGCCCATGATGCCCGGAAGTGCGGCGGGGATCAGCACGTCGGCGACGGTTTCGGCCCGGGTTGCGCCGAGCGCAAAAGCGCCATCACGCATCGACTGGGGCACCGCGCGCAGCGCATCGTCTGACAGCGAGGAGATGAAGGGGATGATCATCACCCCCATCACCAGACCGGCGGCGAGCGCCGGCTGCGGACTGATCTGGAGAAGACTTTCGAAGCCGAACGGGGCGAGCCAGGCGTCAAGCAGGCCATCCAGACCGGTCACGAACGTGACCAGGGCGGGCGTCACGATCAGGATGGCGAAAAACCCATAGACCACGGTGGGAACGCCCGCGAGGATCTCCAGGATAGGCTTGATGATCGCGCGGATGCGCACGTCGGCATACTCCGACAGGTAGATCGCGCTGAACAGGCCGACGGGCACGGCGACGCACATCGCCAGGACCGCGATGAGCAGCGTGCCCACGAACACCGGCACAGCGCCAAACGCGCCCTGCCCCGCGACCTGGTCGGCGCGGATTGCAATCTGGGGCTCCCAGCGCAGGCCGAACAGGAACTCGCCGAGCGGCGCGAGTTCGAAGAAGCGCCAGCTCTCATAGAGCAGCGAGACCACGATGCCGAGCGTTGTCAGGACCGCAGCAATCGCGCAGGCCACCATCATGAGTGTCAGCACCCGTTCGAAAGCGTTGCGCGCGCGAAACGGGGCTTTTGCTGCGCCGAGCGCGATGAACCCGCCAAATGCACCGATCGACGCCACCACAGCGAACATCGCCATGGCGCCCGTGGCCTGCCAGGCCTTCAGCCGCTCGGCGGCGGCCTGCAGCGCTGGATTTTCCGCTTCAAAGATCGCAAGCCCACGCGCCAGTTGGCGCACCTGGGTGACCAGGAGATCCAGTTCCCCGTTGGATCGGGCGTGGGTTATCTCTGCCGGCAGGTTGGCGATGATCAAGCGGTCGAGAACGCTTCCCTGCGCCGCAAGCCACACCACGAGCACGATTGCGGCCGGCAGCGCGCAGTAGGACGCTGCAAGCAGCCCATGGTAGACGGCGCGCGAGTGGGCGCCGGTCGCCGGGCTGTCGAAGCGCTGCGCGCGCCGGCGGGCCGCGACATAAAACATCGCCGTTGCAAGGACTATGAACAACGCCGTCCAAACGATCATGGTCATCCTCATGCGCGCCGGCCTGCAGGTCGGACGCGTCTAGCGTGTCATGGCGACGTCATTGGCGTCGCATTCGCCACTGCGGCCTGGGTGCGTCTGAGCAGCGGCATTTCGGCCGGCGTGAGCCCATGTTCTTCATTGTACCCGCCCAATCCGATGGAGTCGGTGGAGACGAATTCGCGCGCGAAGGCATCAAGACCCGGAATGACGCGTCGATGGGCGTTCTTGATGTAGATGTAGAGGGGACGGGCGATCTTGTAGGCTCCCGAGGCGATTGTATCCTCGCTCGGCGCGACCCCGTCGATCAGCACAGGCGTCATCCGGTCTGAGTTTTCATAGAGAAATGAATAGCCGAACACGCCAAGCGCGATCGGGTCGGCCTGCAGGCGTTGCACGATGATGTTGTCGTTTTCGCCGGCTTCGATGAACGGCCCGTCCTGGCGCATCCGCTCGCACCGTGCCTTGACGAGCTTGTCAAAGTCGACGGGCGCCATCCTTTGGGCTGCCGCGCTCATCGGCGCCAGGGACTTGCAGCCGACAACCATGACGAGTTCGACAAAGGCGTCACGGGTGCCAGAGGTCGGCGGGGGGCCGAAGACGCGAATTGGCGCTGCCGGCAGCCGAGGGTCAATCTGGTTCCATGTCCGATAGGGGTTGGGCGCAAAGCGTCCGTCATTCAGCGGGATCTCAGAAGCCAGCGCCAGAAAGATCTGACCCTTTGAGAGGTTCCACACCCCGCCCTGGGTCCTGCGCGAGTGTGCGAGCGTCAGGCCGTCATAGCCGATAAAGGCCTCCGTGATGGGCCCCGTTCCATTTTTGGCGCACAGCTCGAATTCTGACTTTTTCATCCGTCGCGATGCTGTGGCGATGTCGGGATGCTGCGCGCCGACGCCGCCGCAGAATGCCTTTATGCCGCCGCCTGTGCCCGTCGACTCGACCACGGGCGCCCTGGCCCGGTTCTTCTTGGCGTAGGCCTCGGCGGCAGCCTGGGCATAGGGAAACACGGTGGAGGATCCCACGACCTTGATCTGCTCACGCGCGTGCGCCGCTGGGCTTGCGGCCGCCGCGAGAGTGGCGCAAGCGATTGCCCAGGCTCTCCAGCGAGGCCGCACGTGTTCGCCTCTCATTTTGCTTCTCCCGCCGGCCGCCCCCAGCTCGTCGGCGTCGGCTGTTCCCACGCTGGGCAAGCCTGACCGCACACCGCTGCTGTGCCTGTTTCATGTGACACTTGCATTCCAGCTTGATGACAGTTGCGTGACGGTCATGGTCAGCGCGGTGTCGCCCGAGCACCCGCAGGGCGGATCGGGGTCAGGGTTCGGACCGCGCAGGGAGGTGGGGCGAAGCGGGGGCTGGCTCAAGGGTCTCGGTCAGGGCCGAGGCGATGGCGGCGTTTACCGGACTGCAACACGCCTCAGGATAGACAAGAGGTTGAGGAGCATCCCGCGATGGCCAAGGCGGTATTCCACAAGAATCAGAAAGTCTTCGTGAAGCCGGTCGGGACCTGGGCGAAGATTGAAAAAGTCATGCCCCAGTGGGCCAAGGGCGTCGATGAGCCCTTGCGGATCTATTACGACGTCGGGCTGGGGCGCGAATTCGCCGCCAATGAACTCGCCGCAGAAGCGCAGGACCGGGACGACGTCCTGGGGGGCGCTGCTGGCGGCGTCTGGCGCATTCTGCGTGAGAAAAATCGCTGGAGGGACAACGACGCCTCAGGCGATCACCCCTTCCCCGGAACCTTTCCGGTGGTGGTCACGGATGTTCAGGACTGGGGCGGCTGGCGCGTCCCGATGGCGGAATATGACCGGGACCCGCAGCGGATCGAGTATCAGGCCCGTCTTATCGCCCAGGCGCCGGCGATGCTGGAGGCCCTGAAACAGCTGTCGCAATTTGTCGCGGCGGAGCCGGGCGCGCGCGACACGAACCTCGGTCGTCTGGCGAAGGCCTGTGACGGGATTATCCGGCAGGTGCACGCAAGCGCGCCTGCGGCGCCTGCAAAGAGCTCCCTGTCGCCTGATGATGATCCAGACAATTATGTGAGTCCGGCGCTGCGTCGGCCGCGCGCGGCGTTATGACAGCACCGCGGCGCTTTCCAAGCCGCGGGAACACAAGCACCATAGATAGATGCGTTCTGACACTGGCGCCGCTGTGCGGCTGGAAGATTACCGTCCCCCGGACTTCCTTGTGGACCGCGTGGACCTCGACTTTGACCTGCAGCCGTCTGCAACCGTCGTCCGGTCTCGCCTGAGCCTGCGCCGCCGAGGGCGATCGCCGTCGGACGGGCCGGCGGCGCCGCTGCGCCTGGACGGACGACGTCTGACGCTGACCCGGCTGGCGATCGACGGACGGGTGCTGGGCCCTGGGGCCTATGACCTCGACGAAGAGGGTTTGACGCTGCACGCGGCGCCTGACGCATTCAGCCTGGAGATCGACACACGCATCGACCCGGCCGGCAATACGGCGCTTGAGGGTCTTTACATGTCAGCCGGACGGTTCTGCACCCAATGCGAACCCGAGGGCTTTCGCACCATCACATTTTTCCCGGATCGCCCGGATGTGATGGCGCGCTACCGGGTCAGGCTGGAGGCTGACGCGGCATCCTGCCCGATCCTGCTGTCGAACGGCAACGCCGTGGAGACTGGCCTGACGTCTGACGGACGGGCATACGCCGTGTGGGAAGATCCCCATCCCAAACCGTCCTATCTCTTCGCCCTCGTCGCGGGCGATTATGACGTTCTCAAGGACGCCTTTGTGACCGCAAGCGGGCGGCGCGTGGCGCTCGCCATCCACGTCGACAAAGGTCAGGCGGCGCGCGCGATCTACGCGATGGACGCGCTCAAGAGGGCGATGGCCTGGGACGAACAGACGTTCGGGCGCGAGTATGATCTCGATGTTTTCAATATCGTCGCGGTACGCGACTTCAATTTCGGGGCGATGGAGAACAAAGGCCTCAACATCTTCAACGCCGCCTATGTGCTCGCTGATCCCTCAACAGCAACCGATACGGATTATGCCGCCATCGAAAGCATTGTGGCGCATGAGTATTTCCACAACTGGACTGGAAACCGGATCACCTGTCGCGACTGGTTTCAGCTCTGCCTCAAGGAGGGTCTTACGGTCTTCAGAGACCAGGAGTTCTCGGCCGACATGCGCTCGCGCGCGGTGCAGCGGATCAAGGATGTCCGTCTGTTGCGCCAGCGTCAGTTCGCCGAGGATGCGGGTCCCCTCTCTCATCCGGTTCGCCCCTCGTCCTACGTCAAGATCGACAACTTCTACACAGCGACCGTCTACGAGAAGGGCGCAGAGCTTGTGCGCGCACTGAAGACGATGCTCGGCCCGGACGGGTTTAAGGCCGGCATGGACCTCTATTTTGACCGCTGCGACGGCATGGCCGCAACGGTTGAGGATTTTCTTGCCGCTTTCAGCGACGCATGCGGACAAGACCTATCGGATTTCGCACGCTGGTATGGCCAGGCCGGCACGCCGCACCTGACAGTGCGCCTCGCGTCAGACGCCGAGGGCGTCTTCATCGACCTGGCGCAATCCAGTCGAGGTCATCCGGCAGACCATCCCGGGTTGCCCCTGCCGATCCCGGTGCGGTTCGGGGTTCTCACGCGCACCGGCGCGCCGGCGGTCTTTGCGCTGAACGGCGGCCCGCCGGCGCGCGAGCACATGGCCGTATTGCGCGGCGAGCGTGAAACGTGGCGGCTGTCGGGCGCGCCGGCCGATGGCGTTTTGTCCCTGTTGCGCGGTCTGTCCGCGCCGGTGCTCGTCGAGGCCGGTCACGACGATGCGATGCGCGAAGTGCTGATGGCGCATGATCCTGACCCGTTTGTCCGCTGGGACATGTCCCAACTGCTCGCGCGACGCGCCCTGCTTTCGCTTGGCGATGCGGCGCGCAATGGAGCGCCACAACCTTGCATTGATGGATTTGTCGCCGCCTATGGGCGCTGCCTGGAAGCGGCGCTGGCGGATCCGGCCTTCGCGGCGCTGGTGGCGCGTCTGCCCGAGACGAGTGATGTGATCCTCGACACGAGCAATGCCGAGCCGGAGTTGCTGCATGCCGCACGCCAGACGCTGCGTGCGATGCTTGCCGGGGCCCATGAAGAGTTGCTGCGCGGCCTGATAGAAGCGCCCCGCGATACCGGTTTCACGCCGGACGCAGCGTCTGCCGGGCGACGCGCGCTGCGCAATGCCGCGTTGGATTTGTACATGGCGCGCGGCGCTTTGGGCGCGGCCGCAGCTGAGCGGGCATTTGCCTCGGCAGACAATATGACTGACCAGCTCGCCGCTTTGGACGCGCTCAGCCATGCGTCAGCGGATCAGTTCGATGCAGCGCTGGATCGGTTCCGGGCACAGTGGCGCGATGAACCGTTGGTGATGGATAAGTGGTTCGCCGTGCAATCAGCTGCGGCGCGGGACGACGCTCTCGCCCGCATTGGGGCGCTGCGCCGCGATCCGGCCTTTGACCTGCGCAACCCGAACCGTGTGCGCGCGCTCGCCAGTGGGCTGATGCTGCGCAATCCGCGTGCGCTGCATGCGGCGGACGGATCGGGCTATCTCTTTCTGGCAGAACTGGTCATCGACGTCGACGCTCTCAATCCTGCCGTCGCGGCGCGTCTGATGACGGGATTCGAAACCTGGTCGCGCATCGAACCCGGCCGTCATCGTCATGCGATCGCCGCCATTGAGCGTGTTCTCGCCAGCAATCAGCTGTCAGACAACACACGCGACGTCGCCAGGCGGCAATTGGGCCGCGCCTAGAGGCCATCCCCGCGTCAGCGCCGGGGCCGCCGCGCGCGGCGCGTCGCCGCCACGCGGGCGTGCACGTCACCGTGCGCTGAGGCCGTCGGCGACCGCAGCCGCCCAAAAGAAAAGGGCGGGTCGCGCGACCCGCCCTTCCCTATCTTCAGACTGTTATCTGCCGGCCTCAGAACGACTTGGAGACGTTCATGAAGAAGGTGCGGCCACGGAACGCATCGAGCGGCGTCGCCAGCAGGTTGGAGCGGCCGAAGCGGATGGCCCCGATGCCGTTGGACACAGCCGCCGGCTCTTCGTTGAAGAGGTTCGCCACACCTGCCGTCACAGACCAGTCATCGCCGGCGTAGCGACCCGAAAGCGTATGCAGGACGAGGAGTTCGGCCTCTGTCTTGACATACACGTTCGGGCGCGTCGTCACGCCAGAGAACGTCGATGGTCCGAGCGGACGGAAACCAACAAGTGGCTCGTAGCGCGTGAACCCGGTGAACACGCGTCCGCCGAGATCTTCCGCGTCTGACGACTTGCCGAGATACCGTGCCGTCCAGGTCAGGCTCCAATCCTTGCGTTCAAACTGGAGCTGCGCGGTGCCAACGAAGTCAGGGTCCCCGAGCTCGCCGTTGAACTCATTCAACACGCCGTCGAAGGCCTCGATCTCGTCTTCGAACGTCCAGCTGTTCTGGCTGAACAGGTTGACCGTACCGAAGTCGAAGTCGCGCTCGTACTGCAGGGTGAGATCGATGCCGCGGGTGCGCTGGCTGTTGAGGTTGCGGAACCCGTTGTCAACATTGGTGATGTTGAGAAACTGCGGCGACGCCGCGTCCCGTTGGCGCGTGAACTGCGCGCAGAAGCCAGACGACGGATCGAAGTTCGGGCTGTTATAGCACTGGAACAGGATCGCTGCAGCGCCGGCCGTCGAGACCTGATCATCGATCTGGATTTCAAAGTAATCCAGCCCGATGGACAGATCGGTAAAGCTCGGCGTCCACACAATGCCGATGGTCTCGGAAGTCGAGCTCTCGTCACGCAGAGAGCCAACCCCGCCGCCGCGCCGCACCGGTATCGACGACGTCTGTCCGGCGTAGGTCTCCGGGATGCCATCGGCCAAGCAGTTGCGGTTGACCAGCGGATTGGTCTGGCGCACGCCCGTCGTGATGCACGGATCCGCACCGCCGCCGGTAAAGCCGAGCTGGTTGGCGAGGTAGAGTTCGTACAGCGCCGGCGTCCGATAGGCGGTACCGTAGTTCAGCTTCACGCGCCATTCCGGATTGATCCGCCAGTCGAGGCCCGCCTTGTAGACATCGTTGGAGCCATAGGACTTGTAGTCGAACCAGCGCATCGAGCCGTTGAACTGCAGCTTTTCGAACAGCGGCACGTTCGCCAGGATCGGCACCTGCAGTTCGCCGAACACCTCGACGACCGAGTCGTTGCCCTTGGTGCGGCCAGCGGTCGTACGGCCCCACTCGTTGCCGACAATCGCAAACGGCCCCGGGATATCGTCCAGGAGGTCGCGGCGGAATTCAAAGCCGAGGGCGGTCGCGACCGGACCGGCTGGCAGCTCCATCACGTCGCCGGTGATCGACCCGTTGATGAGCGTGCGCTCATAGGTCGTGTTGCCGACCTGCGGCAGGATCAACCAGTCACGCAGATTTTGCGGCAGGTTGCCGGCCAGAATATTCGCGTCGGTGACGATGTTGATTCCGCTCGGGCAACCCGCGGGGGTCGGCACGACGCGGCCATTGGTCGCCAGCACCGTCGTCGCCGGGCAGGTCAGCACGCCATTGACGAGCGTCATCTGGGACAGCGCGTCAACGCGATCTTGCGGGATGGCCTGGTTCTCATAGGAGCCCTCGCTGCGCGAGCCGCTCATGTACAGCTCCCAAGCCCAGCCATTCAGGAATGAGCTGGTGATATCGCCGCGCACGCCGAGCACCGCATTGAAATAGTCAAGCTCAACGCCGTCGCTGGAAGGCACGGTGAAGATCGGACGCACCTGGGTGGTCGCGAGCGTTTGCGCCGGGTTCGGGTTCGGCACAATGCCCACTGGGGACACGATGATATTGTTGAACGGGGTCGACCGGTAGATTGCCGGCACCATCGGGTTGGCGGCGGACACGAAGGGGAAGATCTGGCGCAGACCCGTCAGTTGGGTCTCCCGCTTCGTGTAAAGCAGTTCACCGAAGGCTTCGGCGTTGCCGAGAATGCCCAGATCGTAGCTGAAGGTGCCGAAGAAGCTGTAGTCATCCTGCTCCGGCAGAACCGTCAGATTGGCGTAGCTCGGGTCGTTCTGGTTCAACCGGAAGCTCTGGAACGCCGGGACGATGTTCCAGTTTGTGATGCCGGCGATGCCCGTCACCGGAACCGCGGCTTCCGTCGAGCCAGGGATGATCGGCGTGGCGGTGGCCGGGTTGGCGCTGCCGCGGAACAGCTGAACCACGTTCGACAGAATGTTCAGGCAGAACGGCTTGCCGGTGCGCGGATCAATCCGGTCGATCCGCTGCGTCTGATCTTCGGTGAAGAGATAGTCTTCGACGCAGCTGGTGAAATCACGCTGGCCAAGCCGGAGGGCTTCCTGACGGGAGTATTCGAAGCTCGCGAGAACCTGACCGCGGGAGAACGTCTTCCCGTAGGCCACGGATGCAGAGTAATCCTGCCCGCCATCTTCCTGAGGCACGTTGGCGCTTACGTCGAGGTTGAGGCCGTCGAGGCCTTTATCCGTGACCACGTTGACAACGCCGGCGACGGCGTCAGAGCCGTAGACCGAGGAGGCGCCGTCCAGCAGCACTTCGAAACGGTCGATGATGTTGTCCGGCAGCACGTTGGCGTCGAACGGACCGGTTGTGCCCGTGACCCCGGAAACACCGACGCGGCGGCCATTCAGCAGGAACAGCGACCGCTGGGCGCCAAGGCCGCGCAGCGACACTGTGTTCACGCCCGGACCGCCATCGACCAGGAAGCCGCGGAACAGCTGGTTGATCTGGGTGGAGCCGGCGGCCGCAGAGGCCCCCTGCAGTATCTGAGCTGAAGTCGCAAGGCCTTCCGCCGTGGCGCGCTCGCGCGTAATCACCTGGATCGGCGAGGACGAGGTAAACTCATTCTGGCGGATGCGCGAGCCGGTCACGACGACGGTCTGATCCGCTGCTTCTTCGTTCTGAGCCTCACGCTCCTCAGGGCTCGGCGTCGGCGCGGGCGGGGTTTGCGCCCAAGCAGCACCAGCGAAAGCCGCAAATGCGGCGCCCGCGAGCAAACCAAACTTTCGCGCGGCCTCAAATTTCTTCGTCGCCATCTTGTAACCCCTCAACGTACGCCAAATTCGACCCGTTCCGGTCTTCATTTTGACATGACTGTGCGTCGACCTGATATGGATCAACCGCCGGATCGCCAAGCCCGTTGCGTCGTAATTGTGTGTTCTGTGTCGGTTGCGTGTCTGAACGGCAACAGTAGCCGTGTGACGCGGCGCGTGCTTGAAAAGGTCGCGTTTGCAGGCGCGCCGATCCTGAGATCACGCGTTTGTATGGTTGCCAGGCGCCCCTCAGGCCTTCCGCGGAAGCCGGGGCGACGGCAAAATCTCGATCTGACGGACCACCTGGAGGAGTCGCCCGTGAGAAATTTTGTATCCGCTGCGGTGATGGCCGCCGCTTGCGCGTCCTTGGCCGCCCCCCTGCTGGGTCCTGCGCCTGCGTCGGCCCAGGCCTCGGCTGCGCAGCGTCAACCTGTGCCGATCGATGTGATGGCGCGCAATTTGTCGTTCTGGAGCGTCAACATGACGCGCGACGGCAAGTTTATTACTGCGCTCGCATCCGACGGAAAGGCCCCGTACGCGGTTCACATCTGGGACGCCAACGACCTGTCCAAGCCGCCTTTTGCCTTTGGCGGGGGGTCCAAAACGTCCGACTTCATCTCGTTGACGCCGATCGGCAATGATCGCTTGTTCCTGGTGTTCCGCGACATCTATGATGGCCCCTTCGGCATCGAGGCGGGCGGCGGCAAAGACTACGCCGTCAAGACCTACCTGAGCGATCTCAGAGGCAGCTTCTTCACCGAGCCGGGCCGTCGTCAGGGCACGGCCCGCACCGCGTTCCAGGAGGCGGTGCGCTCCAGCGCGGCCTCAGGGTCAGTTCGCAATCTCCCAGGCGACCCTGAACACGTGCTGCTGGACCGCAGTGAGAGCGACATCAACGAAATCCTGAAGATGAACATCAAGACCGGGGCTATCGAGCGGATCTACCGCTACGCCGATGACGAGTTTGATGTCACCATTGACCAGCGCAATCTTGAGGCTTTCTCCCGCATCAAGCTCGATTCCGGTCCGGACGGCGCAATCTTCCGCCGCCAGGGGCTCAACCCCCAGACAGGCGCCTGGGAGGACCAGCCCAAGCTGTCCTACACGGCGCGATCTCGGATCACGGCTGACATAGCCGGGCGTTTTCCGGACGGTAAATGGATCGTGCTCACCAATTCGGGGACAAATTTTGTCCAAGCGCGCACCTATGATCCCGTCACCAAGGAGTTCGAGCCGGAGGTGCTCTTCGCCCATCCGAAATATGATGTGACGGGCGTGGTGTTCGGCCAGACCGAGCGCGACGCGGGTCAGGTGCTCGGGTTCGCGGTTGGAGGGCCGTCCACGGAGTACTTCTGGGTCGACCCCGAGATGAAGGCGGTATTCGACGGCCTCAAGAAGGTCTTTCCAGGTCAGGTGGTCTCGCCGGTGCGCTACACGCTGGACCGCAACCGCATCCTGATCAGCGTGTCGTCCTCCAACACGCCGATGACGTATTACATCCTCGACAACAAAAAAGACCTTCGGCTCATCGGAAACATCCTGCAGTCGGCCAATTACGACTGGTCGAAGCTGCGTCCGGCGCAGTGGGTCACCTACACGGCGCGCGATGGGCTCGAAATCCCCGGCGTTCTGACCCTGCCGGCAGGCTGGACCCCGGCGCAGGGGCGAATTCCCGCGGTGATCCTGCCGCACGGGGGGCCTTGGGCGCGCGACGACACAGACTTCGACCTGTCCGGCTGGCCGCAGTTTCTGGCCTCGCGCGGGTATGCAGTGCTGCAGCCGCAATATCGCGGGTCGGCCGGCCTTGGCGACAGGCTCTGGAAGGCTGGCGATGAGCAGTGGGGCAAGGCCATGCAGGATGACAAGGACGACGGAGCCAAGTGGCTTGTCGCCCAGGGCATCGCCGACCAGAACCGCATGGCCATGTTCGGCTATTCCTATGGCGGCTACGCTGCCTTCGCCGCGTCCATCCGTCCCAATGGCCTTTATCGCTGCGCCATTGCGGGCGCGGGCGTGTCCGATCTTGGCCGGATCCAGACCTTGTTTGGGCGCAACCGCCTGCAGCGTCAGACCCAAGGCTGGACCGTGAAAGGCCTGGATCCGATCAAGGAGGTGGCCAACCAGCAAATCCCACTGCTGATCTACCACGGCGATCGGGATGGGCGCGTGCCGCTGTTTCACGCGACGGATTACTACGCTGCAGCAAGGGCCCTCGGCAAAGATGTTCAGTATGTCGAGATCAAGGACATGCTGCACTCGCTTTTGTGGCGTCCGGAGTGGCATCGCCAGTCCCTGACCGCGATTGAGTCCTATCTGGCCGGCCCGAAATGTTTCGGGGGCGCGGGGCAATCCAGCGCCAGTGCGCCAGCCACGGTGTCGTCAGGGCGCTGAGCGCGATCGGCGCGCAGATTGGAGGGGGCGGGTCGCAAGGTCCGCCCCCTTTCTTTTGGGCGCGTCGCCTGAGGCGGGCGGCCCATTCGCGCGAGGGCCCTGCGGCGGGCGGCAAGGAGGGTGGCGCGTCGACCGCACGGCCTGCCCGCCGTGACGGCGGCGCGCTGCGCCGGCCGCGTGATGTTTGGGGCAGTGTTTAGCCAAACCGGAAACTGCGCGCCGCGCTGGTCAAGGCGCGCACCTGATCGCGCTCATCCATGGTGAGCAGAGGGTTCCAGACATCGAAAATGAGAACGACGCGCAGTTCGTCGCTGTCATTGCGCGCCGTATGCTCCAGCGTGTCGTCAAAGATAAGCGCTTTGCCGACTTCCCACCGACGCTCCTCAAAGCCAACCCGGTACAGACACTTGTCAGGCACGATCAGGGGGAGGTGCACAACGAGGCGGGCATTGGTTTCTCCATGATGCGGCGGGATTTCGGTGTGCGGGGCAAGCGCGGAGAACATCGCATTCGGGCATAGTCCGCCGATGTCGGCCATATCCACAGCACTGAGCGCCTCAGCTGTAACCGGACACCTTGCGAGATGCTCGCTCACCGGGGTTCCGCTGCGATAGAGGTGGTATGTGCTCCAGCGCAAGGAGTGGTTCAACTCCCGCCACTGATTGACCGGCTCGCCGGGTTTGTAGGCGATGTAAGGCTCGAATGCGGTCTTCTGGCCCTCCAGTGCGGCCAGGAGTTCCGCCCGGATGGCGTTGGTCTTCGCCTCCAGTTCGTCGACCCAGGGAAACTGATCCCGCTCAAAAAATGGAATTGCCGGCAGGCGGGGCACGGTCAGCTGGTTGCAGTCGGCGTGATAGGGGCGGGTGCGGCCAGCCATGATGGCGGCCGCCTCCCGCCATCGTCCCTGACCAGCTGACGATCCGAGCGCCTGGACGAGATGAGCCTCGAAGGCCTCGGAGAATTCCGCCACATCGCGGGCCGCGGCGGCTAGTCGTTCAGCGTAAAGGGGCGGCCAGCGCGGCGCCGGCGGGGCGACGATCAAGGCGTTGCGAAAATCGGTCACAGCCTCGCCGCGTCGACCGGCGCGCCGATGGGCCTCTGCGCGCATCAGCAGGGCCGGCCAGCAATAGGGATCAATCGCAAGGGCGATGGCGACGGACTCGGCTTCGCCCTCCGGGCTGTTTGCGTCGCGATGAACCTCCGCGAGCATGAGGGGAATGGTGGCGTCCTGCGGCGCAGCCTGATGGGCAGCCACAAGATAGTCGGCAGCCTGCATGAGGTCGCCACGCTGGCGCGCCACAACCGCCAGCCCGCGCAAGCCCTCAGGATGGCGCGGATCAAGGCGATGGATGGCCGCCCACAAGGATTGAGCGCGGGGGAAATCACCGCGCATCGCTGCGTCGCGCGCTGCAGCCGCAAGGGACTGCACATCTTCCGCCATGGCGGACCTCACTTTCCATCCGTCGCCGCGCCAAACGACCGGCATCGGCGCGCATTCCGACAGCCGACGATGGAGCGGCCATACGGCCAGGCCCGCCGCTCACCTGACCCCAGGCGCCCGCCTGCGCCTACACAGAAACGAAGAAAAAGAAAACGGCTCGCAAAAGAACCGACGCGCAAAAGATTTGGCGCTCAAAAGAAACGGCGGGCCGCATATGCGACCCGCCGTCCCCTTATCGTATCCCGAGTACGGATCAGCCTAGAACTTGAGGTTCAGGCCAACCGTGTACACACGACCGAGAGAATCGAAGTTTTGCGGGAAGGTATTGCCGCCATTCGAGGAGGTCGTGGCGATGTCGCCGCCGACGATTGGCGGATCTTCTTCCAGAGCGTTGTTCACCGTGAAGGCAATCGACAGATTGTCGGTCACCGAATAGTCCGCGGCGAGATCGAAGTAGTTGTATGCGTCGATCGTCCGGAACGCCGGGAACGTGGCCGCGGTCTGTGCTTCCTCAACGGAGGTCTCGCCCAGGTGGCGCCAGAAATAGGACAGGCGAAGGTCGCCCAATTCCCAGGTCGTGCGCTGCACATGGCGATATTCATGCGTCGGGTTTCCGCAGCTGTTGCCGTAGAAGCCGAGGCAGTCGATCACCGAGGCCGCCAAGGAGGATTGCGACTCGTTGGCGAGGTACACATTGCCGTTGTAGGCCACGTTGAGCGAACCCCAGCCCTCGGGCAGGTCGAGCCCGAAGTTGAACCCGAGTTCAACGCCCTCTGCGAGCGCATATTCAAGGTTCTGGGTAAAAGCTTCAACGCCCGAGCCCGACTCCAGAAGGTTGCCGTTGAGGCGGCGCACCTGGGAACAGAACTGCTGGTTGCTTTGCTCATAGCACAGAGAAAGGATTTCCTGCGCCGTCAGCGTCCCGATGTAGCCCTCAACATTGATCTTGTAATAATCGAGGGTCATGACCGGGTTCTTGAGAACCGGGATGAAGGTCGGCGTGAGAACGAAGCCGACCGTCGTGGTGTCCGCATCTTCCGGCTTCGGAAGCCTGGTCAGATCCGTGCCTGAGAAGCTGTTGATCTGGCCCGCGACGATATCCGGCACGTTCCAGACCTGACCGGCCGCCTGGCCGGTCGCCTGGCACAGGGCCCGGAGCGCGGTCGTGCGCAGCGCTGTCGGCTGACCAACCGAACAGGGATCGCGCACGGCGTTATCGAGGCTCGAGGTCAGCGGCGAGGCCAGCTCGCCGACATTCGGCGCGCGAACTGCCTTTTGCTGCATCGCCCGGAAGCGGATCGAGTCGTTGACCTGCCAGCTCAAGCCGGCCTTCCAGGTCCGGTTAACTCCGGTCGGATCATAGTCCGCGTAGCGATAGCCGAGTTCCAGATCGAGCGACTGGGCCAGAGGAGCGTCAGCGACGAGCGGCATGATGAGCTCGCCGAAATATTCCTTGGCCGAGAACCCGCCGACGACCGGCAGGGTATTGCCGCCCGCGCCGCCGAGGCAGCTTGCCGGGGCGAGCTTCAGACACTCGTCCGGTTCCGTGGCCCCGTTCTCCTCGCGATACTCGGCGCCAAGGGCCACGGACAGGCCAGTATCTGCGAACGGGCTCTTGAGCTGCTCGACCGTGCCAGACACCGTCGCAAGGCCGATGGTCTGGGTGTAGTTCTGCTGCTCAAGACCCACAGCCGCGCTGTAGCCAGCCATGGCCGGAGTGATCGAACCTGCAGGTCCGAACAGATTGAGCGGCACGCAGGTCGCCGTCTGAACGCCGCCAGCAGCCCCGCCGACCGGACCGCCGGTGGGCGGAGTGCAGGAGGTGGCCGAGACCGTGTTCACCGCGCCGCGGACGTTCTCAATATTGGTGTAGCCGGCCGCCACACTGGTGCGGTCAGACTGGCCTTCCGACAGCGAGACGTCCCAGTTCCAATTCTCGTTGAACGATCCGCGCAGGCCGAGAATGACCTGGAAGTAGTTGTTGTCATAGGACGAGGACCGCTCGCCGAACTCGATCGTGCGCCGGCCGATGAGCACGGAGACCGTGTCGGCAGCATCCACAATACCATTGCCGTTGTTATCGTACCACGCGCCTGCGCCAGGATTTGCGGTGCGGGCGGTAAGGACCGTCGGCGATGCCGCGCCGGGGGCGCGGCCGGCAGTAAAGCGCGCAATCAGCTCGTTGCGCGCCGCCGCCGTGAGGAACGGGTTCGACAGGGGCAGGAGGATACGCGAGTTGAACACGCCCGACGGCGCGATCTGCTGGCGGACGTCGATCGCAGAAAACGAGAAGCGCGCATAGGCCTCCATGCTGTCATTGATTGCATAATGGCCCCACGCCATGCCGCTGTAACGCTCTTGCGGGGTCTGGTAGTAGTTATAGGGGTTGAAGTTGAACTGGTTGCAGAATGACCCAAGCGACCCGTCATCGCGGAATTGCAGGCCCGCCGTGCCCGTTCCCACGCCGGTCGCGCCGGGAATGCCGTTCAGACGCGCCGGAACCGTGGTGCCCGATCCGCCAAAGGTGGTTGGCACTGTGTTTTCGCCAGAACAGTTCGTCGGCTCCGCAGCCCCGGTGATGCCAAGCCCGGCGCCCGAGCCAGAGGACACACCCACGCGGCCATAGTCGCGGTCGCCAAACTGTACGCCTTCGCGCTTGGTGTAGTTGACCGCCAAGGCCACATTGCCCCGCCCATCGGCGAGGTTGGCGCCCAGGAGCAGGGAATGGTTGAAGATTTCGCCGTCATTGGCGCCGGTCACCGAATACTCATTGTCGAGTTCGACGCCCTCAAAGTCACGCCGCAGCACGAAGTTGATCGCGCCCGAAATGGCGTCCGACCCGTAGACCGCCGAAGCGCCGCCGGTGAGAATATCCATGCGCTCAAGCGCACCCACCGGAATCTGCGAGACGTCGACCTGACCAGCGACATTGTACGGCGTGGCGCGCTTGCCATCGATCAGGATCAGGTTGCGTTGGGCGCCGAGGCCGCGCAGGTTGATCGTCGAGGCCCCCGCCGTGCCATTGTTCACGTTGGCGCCGTCGCCGGGCACTGTGATCGGCAGGTTGCGCATCAGCTTCTCGACTTCCGACGCCTGCTGGAAGCCGATCTCTTCAATCCCAACCGAGGTGATCGGGCTCGCGGATTCAAGGCCGGGCTGCTGGATCAGCGTGCCAGTCACGACCACGACCTGATCGTCGTCGGAAGACGTCGATTGCGCTTCTTGCGCATGGGCCGGGGCAATGGTCACAATGCCGGCCGCAAGACCAGCGATCATCGACGAGGCCAGCAGGCGCTCGCGCATCAGTTTTGTCACGTCGAACCTCCGAAAGATCCAAATTCGCCAGTCCGGATCGGGATGACCCCCGAGCCTGCGGATTGCGGTCCCCCAAGCAGATCTTGCTCGCTTGGTTGAGCGAGCACGGTTAAGGGCTTTGTTACGGAAACGTCAACGACAGCCCCCGCTTCGGCCGCAGTTTCGCCGCATCTGTTGCAGAAGCGCCTCAGTTCTGGGCGCCGGCAGATGCGGGAGGGCGAGCAGCCCAATCACGCATACGCCCCCCCCTGGCGCCCCTCCTGCCAGAGCCGGGGGACACGCCTGTTTCGTCGCGGAGTGTTTCGCCCTGATCGGTTCACCCTCATTGTTTCGGGCTGACAGGTTCACCCCCGACGGTTCCTCTCGAACGGTGCACAAGGGAGGGGAAGCAATCGCCAAGATGCGCCAGAGTGCGCCGGCTGCTCCGGCCTGGTCCCCGGAAAGCCTGGTCAACGGAAAGCCTGGTCAACGGAAAGCCTGGTCAACGGAAACCCTGATCCCGGGGAAGCCCGGCCGCCAGGGACATCGAGCGGGACGGCGGTCGTTATCAGGCGGCAAAACCGCCCGAAACGCTGCGCCGCCGTCCAGGTCGCCGGACGGGGCTCCCGTCCGGCGAGGAAGCTTACTTCACGCACATGTATCGCGGACGATGGATGTCGACGATGTTGTCGTTCCAGCCGGTGACACGCGGATTGACCAGGTTCTTGGACACATATGAGTACACCGGAAACACGGCCGAATCGGCAAGCAGCTTCTTTTCAGCCTGCAGCAGCAGGTCGGCGCGCCTGGCGAGATCGACTTCCTGCTTGGCCTGGGCCAGCAGGCCGTCATAGGTGAGATTGACGTAGCGGCCGTAGTTCAATTGCCCGGACTTGCTGTCCAGCAGCATCAGGAAATTGATCGGGTCGTCGTAGTCCGCGATCCAGGCCGCATCGGCGACCTGAAAGTTGTTCTGGGCGAGGTTGTCGTAGTGGATTTGGGTGTCGGTCGGCGCAAGCGACACCTTCACCCAGGGCGCGATCGATTGCCAGTCGTTCTGGATCGCAGGCGCGATCCGCGGATTGTCTCCGGTGTTGCGGTGGGCGAACGTGAACGTCAAAGGATTGTCCGGACCGAAGCCGGCCGCTTCGAGAAGCCGGCGCGCCTCAACCCGGCGGCTGGTGACGGGCGCCGACGCCCAGCCCGGCGTCGCTCCGCCCGGATAGTTGGCCATGTTGGGGGGAACGAATGAGAAGGTTGGCGCCTGACCGGCCCTCAGCACTTCCTTGGTGATGAAGTCCCGGTCGATCGCCATGTTCAGCGCCGTGCGCACCCGCTCGTCCTTGAAACGGGGATCGGTCGTGTTGGCGATTGCGTACCAGGTTCCCATGTACGGCGCGATGCGCACATAGCCTGGCAGCTCCTTCTTCAGAAACTCAACCTTCTGGCCCGGCATGTCGATATTGATGTCGAGCTCGCCTTTGCGCACGCGCCGTTCGGCCGTGTTCACGTCCGTGGTAGGATAGTAAAAAATCTCATCAATACAGACGTTTGCTGCGTCAAAAAAGCGCTCATTGCGACGCACTTTGACGAAATTGTTCGTCTGCCACTCCACGAGCTTGTAGGATCCGTTGACCTGGATGTTCTCCGGCTTGATCCAGTCGTCGCCAAACTTCTTCACTACATGCTTGGGCACCGGGTAGCTGGTGTAATGCATCAGCATCGTGGGCAAATAGGGGGCCGGATTCGCCAGGGTGATCTCGAAGGTCTTCGGGTCGATGGCGCGCACCCCGAGCTTGTCGAGCGGCAGTTCGCCGGCATTCACTTGCTGGGCGTTTTTGATGTCGTAGAGAATTGCTGCGTACTTTGCCGCCGTCTTTGGATCGAGGATGCGGCGGAACGCATATTCGAAGTCCTGAGCGGTCACAGCCACGCCGTCAGACCAGACCGCATCGCGCAGTTTGAACGTCCAGACCAGACCATCAGCGCTCGTGGTCCAGCTTTCTGCCATGCCAGGAATTGGCTTGGCGTTGATGTCCTCGGTCGTGAGACCCATGAACATGCCGCCTATGATGTTGTTTTCCCAGGTGCCGCTCGCGCCGTGCGGGTCGAGGGTGAGCGGCTCGGACGAGTTTCCGAAGTGGAGTACCTTTGCGCCTGGGGCCTCGGCCGCCGGCTTAGGCCCACCGCATCCGGCAAGCGCCAAGGCCGCGGCCGCCGCGCCGGCCATGGTCAGGTGCGCAAATCCGCGCCGTGTTCTGGACACCATCATCCCCGTCTCCTTCGCCCCGCCCTGCACCGCGCGCCTGCGCGCCTCCGCGCCTGCGCGCCCGACTTTTCGTTGAGCCTGCCGGCGCGTAACGTTTGGCGTCCGGCTTGGCAAGGCGGCGCGCAGGTCGCAGTGCAGGTTTGCGGCTGAAGCTGGCGGGATTGTGATGGCGGAGCTGGCGCTGGAGGCTCCATGAGCAAGACAGCGATCAAGCGCCAGCTGAAGCGCTGGTATGGGAGACGTGACATGGTGCAGACTGGTTTGGCGTCGGGTCGCCAGAGCATGGTCAATCCGAGAATGACACATCCGAGAATGACCGCTCAGAGCACGCCCCAATGGGGACCCACCGACCGGGCGATGACCAGTCTCGCGCGACTGCTGGCGGCCTTTGGCGTCGCAACAAGCCTGACGATCGCGCAGGCGCAGACGCCGGCTCCGGCCGCGGCAAGCCCGCTGGCCAAGGTTTACGACTGCGCCGCCATCGCCTCTGACACGGCCCGTCTCGCCTGCTACGACGCTGCGGTCGGACGGCTTAAAGAGGCTGAAATCAAGGGCGATGTGGTCGCCATCGACCGCGAGTCCGTCACCCGCATCAAGCGTGAGGCGTTCGGATTTTCGATCCCGTCGCTGCCAAGTTTCGTACGCGGGGCGATTGGCGGCGGGGACGACGGTGGCCAGGAAGCGGCTGAGTCGCGCGGCCAGACCATGGTCATCGAGCGCGTCGGCAAAGCCGGCGACCGCACGGCCTACTATTTCACCAACGGACAGGTCTGGGCCGCGACCGAACCCGGCGCGCTGCGCGGCGCCAAGCCTGGAATGTCTGTGACCATCAAACCTGCCGCTCTCGGCTCCTTTCTGGCGAGCCTTGACGGACGCAACCAGTCCCAGAGGGTGCGCCGGCAACGCTAATCGGGCCGATCGAGCCCCGCCCCCTTGGCCGCCGCATCCGGTTTGGTCGCGCCCCGCGCTGCGGACGGCTGTGCTGCGGGGACCATGGCTGCGGTCCTGGCCGCGCCTTTGCCTGCCCGCAGTGCGGCGATCGCGATCAGGGTGTGGGTGGGCACGAAACCGTCAGCCTGTTCGGTCGGATCGGCGAGTTCCCACAGGGCGAACGCGCCCTTCCAACCCCATAATAGCACCGCCGCGCCGGCCGAGGCGGCATCAAACCCCATGCCCAGCACCGGCGCCCGCCCGATGGTGAAGTCGGCGACGTCCAGCGCAATGGCCACGCCAAGTTTCAGCGCGCCCGGCGCACGCAAGCCTGTCGACCAGCTCCACATGCCGGACCTCCCGCCTCGCCTCTAGCCCGGCGCAGCGCGCCGGGAAATGGGCGAGCTGCGCATCGTCATGAAAATATTGTTAGACAGAAAATAATTATTTCTTCATAATAATCTGAGCCAAGAGTGAGCTGTCCGGCGAACGCGCCGCGACCCATTTTCAGAACCGCTGTTGAGGTCGGGCGCCAGCATCGCGGACCGGGACATGTCTGCTGCGGCCAACGTGGCGTCCGACGGCCAAACCGCTCCGAAGGAGACAGACTTGGACACGACCTGCCGGAAAGACGCCGCGGTGAAAGACAACTCCTTGACCGACACAGGGGGGCTTGCGATCGCCGCCTGGGTTGTGATCGCACTTCTCTCCGGGACGATTGCGGTCGACATCGGCGCTGCGGCTGCCGCGGCGGCGCGCGACAGCGCGTCCTGGCTCGTCGCGCTTCAGGCAGGCGGCCGGCGGCTCTTCACCGCCCTGCCGAGCCTCATCGTGATCGGGGTCTTGTGGGACTTCGCCGATCTCTTCCGACGCATGGGTCAGGGCGATGTTTTCTCGCCACGCACGATCCGATCGCTGCGCGGGGCCGGCTGGGGCCTGATCCTGGCCGCCGTGGCGAGCGTCGTGATCGTGCCGAGCGGACTTGGATGGGCCAGCGGCGGGCGCGGCCAGCTCCATGTGGCCACGAATGATCTGGCCTTTGTCGCCAGTGCGGTGGGCGCTGCTCTGCTCGGCCTGAGCCGCGCGTTTGCCGAAGGCATCCGGTTGACGGCCGAAGCCGATGGGATCGTCTGAGCCATGACGCCCGCAATGAACGCCGACAGCCTGGAGCGCTGCATCGTGGTCACGCTGGATGTCATGCTGGCGCGGCGCAAGATGCGCGCCAAGGACCTCGCCGCCGCCATCGGCATCACCGAGGCCAATCTGTCGCTCTTGCGATCCGGCAAGGTCAAAGGCGTGCGCTTCGACACGCTCGCCAGGCTGTGCATCGCGCTCGACTGCAGGCCCGGCGATCTCCTCGACATTGCCCCCGGCCCCGCCGAGGCCAGGCGCGAGGACGCAGCGTAAGAGGGCGGCCTCTGGAGGCGGCGTCAGGTTTTGCCGCAGTCTCCCGGGCATGGCGGAGCATCGCCGGATGCCATGATGTCCCGCCCTCTGGACGGCGTGGCTGGGGTAAGGCATCTCATGCGCCCGACGCTGCTTCAGCAGTGATCACGGGGGAGCCAGTGATGGCGACGCAGAGCGACGGATCGAGGGCCGCCCTGGCGGTGGAAGTCGCCGCGACGTCCAAGACATTCGCGACCCGCAAAGCGCTCGACGGGGTGTCGCTCAGGATTGCGCCGGGCGAGATGGCGGCGCTGATCGGGCCCTCGGGGTCGGGTAAGTCAACCTTGCTGCGCGCCTGCGCTGGCCTGGTGGCGACCGATCCGGGTTCGGGGCCCATCCACGTCAACGGCGTCAAGGTCCAGGAAGACGGCGTGCTCGCCCCAACCGCGCTCGAAGCGCGCCGCTCGCTTGGCTTTGTGGCGCAGCAATTCAATCTGGTGGGACGTCTGTCGCTGTTCACCAATGTTATGCTCGGCACGCTGGGACGTCTGGGGTTTTGGCGCGGACTTCTGGGCATCTGGCCGCAGCAGGACAAAGCCCGCGCCATGGCGGCGCTCGCCCGCGTCGGCATTGCAGACTACGCCGCGCAGCGCGCCAACACGCTGTCCGGCGGCCAGCAGCAGCGCGGCGCGATTGCCCGCGGCCTCGTCCAGGGCGCCCGCACGCTGTTTCTCGATGAACCGGTGGCATCGCTGGATCCGGTCTCCGCGCGCACGGTGATGCAGCTGGTGCGCGACCTCAACCGGCAGGATGGGGTCGGCGTCGTCGTTACGCTGCACCAGATCGAGCATGCACGAAAATATTGCGACCGCATCATCGCGCTGCGCGCCGGCAAGATCGTGTATGACGGATCGGTCGAGGGGCTTACGCCGGCGGTGCTGAGCGACGTCTACGGCGCAGAGTACGACCCCGAGACCGGCGAGGCGGCGGTTGCCGAGGCCGAGCCGGTGAAAGCGGCCGTGCGGCCACACAACCGCTGGCTTGGCTGGCTGCAGGCGGCGGCGGCGGCGGCGCTGGCGGCGGGCGCGGTCTATCTCGCGCTGGGACGCGAAACGCAGCAGGCGGACCTCAATTTCTCCATCCTGGCGACCGAGAACTCGCAAAATCAGGCCGACCGGTGGGAGCCGTTCCTGGCCGACATGCGCCGCCAGACCGGTCTGTCGATCAAGCCGTTCTTCGGCTCGAACTATAATGCGCTCGTCAACGCAATGCGCTTCAACCAGACGCAGGTCGGCTGGTTCTCGAACAAGTCCGGCCTGGAGGCGGTGCGCCAGGCGAATGCAGACGTCTTCCTGCGCTCCTCGGATGCGTCCGGCGTGGACGGCTACAATTCCGTGATCATCGTGCCCGCACAGTCCAAGCTGACCCTGGACCAGCTGCTGACCTGCGACCGGACCCTCGACTTCGGCATGGGCGACGCAAACTCGACGTCCGGAACGCTGGCCCCCATGGCCTATCTGTTCGCGCCGCGCGACATCGATCCCAACACCTGTTTCAAGACCGTCCGCTCGGCCAATCATGAAGCCAATGTGCGCGCCGTCGCCAATGGATTGTTGCCGGCGGCCACCAACAACACGACCAGTCTCGAAGTGCTGAACCAGGATGATCCTGCCCTGATCAGCAGGATCAGGATCCTGTGGCGCTCGCCGACCCTGCCTGAGGACCCGATCGTCGTGCGCTCGGATCTGGACCCAACGGTGCGCGCCAAAATGCGCCAGTTCTTCCTGACCTATGGGCGCCAGGGCGATCTCGCGCAGCAGACCCGCGAGCGGCAGATTCTCGCCAATCTGTCGTTCGGTCTGTTTCAGCCCGCGGACAACACGCACCTGCTGCCCGTGCGCGAAATGGAGGCCACCGAGAAGCTGATGCTCGCCCAGAGGAGCGGCGATGCAGCCCAGCTCGAGGCGGCCAGGGCCGCCCTTGAGGCGATCCGTGCGGAGCGCCTGGCGGCGGACGCAACGCCCGTTCAACTCCTGGCCAATCCGCCGCTGCCGCCCGGCGTCAGGCTCATGGAGGACAAGTGATGAGCGTGAACGCCGCCGCCATTCCTGCCCCGCCGGAAAAATCGGCGACCGATCGCCTGTTCGACCTTGTCGTCTGGGGCGGCGTCGCATGCCTCCTGCTGGTCAGCTTCGCGCCAGCAGAGATCTTCAAGTTTCCGCTGCTGTTCACGAACTCGCAGAACATGCAGACCTTTGCGCGCGAGTTTCTCAACCCCGACTGGTCGCGCTTCGCCCAATATCTCGATGCGATGTGGCTGA
>JBILMQ010000057.1:0-15029 GCA_044375455.1 Caulobacterales bacterium | reverse complement strand
CATGCTTTCCGAGAAGGCAATGGGCGCGCGCAACTTGCATTCCTGCACTTGATCTCGCTCCGAGCAGGGTATCCTCTTGATCTGAAGAAGCTTCGACCGGGTCCATTCTTGGACGCTATGATCAAAAAGCTTCCATGGATCGACGGGCGGATTGGAAGCTGAGCTTCGGCGCCTATTGTGAGACCGGGATGTCTGTTTGCGGGCGGTCAATGGCTTTGGTCTCTTCTTGGGATGTTGCCGCGCGTGAGAAAGCCTGCCTTCCATCTAGCGGTCGCCTACTCGTTGTTGGACAGCTTGTCCGGCCAGAGTCGGGCACTGTTTAGTACGCGCAGGATGCAGACCCGGTCGTCCAGAATCCGGTAGGGCAGAATGTAGGGCGCATTTGTCATCACAAGTTCACGCGTCCCTTCAAAGCGACCCGGCCTACCGCTTTCCGGGAAATCTTTAAGACGCTCCACGGCGGCCTCGATACGTTCGTCAACGGAGATCGCGGCAAGCCTGTGCGGACCGGCGGCAAAGAACGCTCAACAAGTCGGCTCCGTTCGTAGGAGTTGGCGCCCGGCAGAGCCAGTGCAGTCCAGTCATTCGGTCCAGTCATTCGGCTGCCTCACCGGAGCCAGGCCGGACTTCGCCGACAAGAGACGCCGGCAGACTTATGCGAAGGGTTTGCAGTGGGCGCCGGGCGAGACAATCAGATTGAGCCGCACCTCGGCCGGACATTGACCCTCGTCAGTCATGCAGCCTTCAACGGTTTCGCACGCTTGATGCGCGTCTGCTCTTTTGGATCATGCATAACCTCCCAGAGTTCGGTGCGACGTTGCACGTTCAACCAGAAATCTGGGCTGTTGGAAAAAACCCGCGCGAGTATCAATGCCGTCGCCGCAGTAACATTGCGCCTGTTATTGCACAGCTCGTTGACATGCTTGCGTTGCACACCCATCGCCTCCGCAAGCGCGCTCTGGGTCAGACCGAGCGGCTCCATGAACTCTTCGGTCAAGATCTCGCCGATCGAAGCCGGCTTGCGTTTGGTCATCAGCATATTGCCCGTCCTTCCCGTCTGAACCTATCTGTAACTATGATCGTCCAGATAGACGTTCGATGCTTCGCCCCGCCGGCCATCCCACTGAAAAATCAGCCGCCACTGACGGTTGATGCGGATCGAATGCCAGCCCTCGAGATTACCGCGCAACTTTTCAAAGTGGTTGCTCGGTGGCGCCCGAAGATCCTGATCCGTCACGGCGTCATCGATGATTTGGAGCTTCCTGAACAAGCGCCGATCAATATCAGATGGAATTCTTCGAGACGACACGCCGTCGACGAAGAAGTCGTGTAACCAACCATCCCGGAAGCTGACAATCAATCGCTCACCTTGTGGTCAATGTACCACTCCATGGGTCAACTGTCAATCGGCTGAGGTGCGCTCAGTCAGTTCTTGACCTCAGCGCGAGAGTATCCGTCTTGATCAAGCCGGTTTTGGTTCCCGGCGGGCGCCTTTTTTGAGGAGCGCGTTGGCGAGGATCAGCATCTTGCGCATGACCGCGACGATGGCGACTTCGGCGGGCTTTCCTGCTTCGGTCAGTCGGTCATAGACGGCCTTGAGGTCGGCGTTGAAGCGCATGGCGACGAGGGCAGGCATGTAGAGGGCGTGGCGCAGCTCGGCGCGGCCGCCGCGAATGAAGCGCTTGCCCCTCCACTGGCCGGAGTCGCGCGCCATGGGCGCAAGCCCTGCGAGGCTGGCGGCGCACTTGTTTTCAAGGGCGCCAAGTTCGGGCATGTCGATCAACAGCGCAAATGCGGTCACCTCGCCGAGGCCCGGGATCGAGACCAAGATGCGACGTCCGTTGCGCGTGCCGCTGACGCCGCAGACCTTGGCGCTGTTTGAGGCGATGCAACGCTTGACCGGAGATGGGCGTTTCGTGTTTCCGTCGCTGCGCTCTGCGGAGCGAGCCATGTCGGACAATACGCTGAACGGCGCGCTGCGGCGGCTCGGCTGCGACAAAAGCGAAATGACCGCCCATGGCTTTCGCGCGATGGCGTGCTCGGTCCTCAACGAAAGCGGTAAATGGCTCACTGACGCGATCGAGCGCCAACTTGGCCACTGTGACTCAAACGCCGCTCCGGTGTACGCGGCGCCCGAATAACGGGCCACTGAGGCGCCGTTTGTTAACGGTGCGTGGCGGTCCAAAAACCAGCCACATCTATGGTCGTCGCCTTGCCGGTCACGGGAGGCGGCGCCGGGATGAAGGACATGGACGTTTACGAATCTGTGCGCCGCTTCGTGATGATCGATGGCGGCAGCCGGCGGGCGGCGTGCATCGAGGTGGCGAAGGCGGGCACGGCGCGAATATCCTCAAGCGTCAGCTCGGGAAAATCGACGCCGATTTCATCGGGCGTCATCCCCGCGGCAAGATATTCCAGCACGTCACAGGCCGTGATCCGCAAGCCGCGGATGCACGGCTTGCCGGACCGTCTGTCCGATGCAGAGGTGATGACAGAAAGCCACTCCATGGTGTGATTTACAACAGCCTCCGCACCACGGGAAGCGACGGGGGCGCCGCTCCGCGGCGCATGCCTTTCTGGCTTGCAGCCTTTCCTGCGGCACACGGCATGGCTTCCACCATTGAGCCGTTACGATGGCCGCCGCCGAGCGGGGCCGAGACCATCATCGTCACCCGACAGCCATGATCTCGGGAATACGCCATGTGCCCGACAGGATCTCCGTCTCCGGCAAATAGGTGCGGAATACGACGCTGAACCGTCCGGCCGGGGCGGGGAGCCAGTTGGCGACGCCGTCGGCCGGCTCTTCGTGGGACATGTGGATGGTGAGCCCGCCGTCTGGATCGCGGTGCAGTCCGGGCGTGCGGTCACCGATCGCGAAGCGTCCCAGCGGGTTCTCAGCGAAAAAGAGGCGTCCATCCGGCTCATGCGCGTACATCGAAAGCGACCAAAAGGCCCGCACAGGGACGCGATCGGGCAGCTTGAGCGCGTATCGGCGCCCGCCGTCGAGTGCAGCGCCGTCCGGGCCGATGTCGCAACGCGCATAGGTCGCCTCTTCGCGATTGAGCGCACCAAGGCCCGACAGCGCCACCGCCGATCGGATGAAGTCGGACGCCGACGCCGAACCGATGGTCGCCGGCGGATAGCGCCAGTTGTGGACCGTCTCTCCGCCCGCAGCGAACCCTTCGACAAGCGTCGCCAGCACCGCCGGGCCTTGCGCCCTCCACGCGGCGCGGACCTCATCTTGAAGCGATGACCAGACACCGGTACTGCCGGGATGCACGCCCCATCTCCGCAATGCGGCGCGCGAACCCGCAAAACTCTGCGCAGTGGCCTGCCGCGCCAAGCGCTCGTTGACCACGCTGAGCAGGTTCTCCCAGTCGGAGGCCTGCGATGGGGCGATCTGCGGCGGCGACGGCGCTGGCGCATCAACCACGCGAATCTGGTCCTGGATGGCGTTGGCGGCGGCGACATCGTCCGGGCGGCCGTCCGCGAGAATGCGCGCAATCATCCACACGTCGTTGGACGGTGATCGGATCGCCAGCGTTCCCCGCGGGACGGCCCCGCGCCAGTCTGGCCCGACGAGGGCGAACAGCCCGCCGGCGCCGCCAGTGGCGCGCGTCCCGATTGCGGCGAAATTGTCAGTCTGCGCATCCAGGAACGCCATCGAAAGGTACCGGTCCAAAACAGTCGGGGCCTCGAGTACGACAATGCCGTTCGTCAGGTCGAACCAGGCGCTGGAGTAGATCGTGTCATTATTGGGCGTGGTGACGACCCGCGCGGTGTGATCGCTGAAGCCGCGGCGGTGATTGACCTGATTCCAGCGCGCCTGCGGGCGGTTCGGCGTTTGCGCCGCTGCGGCCCAGGCCGAGCGGGCGAATTCGAATCGCGGGAAGGCGAAGTAGAAGGCATCGGTCAGCGGTGCAGAGCTTTCGGCGCGGGCGCCGCCTGCCCAGGCCGCCGCTGAAAGTCCGGCGAGGATCGCTTCACGCCTTGACAGTCTCGTCTCACCCATCGGCGCATCCCCCGTGAATGTGACGCCCATGATTGTCGACAAAAAGACGCAGTGCAAGCGCAGCGGCGCGGTGACTTTGAGCCCACACCAGACCCGAGCAGATCGCCCGATCGCGAGCACCGTTTGAACGATGGCGCGAGAAGGGCCATATTGTCGACAATCTGCCGGTGCGGCACCGCGCGCGCCGGCACGGGGAGGAAAGCATGAAACGCCGACTGTTCGGGGAAGTGTCCATTCTCATCGCCGCGGCCTTCGCCGGGCCCGCCTTCGCCCAGACCGTCGAAGACGAAGTGGAAGTGGTCGTCACCGCGCGCAAAACGACCGAACAGCTTTCGGATGTTCCCCTCGCCGCCAACGTGCTTGGCGCCGAGCAACTCGAGACGCTCGTCCTGGACAAACTGGAGGATTACCTTCGCCAGTCGCCGTCGACGATCCTCGTCAATGGCGGCCCTGAGTATCTCGCCGACATCTCAATCCGGGGACAAGGCGGCGGCCGGCAAGGGTTCTCGGAATCGGCCACCGGCGTGTACCGGAACGGAATCTATGTGGCCGGCGGCGGCTTCGGCGGGCGCGGCTTCAATGCGCTCGACCTGTTCGACACGACGCGGATCGAGGTTTTGCGCGGACCGCAAGGGGCGCTGTACGGTCGCAACGCCGTGGGCGGCGCGATCAACGTGGTCTCAAAGAGGCCTAACCTTGACGGGTTCGAGCTTACGGGCAGCGCAGGCTACGACGACCGCGAGCGCACCACCCTGCGCGGCACGCTGAACGTGCCGGTCCTGCAAGACACGCTGGCCGTGCGCCTCGCGGCTACCGGATACGACCAGACGGACGGCTTCTACACGGACCTAAGCACGGGTCGCGCGGTAGACGAGCAGGACTTTCTCGGAGCGCGGGCTTCGGTGCTGTATCAGCTGAACGACGCATGGAGCGTCACGCTCACCGGCGAAAGTTCGCAATCGACCGCGCCAGGATTTTCCGCGCTCGGCAAGCGCGTGGATGTCCCGAACCGGGCCGAGCGGCTCGACCCCTCTGTTTTCCAGCGCAACGCATCACGGGTGGGCGGTGTCGTCATCGAGGAGGACACCGGGTTTCTCGAGGTGGAGGGCGACCTCGGCTTCGCCGAACTGACGGTGGTCGGCGCATATCGGCACCGTGTCGGTTTCCGTTCCAACGACGACCTGGATCACTTCCTGGGATTTGAAGACGTCAATTCGGGCGGCGTCGTGACGGACCTCTTGGTATCTCAGCGCGAGGTTTTCGAGCGGTCCGGCGTGGAAGTTCGACTTGCGTCGCCTTCCAATTCTGGCGGGCCGTTCCGCTGGCTGATCGGCGTGGACTACCAACGCAGCGACAGCGACGTTCGCACGATCAATGAGGGCGTGACCAATGTCGCGGCGATCCGCGAGCTTGCGACCCGCTCGGAGTTTTTCGAGGAAGACCTGGCGTCCTCGTCGGTGTTCGGTCTCCTGGAATGGGCCGCGACGGACCGATGGACCTTGACGGTCGAAGCGCGCCAGCAGTCGGACGAAAAGGATTTCCGATACGAGCGCGTCGATCGGGCGCCCACGCCCACGAATACCTCGCTTGGACCGGCGGTCGACCAGCTTGAGTCCGACAAGTTCTCGCCGACGCTTTCGGCGCGTTACCGTCTGAGCGACGACGCCATTCTCTACGCCCGCATTGCATCGGCGTTCCGCCCCGGCGGGTTCAACACGGGAACCATCAACCCGGGCTTCATCTCCTACGAACCGGAGACTGCGGCTGGCGGCGAAGTCGGCTGGAAAGGCCGCATGTTCGGGCGGGTCCAGGCGTCTGCCGCCGCCTACTACACAGAGACAGAAGACCTGCAGCTCGTCACGGCCATCTCCGCCACGGACACGACCACCGCTCTCGTGAACGTGCCTGGGGCCTATGTCTGGGGCCTGGAGTTGGAAGCGTCCACGTCATTCGACGTCGGCGCCGGTCGATTGAGCGTACAGGGTTCGCTGTCGCACGCGGACGGGGAGTTCAACAACGGCTCCACGCTGGTGAGCCAGGGCGTCCTGTACGACGTGTCCGGGCAGCGGGTGAACCGCGCCCGCGACCTCGCCGCCGTACTCAACCTCCGCTACGACCGCCCCATCACCGATGCTCTGCGGGGCTTCGCGCTTCTGTCTGGAACCGCCGAAACGGGCGGCTACGAGAACGCGATCGGCGCGCTGGGCGTGGTCGGCCAGAGCCGCAGTCTGGACGATTTCAGCAAGCTCTCCGCGCGCCTGGGCGTGAACGCCTCCAACTGGCGGGCTTCGGTGTACGTGCAAAACATCACCGACGACGTTGAGCTTCTCCAAACCGTGCTGGGCAACGAGTACTTCGGCAGCCCCAGAGTGATCGGAGCGGAGGTGTCGGTGCGGTTCGGGAACTGAGGAGCGCGAAGCGGCGGGTCTCAGGCCCGCCGCTTCGACTGCAAGCGTGGCGCGCGTTCCCCGCCGCCGGAATTGACGAGCTGCTCGACACTGTCGAAGGCGTAATCGAACAACTGCTCCATCTGGGCGCGGGCGGCCTGGTCATCGCCGTTCCCGACTGCCTGCGCGAGCCTGCCCCAGCAGTCGGCGGTACGCCGCCGCTCGGCCGCGGACTTGAAGATGGCGCCGACGAACGCCTCGTGGCCGAAAGTGAGGCTGCGCACAATCTGCACCGTGCGCGGCGCGTCGGCGGCCTCGCTGAACGCGCGGATGGCTGCACGGACAGCGGCGGCGAAGGGTTCGGCCGGGCCATCGGCCCTGAGGGCGACGTCGCGGGCGGCAGCAAGGAAGTCCTCGCGCTTCGCCGAAGGCCCGCACAGCGCTGCACGCTGGGCCATCATGCCGGCCAACGCGCGGCGGATCAGGAAGACCTCACGGAACGAGGCGTCGTCCGCCGCCGAGATCCGGGCGCCCTTCATCGGCTCGATCACCACGGCGCCCTGGCTCTCCAGTATTCGCAGCGCCTCGCGCACCGGCGCCCGGGAGCAGGCGAAGTGATCGGCCAGGGCCTGTTCGCGCAGGCGGTCGCCAGGCGCATAGACGCCGCGCTCGATCGCGCGCGAGACCGCGCGGGCGATGCCTATGGCAGACACCGGCGCGTCCGGCGTGCGCAACCGCGGCGGCTGGAGCCCATCGTTCGTCAGCGGCATGCGTTGTACAGCCTTCCCAGCCCACCCTCAGGTCTAAGGCCCCGGCCGCAGGCGGTAAAGCCCTGAAGTCCGGGTGGCCATAAAAATCGAGCCGTCCGTCCAGGGCGTAAGCGTCAGCCCGAAGTTTCGCGGCAGATCCGGGATCGACGCCAGGCGCCGCCCGTCCCTGGCCGAGAGCCAGTGCACTGTTTCGGTCATGTGCCTTGGCGCGCCGAACTCATCAAACGGCGCCGCCCCAATATCGCTTATCACCATCGTGCGTGCGGGCGCGTCGCCGAGCAAGGTCAGGAAAGAGCCCGTCCGATAGGGCGCCCGCCACCGGACTCCTGGTTCGCCCGACGCCTCAAGAGCAATCGCAGCCAGTCCACTGTGCGCGTCGGCGCTGTACACCAGCCCCAGACTGGCGTCGGCCGACACTTTGGAGGGCATGAACGACCAAGCCGCCTCCGGATATGGCGCCACCGAGCGGACCCGTTGGGGGTCGTCCTGGGCGATAAAGGTGACCCGCAACGGCGCCCGGGTAGGAATGGCGTTGTTCTGGATGACCACTTGGTCGCCGAACACGACCACGGCCGTGCCTGGCGTCTCGGCGCCATCCCGGTAGCGCACCGCCGGCCAGGAGGTGTCCTCGCGCAGGCTGCGACCATCATAAACCATCCGATGAACGAAAGTGTCGCCGGCCAGATAGACGAGTTCGCGGTCGCCGCGCCGGGCCAGCGTCACCCGCCCGCCGATGAGTTCCGGCGCGGCGCCAGTCCAGCGCCGCTGCAGGGTCTCGGGATCGAGCAGCACGAGCGCGGAGGCCGGCAAACCGTCGACGCCGCACTCGATGAAAGCGCGGTAGCCCTGCGCCGGGCAATCGCCCTTCCGATGGTGCGACTTGGTGTGGATGGTCCCGTCGCTGAGGATGGTGAACCCGTTATAGGTGGTATCCGCGAGGCCATTTGGGGCCGGCAGGTCGGCCACGGCGAGCACGCGACCAGTCGCCGGGTCGAGCTTCGCCATGCGGCATGTGTAGGCTACGTAAACGTCGCCGTTGGCGTGTACCGCGACGGAGCCAGGATAGTTCCACAGGTCTGGGCCCGCGAGCGGCAAGGGCGTGCGCCACGCTTCCTGCAGCGTTTCCGGATCAAACCCGCTGACCGTGGGGGTCATCTGGCCCGCCCCGCCGCCCAGCACCCCATGCAGCGCAAAGCCTCGGCCGCGCCGGTCGAACGCGACGTTCCACAGTCCCGGCATGGGCGCCGGCGCGCGCAACGCCTCTGCCGCACCGCCCGTGCTGGCGAAGGGCGCCGCCTGCGGGAAGACGCCAGCGCGGGTCGCGTCGCCGTGCTCAAAGGCGCCGCTCGCGTCGTCGAAGGCGCCCCGCGCCGCCGTCGAGGCGCAGCCGGCGCCAAGCAGCCCAGCTGCGCCAAACACCACGGAACGCCGGTCCAGTCGCATAGTCCCTCTCCTAGCTTGGCCGCGCGATTTCGAATGTGTCGCGGGGCGCCAGCGTATCGATGGCGGTCAGCGGATCCGGCTCGCGCCACGCGAACTGCCGCACAAGGATGCTGTCAGGTTCAACGTCCATGCGCCGCGCGGCGCGGCAATCCTGGCGCGCCGACGCACAATCGGGACCAGGCAGCCCCGCGGACGCCGCCGCGAGCAGCCCTGCCCGGCGGCTCAACCGTGGTCGGCTCGTTCCGCGGTTTTCCATGGCAATCCGCCTCCTCCCTGCCGCTCTGCGACGGTTCGGATAAGACTACGCCAGGCCGGCTTGATTGTCGACAATGATTGCCCAAGCGTAGCCGTGTCCCCAGGGAGGAGACGCGATGCAGACCGCAGACGCCGCCCAGGCGCAAACGTCGCGTGCGCAGGTTGCGTTCACCTGCGAAGGGACGCCTGGCGCACCCACGCGCGGCATGCTGGACGCCGCATTCTCCCCCGCCGGAGCGCGCTCGTTCGCAGTCGAGGCAGAGTTTGCGCCCCGCGCCGGGTTCGCGGAGCCGTTGCCGGGCCGCAACGAGTCGTTCGGGACGATGCTGGCCCGTCTGCGCAGTGCGGCTCGCGTGGTCGAGATCGAAGGACCGGCCCCGTGGCATGAGCAGCCGCAGACCGATCCCCGCTTTGTGGTCCCGTTCACCTGCGCATCGCTTTGGGGCATCACTTTGGGGCGATGGCGCGTATCGGACGCTGCTCGAAACGCCGCAGGGTTCGGGCGGCTATGCGATCTGCGATGGCAAGGTGGGAATGTTCCGCTCGGTCCGCGTCGATCCGCCCGGCCCGATGCGCGTCGCGACGGTCATCGGCCAGGACGACGCGGCGCAAACATTTGCGCTTCACGAGTTGAAGCCGTTCTGGATTGAAATCTATGGCCGCCCCTGGCGCGGCGCGTTCGTGCGCAGCGAGTTGTGCGGCCGGCCAGCGCCCGGCTTCGCCAACATCTGGCGCCGGTCAGACCATCCGTGCGGCGATAACATCCCTGACCGCCAGCGCAGCTTGGCGAACCCACCTGGGGTCCGTCATGCCGATCCGATCGCTCATGGCATGATGTCGCAGGTGCGCGCCGAACAGGCCGAACGCGGGCGCATACCCATGCGCGAGGATCTCTCCCAGTTCCCCGGCGGCGCCAACCTGCGCGGGATAAGCGACCCCCAGTCCCGGCTGACCCGCAAACGCGGCGCGCAGGGTCGCCACGAGTTCTTCTGACCCGACGAGGAAGCGCTGTTCGTCGACGCTCGGCAGCGGCGCCAACGTCCAGCCGCCCAGCTCGTGGTGCGCGCGGCCGGCAAAGCCCGCGCCCAAATGGACCCAGAGCGCCACGTCCGCCGGCTTTGGCGCCAGATCCGAATTGATGAAGCGCAGGCCGCCCTCGTTGTCGTACTCGTGCGCCGTCGTGCAAAGAAACAACAGGCTGGCGTCGGGCAGCGCGCTGACAGCCCACTGCGCGAGGGCCAGAAAGGTCGCAAAGCCAGGTCCACGCTCGGCCACTGCCGGGGTCCAGCCTGTGCGTGGCGTGGAAACAACCAGCAAGGGCCCACGGCCCGGGCGTTTTGCAATGATGTTGAAACTGTCCGCTTCGCCGGCCCGCCCGTGAACGGTCAATCGACCAGTTTCGCCTCGCCGGGCCGCCGCCAGCGCGGGCTGTCCCGGGGCCGGGCCCAGCACGACGATCGGCGTCTCAGCGAACGGGGCCGCGAAGGGCGCGTTGAGGATGAGCGTCTCTCCGGTCGGCCCGTGCGTGATCAGCACGATCGCGGCCGGTCTGCCTGCAAGCGCGGCCTCCAGCCGCGTGCGGATCGGGGAGGCGATCAGCTGGGAATGGCGGGCGTGGGGCAGTTCGACGAGAGCGATCGCGCCGGCAATCCCCTCCGTGTCCGCTTCGTCGCGCCAAAGACGCAATGGGGCCCGCAACCCGTCCGGCCCCGTGCTCACCACGCGCCTTTGCGCAAAGACGTCAACGACCCCACCGGGGGTCTCCAGGAAGCTCGCATCGGCCTCGAACACCGGGACCCGGATCGATTGTCGCTCGAGCGAGAAACCCAGCGCTGCGAGACGGGCCTGCGCCTCGGTCGCCAGCGCGAAGTCTCCGGCCGATCCTGAGCGCACGTGCGCCTGCCGGTCGAGCAGCGCGAGGTCGGACAGGACGCGCTTCTCGGCGAACGGGTCCTCTGCGCGCGGCGCCGCCCGCGCCGTTCGAGCCGCCGCGGCGATTGCGCCCGCCAGGGCCGCGAAACACACCGTGCGACGGTGCAGCATGGGGGTCTCCGTTCAATCTGTATCGAACTAGACTCGCGATCGAAATGGCGCAAGGATTGTCGACAAAGATGGGGGACTCAAAATGGCGAGCTCAAAAATGGGGGCTTTCGTGCGCGTCTTCATCGCCGTCAGTGTTGCAATCGCTGCCGCCATCGGATCGGCCACGGCTCAGCAGGATGGCCAGGGCCGCGCGGCCGGTGGGCTGCGCGCGGCATTCGAGACGCGGATCGAGGCGACCGTGGCGGAGCGCGTGGCAGCAGCCGAAGCCGCTGGCATGGTCCGCAACCACGTGGTGACCGACGGCGGGGTGCGCGAATACCTTTTCGTGCCGGGGACTCCTGACAACACCCCCGCGCCCCTGGTGATCGTTCTGCACGGCGGGTCTATGAACGCGGAGCAATCCTTGGCCATCGAGTACGGCGGACTGTGGGTCGACCGCGCCCGGCAGCACGGGTTTGCCCTCGCGTTTCCGCAGGGCGCGCCCGAGGCGCCAGGCTCGCGGTCCCGCAACTGGAACGATTGCCGGGCGGTGAGCCGCATCAGTGGCGATGGCGGCGTCATGAGCGGCGTCGGCCCCGACAGCACGTTGGACGACGTGGCGTTCATCATGCAGATGATCGATGACCTCGCCAGAGCAGGCAATATCGATCCGGCACGGATTTATGTGGCGGGCGCTTCCAACGGCGGCATGATGACGTTGCGTCTGCTGCTGGAGGCCGGAGAGCGCTTCGCTGGCTTTGCGCCTTCAATAGCGAGCCTGCCGGCCTTGAGCGAGTGTCCTTCGTCGCCGCGCGTGCGCAAACCGCTGATCTACACCTACGGCACACACGACGAGTTCATCCCCGTCGACGGCGGCTGCGTCGCCGACACAGACGGATCGTGTGCGCGGGGGCGTGTGCTCGCGCAGTCGGCAACGATCCAGCTTCTGGCGACCGCTTATGGCGCAAAGGCCCGAGCGCCGCGGGCCATCCGTGACCGCGACAACAAGGATGGAACCAGGCAGGTCGAGACCGACTACGCCGCCAAAGACGTCGGGACGGTGTTGCGGGTCGTGCGCGTCGAGGGCGGCGGTCACACCACGCCGGCTCCTGGCCGAAGCAGTCCGGTGACCGAGCGTATGTTCGGCAAACGGAACGGCGACCGGCACGCCGTCGACTACATAGGCGAGTTTTTCGGTCTGATGAGAAACGGTGCAGATAACGATTCGCCAGCACGCTGCCGCGACACAGCATCGCCCGCCGGTCCGGAAACGCGAGACCGGCAGGCATATGCTCCAGCGCGATCTTGCGCCCGGGCAAGGCTTCGCCGGTCAGGGCCGATTCATCCGCAGTGAGGTCGCAGGCTTCAAGCAATCGCCCGTCGCAGGGCGCGACATCGCCGGCGGAGGCTCGATCGCTGCGATCCCCTCCGCCAGCGCCGTGCGGTGCGCGACCTTTGCTGCGTGGTCTGCATGATCTTCAGCGCGCACCTCCCAGCCCACGAGCGTGCGGCTGTAGAGGTCCACGATCAGGTACAGAGAGAGCCAGCGTCGTCGTCCGTCAGTGCGGTGGTGACCGCCGCGCCGAGCCGGGCCGGCGCTGACCACGCCCGCTCGCCATCGCTCCACGGTGTCGGCCGAAACGCCAACCGCGCGGGGCGCCTCCTCCATAGAGGCGGTGTTGGGCGGCAGAAGCCCCGCCGCCACCCTGGTCTTGAATGCCCGTCCGCAGCGAGCCATTGCGCCATCTCTCGCCCGCCCCCACTGAAGAGGTCTGTCGAGGCGGCAACTCCTCTGGCGCGGGGGGGATGGTGGGCGCGACAGGGATCGAAGCTATCGCCTTTGCCACGCCAGCCTTGAAATTCAAGGAAGCCTGCAAAAAGTCCGACTTACGTTCCCCGTCAATCCTTTCAATGACCTGCCGGGCCGGTTTGCAGACACTCTGCTTCGCACGGGGCTCCCCCGCACGAACCTCAGCGAAGGGCCCATTTCCGGCTTCGGTCAGGCATCGGTCCCCTGCCATCGTGCGCGCCGGCGTCTTGGACATCACCACCAAGATACTCGCCGGACTGGAGCGCGGCGTCCTGCCATGGCGCAAACCATGGGATGGCGCGCGCACGGGGCTCGCTTTGCCGCGCCGCGCAACCGGCGAGAACTATCGCGGCGTGAACGTCATCATGTTGTGGAGCGCCGCTGTGGCGAAGGACTATGCCTCGCCTTATTGGATCACGCTCCGCCAAGCCAACCAGATCGGCGCGCATGTGCGCAAGGGCGAGAGCGGCGAAATGGTCGTCTATTATGGCCGGGCGAAGAAGACGCGCGAGACTGGCGCGGGTGTTGAGGTGGAAGACAGCTTTCGCTGCCTGAAATGCTTCACGACGGTCAACGCCGAGCAGATTGAAGGATTCCCGGAACAGTTCTTCGCGGCGCCGGCGGATGCTGACAGTCTGCCGATCTCCGCGCACGAAGGCTGGTTCGCCAAGCCCGACATCAAACGCATCCTGACCCAGGACATCGCCTGCTAAATTCCGTTTAAGGACGTGATCGGCATGCCGCCCACAGCGGCGTTCGATTCACCCGATCACTATGCCGCGACCTTGAACCATGAAGCCGTCCATGCGACCGGCGCCGCGCGTCGCGTTGATCGCGATATGGGAAAGCGGTTCAGCGCGCATGCGCTCGCCGCCGAGGAACTGGTTGCAGAGATCGGCGCGTCGATCCTTGGCGCCCATCTCGCCCCGCCGCCCGATCACCTCAGCGATCACGCGTCCTGTATCGGTCATTGGATGAAGCTCTCGAAAGACGACACGCGTGCCTTTATGGCGGCGGCCGCGCAGGCTCAGACCGCCGTCGATTGGCTGTTGGACAAAGCCGCGCCGGCGGCCTCGCAAGCGGGCCCCTTGCAGAGGGAGGTCGTATGATATACATCAGATCTACGGTATATCTTAGTCGGGATTTTCGCCATGCAAGTCGCCAAGTGGGGTAACTCGCTCGCCGTGCGTCTGCCTCAAAGCGTTGTCGACGCTCTGAAGTTGAAGGACGGCGACCAGATCGAGATCCAGGTCATGGGCGCGCGTACGCTTGAAGTGGATAGGAAACCTGCCCCCCGCGAGTTGCTGACGCGTTTGCGCAAGCTGCGTGGACGCTTGCCCGCAGACTTCAAGTTCGACCGGCTTGAAGCCAATGAGCGGTGCTAAACGCCCCTTCTTCGACACCAATATCGTCTTCTACCTGATGTCCGGTGACGCCGCCAAGGCAAGCAAGGCCGAGAGCCTCATCGCCAATGGCGGTGTGATCAGCGTCCAGGTGCTCAACGAGGTCACATCCGTCGCACGACGCAAGCTCAGGCTGACCTGGGCAGAGACGCAGGAAATTCTGGACGCCCTCAAAGCCAATCTGGAAGTCGTCCCCCTGACGCTCACCGTGCACGAGCACGCTTTAGCCCTTGCGTCGGCTCATGAACTCAACATCTATGACGCCTCGATTGTCGCGGCTGCAGTGGAGAGCGGTTGCGGCGCGGTCCTGAGCGAAGACATGCAGCACGGGCAGAAATTCGCAGCGTTGCGCATCGAGAACCCGTTTCGCTAAGAATTGCCGCGCGTCGTCGTCGCTATGGCTGCCCAGTCGGCCGAGCCGTGTACGGGGAAAATCGTCTCCGCGCCTTGTGGGTTAGAAACAGTGGTCATGTAAGCCCCCCCGCGCTGCGCGCGGGTCAGGCTCTCCTCGCTTCGCGACCGCGCCGCGCAGACTTAACCGCTCGAAGCGCTCGGGCCCTCACGGGGTCGATCCTGGCGCCGCGCCGAAGACCCGCCGATAAACATGGGCACGCCGATCGGACGATGATCAGCGTCAAACGGACGTTCGTGCATGGCGAACAACAGGACGTTATCCGCGGCGCTCTCAACGGGTCGATGCAACACACTCATTAAATCGCCCGGCCAGAGTTTCGAAGTCCAGCGTTTTTCCGGGCCGCTCGTTGAGTCGGCGCGCGATTCTGCTGAGTTCAGCCTGGGAGTGCTGCGCCAGATCAGTCCCGCGCGGAAAGTATTGGCGCAGAAGCCGGTTGGTGTTTTCGTTCGAGCCGCGCTGCCAAGGGCTTTGCGGATCGCAGAAAGTAACGTCGATGCGGTTTCCATGGTGAA
>JBILMQ010000056.1:0-15125 GCA_044375455.1 Caulobacterales bacterium | reverse complement strand
TGGCGAGAACGCGCGTGTCCTGAAGTGGATCGTCGAGAGAATCGAAGGCACTGCGCCGGCGCAGGACACGCCGATCGGCCGCCTGCCTACGCCCACCGCGCTCGATCTGTCAGGCTTGGCGCTGAGAGACGGGGCTCTCGATGTCCTTCTCTCGGTCGATCCTGCTGTCTGGCGAGAGGAAGCAAGCCTCATCCCCGACCATTACGCGCTGTTTGGCGATCGGTTGCCCCGCGACCTGTGGTCTGAATATGAGGCCCTGATCGCACGCCTTGAGGCCTGTGAGACCGAAGCGGATAGGCACACCCTGCCAGCGCGCGCAGTTGCGGCTGAATGAGCAGCCCCGCAGGCTGCCCGCCAACCCCAACAAGCTGCGCATTGCATGCGGCCTGAAGGACGCAGAGGACCTGAATGCTGAGGACCTGAATGCTCAGGCGCCCTGGCGCACAAAGCGCCCTGCTGCATCCTGGCGCCAATAAGACGCCGCCCGCCCGTCCGCCTTCACCTGCTTCCACGCGGCGCGCGCATGCCGCAGGGCATCCTCATCCGCGCCATCGAACAGCACGACCACCCGCTCGACGCCCTGCAACGCGGCGGCGTTCATGCCGGCAATCACCGACGCATCCGTCAAGAACACCGCCTGCGCCTGATTGCGGTTTTCCAGCACCGTGGTGAGCAGAACGGGCTGGCGCGCTGCCTCCGGCCCCTCAAGCCCATGCGGCAGGAAGGCGTCATCGCGCCAGACCCACAAAAGCTCATCCAGCGCCGCGAGGCGCTCAACAGCCGCCCCGACCACCAGCGCGCGCCAGCCGCGCTCAAGACATTTCTCGAGCAGCGGCGGCAGAGCGGCCTCTAGAGTGCTTGCGTCCAGATGATAGAACCACACCTCAAAAGACGCCGCCCCGCCAACCATGGCCGCCTAGTCCTCGTACCGATCAGAGACCAGGCGATTGAGGAGCCGCACGCCCCAGCCTGAGGCCCAGCCCGGATTTCGCGGATCGTCATTGCCGGGTTGCCAGGCCGTTCCAGCGATGTCGAGGTGCGCCCATGACATGCCATCCTTGATAAAACGCCGCAGGAACTGCGCAGCGGTGATCGAGCCGGCCGGGCGTCCGCCAGAGTTCATAACGTCAGCGAACTTCGAATCGATGATCTTGTCGTAGGCCGGGCCCATCGGCAGGCGCCAAACTTTCTCGCCTTCGCTGGCGCCGGCGTCGCGCAGTGCGTCGGCAAGAACGTCGTCATTGGAAAACAGGCCGGCGTGCTCGTGGCCAAGAGAAATGATGATCGCCCCGGTCAACGTCGCCAGATCCACAATGGCGGCCGGCTTGAATTCCTCCTGGACGTAATGAAGCACATCGCACAGGACGAGCCGACCCTCAGCATCGGTGTTGATGATTTCAATGGTCTGGCCTGACATTGAAGTGACAATGTCGCCGGGCCGCTGGGCCGCGCCGTCCGGCATGTTCTCCACCAGTCCAACCAAGCCCACCACATTCGCCTTGGCCTTGCGTGCAGCGATCGCATGCATGGCCCCGACCACGGCAGCCGCCCCGGCCATGTCGCCCTTCATCTCCTGCATTCCGTCCGCCGGTTTGATCGAAATGCCCCCAGAATCAAAGCACAGCCCCTTGCCGACCAGCGCCAGCGGCGCTTTCGACCGTGCCGCCCCACGCCATGACATCACCGCGATCTGGCTCTCCCGCACGCTGCCCTGACCAACGCCTAGAAGCGCGCCCATGCCAAGCTTCTGCATCTCCTTCTCGCCAAGGATCGTAACCTCGACGCCAAGCTTGGTCAGGCCGGCGATGCGCCGCGCAAACTCCTCCGGATGCAGAACATTCGGCGGTTCGGCGACCAGGTCTCGGGCCCACGTGACGCCTTCGGCAACAGGCTTCAGTTCGTCCCAGGCCCGCCCCGCCGCCCTCGCCTCAGCCGTCGCGATCTGCAGTTTGGTGATGGCGACGCGCTGATCCGGTTTGGCGGCGAGCGTCTTGCCCCGATAGGTTTCAAACCGATAAGCAGCCAGCCGGGCGCCAAGCGCGGCATGGGCGGCAAGGTCGCCCGCCGCGCCCTTGCCCTCATCAATGGCGATCGCCACGGTCTTGGCGCCGGCGGTGAGAAGGCGCTTGACCGCGTGCGCCGCGTAGAGCTCAGCGGCGTTGGCGTCAAAGTCCGCCATCGCACCGACCCCGACCAAGAGCACACGGGCAGGCGCGCCCGGCGCCCCGGCGACCTCCAGACTGCGGCCCATGGTCCCCTTGAACGCCACCGCTTTGAGGGCGGACGACAAGGCGCCTTTACTGGCTTTGTCGAGGCGCACGCCGGACGGGCTCAAAGCGCCATCCTCGCCGACGGCGACCACCGCTGCGTCCGCGGCGTCCACATTGCTGACAAAGGATACGTCCATGGTGATTCTCCTGTGGAGCGTGCGCACAGAGCGCCCTATGCAAGCTTTCCCTGGAAGCGGGGTGATCCGCCGCTTCCGCAGGACAGGCGCGAGTGCTAACCGATCATGCGGGAAGGCGAAAGCGTCGCCTGTCGGGATGTACTGCGCGCAACGCCAGGGGCGGGGTGATTCAGGACGGATGCAGCGCGCTGTCGCGCATCGCCCGAATGACGAAGGCGCAGTCCCAGGCGAGGGCGGATCGGCGGAGCAGGCATGAGAATTTTCCAGGCCTACCTGTTTCGCCAGATCCTCGGTCCGACGCTGGCGATCCTGGGCATTCTTTCAGCAATCGCGCTGCTCACCCAGGGGCTAAGCCAGCTCGACCTCATCATCGAAGAACGCTCGAGCGCCATGACGTATCTGTGGGTGACCCTGCTCGCCACCCCGCAACTCATCGCCATCATCCTGCCGCTTGCAGTGTTTTTCGGCACGATGTCAGCGCTCAACCGGCTGCAGACCGAAAGCGAACTTGTGGTTGCCCAAACCTCGGGGATGTCGCCTTGGACTGTCGTCTCGCCGCTCCTGCGACTCGCGACCTATGCAGCGCTGACCCACCTTACGATCAATTTGTTCGTGCAGCCGGCAGCCTATCGGGAGATGCGCGAAACGCTGTTCGAGGCGCGCGGAAACCTGACCGGGGCGCTTCTGCGTGAGGGGATTTTCACAAATCCTGCGCCGGGTCTGACATTCTACGCGCGCGAAGTGCGTCAAGGTGGTGATCTGCGGGCGCTGCTGATCGACGATGTGCGCAATCCGAGCGAGCGGGTGACCTACACAGCGCGCACAGGTCTGCTTGCTTCGGTCGACGGCGCGCCCGCAATCGTAATGTCGGACGGGACGGTGCAGCGCATTGATCAAAGCGGCCAGATGCAATTTGGCGATTTCAGACGCTACGTGTTTGATCTTGGGCCGTTTCTGTCCCGAGAGCGCGACCTCGTGCTGAAGCCGTCCGACCGCTTTCTGCCGGAGCTGCTCTACCCGGACATGACCAATTATTACGACAGCCGGAACAGCGATAAGCTGCTGGCGGAGGGTCACCACCGGCTCGCCTCGCCTTTGGTCAACTTCGCGCTCGTTCTGATCGCAGCCATCGCCGTGCTGGGCGGCGACTTCAGCCGGCGCGGCTTCGCACGGCGCATTCTCATCGGCGTCGCGGCGGGGCTTGTGGTCCGTCTCGCGACCCTGACGCTGCAGCAGACCGCAGCTGACGATCCAAGCCTCAACTGGGTGCAATACGCCGCCCCCGTCGGCGCTGCTTCCGTCGCGTTTTGCTGGCTGATGTTGGGCCGCAAACGCCGCTCGCGCCAGCGCGGCGCGTCCGGTCTCCCCGATCCCCCCACCCTCCTGCGCAGCCCGGGCTAGGATCATGTTTCTGACCACCCGCCTTGGCCGCTACCTGTTCTGGCGCACGGGCCAGAGTTTCGGCATCACCCTGATCGTGGTGCTGTTTTCAATCTTCCTGGTCGATGTCGTCGAGCAGATGCGCACCGTTGGCGGGGACACCAACGCGGGCCTTTTCACCGCCGCGAGCCTGACGGCGATGCGGGCGCCAGGCCTCATCCAGGAGGCGCTCGCGTTCATCGTTTTGATCGGCTCGATCCTGTGTTTCGTGCAGCTGAACCGCTCCAGCGAACTCTCCGCGTTGCGCGCCGGCGGCGTCTCAGCTTGGCGGTTCGCCAGCCCGACCATCGCCACGGCAGTGCTGCTTGGCCTCGCGACGACATTCATCCTCGATCCGATCTCCGTATCGCTCAACCGGGACTATGAGGCGACCAAGGCGGCGCTCGCCAAGGGCGGCGGCGGCGACCTTCAGCCAGCGCCAGGCCAACCAGCGGACTATGTCTGGCTCCGCCAGGGCGATGAGCGCGGGCAGGAAATCGTCAAAGGGCGCGCCGCCCCGAACGGCGTCTCAGCACTCGATGACGTCACGATTTACTTCTTCACCCGCGACAGCGAGGGCGAGACCGTCTTCGACCGGCGCATCGATGCGCGCCATGCCGAACTTCGCGACGGGTTCTGGCAGCTGTACACCGCGACCGAGAACCGGGCCGGCGCGGTCCCGGATCGAGCAGCCCAGCTCGCCGTGCCGACCGGCCTCGCGCCTGACACCCTGCTGACCCGCATTCAGTCGCCTGAGACGATGTCAATCTACGATCTGCCGCGGGTGATCGAGAACACCCGCCGCGCCGGTTTCTCGGCCGCCCGCTATGAACACCGTCGACAGCGCCTCCTCGCGCGCGGCGTGCTGTTTGCGGCAATGGCGGCGTTCGCCGCCGCTTTCTGCCTGCGTCTCGCGCGGCTTGGCGGACTGGCCGCAGCGGCAGGAGCCGCCATCGCGAGCGGCGTGACATTGATTTTCGTGGATTCCCTGTCGGGAGCTTTCGCCGCTGCAGACCTCGCGCCCGCCCCGATCGCAGCCTGGTCGCCGCCGATCGCAGCGCTGTGTCTTGCGCTGGCGCTGATCGCCTATCGTGAGGACGGGTGAGGCTGGCGGACGCACAAGGCTGGACGCTGCCCTGGGGCTCGATTAAGCACGCACGAGGCATCAGCGCGGGCGAGTCACGTCAGGGGAAGAACATGGGTCCAAGCTGGACCGATCCGACGAAAGACACGGCCCAGGCCGGGCGGGTTCGGCGCAGCGAGCGTACGGTCCAACTGGCGATGGCGCTTGTCGCCGCCTCGTTCGTCTTCGACGCCGCCCAGGCGCAGGAAAGCCCGCCTGCCGAAAGTGCGGCCAGCGGCGCAGAGACCGTGCTTCTGGAGGCCAATTCGCTGATCCAGGAGGAAGGCTCGCAGATCATCACAGCGCATGGCGATGTCGAGGCCCGCTATCAGGGCAGGATCCTGCGCGCCAATACGGTCATCTACGATCCGGCGGCGCGTAAGGTGCGCGCATCGGGCGACGTGCAGATCATCGACCCCGACGGCTCGGTGCGCTACGCGGATGAAGTCGAAGTGGACGACAAGCTGGGTGATGGTGTTGCGACCCAGTTCTCAAGCTCCCTCGCGCCCAACGCCACGGTCGCCGCCGCCAGCGCCGTGCGCCAGGAGGGCGTGCGCAACGTTCTCAACCGGGTGATCTACACGGCCTGCAAGCTGTGCGCCGACAAACCGGACGGCAGCGGGCCAACCTGGTCTTTGCGTGCGCGACGCGCCGTCCAGGACGCGCAGTCGCAAATGATCACCTATAATGACGCGGTGTTGGAGATCGGCGGCGTCCCGGTCCTCTATCTGCCCTACTTCTCGCACCCCGACCCGAGTTCGCAGCGCCGCTCCGGCTTCCTGCCGCCCTTCGGTGGCCGAAATTCGAAGTTCGGCGCTTTCTACGAGCAGCCCTACATATGGGCCATCTCGCCCTACCAGGACCTGACCGTCACACCGCGCATTTCAGAACGCGTGCGTCCCATCCTGCTCGGCGAATATCGGCGCCGGTTTTACTCTGGCGAGGTCGGCGCAGAATTCTCGCTTGGCAAAGATCTGCTGTTCAACAGTGACGGCGACAAGTTCGGTGACGACACCGCGCGCAGCCATATTTTTGCGGCGGGCGAATTCGACATCGCCAAAGATTGGCGGTGGGGTTTCGGCGCAGAGCGGACGTCGGACGTAAACTACATCCGCCGCTACGACATTCCCAACGCCAACGAGGATCGCGGGCTCTATCGCACGCGCCCTGAACGGCTCGCCTCGCAGCTCTACCTGAACGGCGTATCCGATACCTATTCGGTGCAGGTCGCCGCGCTGTCATTCCAGAGCACGACGGAAGGCGAGGCGCCGCAGTCCTTGCCCAACGTGCTGCCCTACATCACGGCGCAATGGAGCCCAGATCTGCGGGTGCTCGGCGGACGGGTCAGCCTCACCGCATCCAGCGCGGCGCTCGAGCGCTCCGTGGGATCCGACAGCCGGCGCGCCAGCGGCGGCGCAACTTGGGAGGCAAACCGCATTGTCGGGCCGGGGCTCATGCTGAAGCCGTTCGCCGAGGCGCGGGCCGATTTTTTTGATATCGCCAACCCCGCGCTCGGCAAGGACGCCCGCTTCTCACGGACCGTCGCGCTCGCAGGGGCCGAAGCACGCATGCCCTTTGTGCGGCCAGGCGGGGTGGTCGACACGGTGATAGAACCCATCGCCATGGCCGCCGTCGGCGTCTCCGACGTATACGACCCGCGCATCCCCAATGAGGACGCCCAGCGCTTCGAACTCGACGACAGCAGCGTGTTTCGCCCAAACGGCGCCCCGAATTTCGATCTGTATGAGAGCGGCGCGCGGGCGGCCGCTGGCGTGCGGGCGACTGCGCGCTGGAAGAGCGGCGTGCAGGCGAGCGCTCTCGTGGCGCGACGCTGGCGCGACGCCCCGGACCCACAATTCTCACGCGAGACCAATCTCGCCGGCAAGACATCAGACATCGTCGCACAGGTCAGTTTCGATGCGCCGACACGGCTCAATCTGACGAGCCGCATGCGCCTTGATCCGCAGGACTTCACCGTGAACCGCATCGATGCGTCAGCTTCGGGGCGTCTGTGGCGGCTGCGCGCGAACACCCGGTACTTCAAGATCAACCGGCGGATATTTGAAAACCCAGGATTGCTCACTGGGGTCTCCACTGAGGAGGTGTCCGGCGGCCTGGAATTGCGGCTCTTCAAAGGCTGGTCGCTGGCCTATGAGGTTCAGCGGGATCTGGAGGCGCGGCTCGATCTGCGTCAGACCACCAGCCTCATCTATCAGGACGACTGCATGTTCGTACAGCTCGGCTATGATCGATCGGAAACACGCAATTCGGTCATCGGTCCGACAAATTCGGTGCGTATCCGCATCGGCCTCGCCACCCTCGGCGACATCGGACGCGAGGATGGCGTCAATCGACAGATGCGCTAGAGCCACGTGCAAAGTGATGGGATGACGATGGTGTTTCGCGGAGTGTTGTGCGCCCTTGCGGCGACTGGACTGATGATCGCCACCGCGCAGCCGGCGAGAAGCCAGGCCGCAGAAGCGGTCGCGGCCATCGTCAATGACGAGGTGGTGTCGACCTTCGACGTGCGCCAGCGTATGCGGTTCATCATCGCCACCACAGGGATCCAGCCGGACGAACAGACCCTGCCGCTGATCCGCGATCAGGCGCTGCGGGCCTTGATCGATGAGCGGCTGCAGCTTCAAGAGGCGAAGAAGTTCGAGGCAACGCCCCAGGATGGCGATGTCGACCAGGAAATTGCGCGCATTGCCGCTGGCAATGGCGGGACGGCGGCGCAACTGGAACAGGATCTCAGCCGCGCCGGCGTCGGCGTATCAACCTTTCGCGACCAAGTGCGCGCCGAGATCGCATGGCGGCGTCTGGTCAGCGGCAGATATGGATCACGCATCCGCGTCTCCAACGTGCAGATCAATGAGACCTTGTCGCGGATCGAAGCGAACGCCACCAAGCCGCAATATCTGTTGCGTGAAATTTTCCTCGACACAGAGACGCAAGAGGAGAAGGCGCGCGCAGTGGTGTTTGCGCAAACCCTGATCGATCAGGTGCGCCAGCAGAACGTGCCGTTCGCCGCGCTCGCGCAGCAGTACTCAACCTCACCCAGCGCCCTGCAGGGTGGGGATCTCGGGTGGATGTTGTCCGGCGAGCTGCGGCCTGAGTTTGAAGCCGTGCTGCAGCGCCTCTCGCCGCCGGAGAGCGCGCCCGTCCTGTCCGAGCCAATCGAAGTTCCGGGCGGCGTCTACGTGCTGGAGCTGCGCGCCAAGCGGCAAGGGGCCAACCCTCCCACACGCATCTCCCTCGTCCAGATCCTGGCGCGCGGCGACACGGAACCGGCCCTTCGCAGTCTGCGCTCCGCGCGCGACCGGCTGCGCGGCTGCAGCAACGCTGCGGAGGTGGCCCGCCGGGCCGGCGGCGCCGCGGTCAATGACCTCGGCGAAGTCGAGGAAACCACCCTCGCCCCAGATGTCCAGGCGCGCGTGCGCGGACTGAAGTCCGGCGAGGCCAGCGAACCGTTCGCAGCTGACGGCGGCGGCCAGATTCTGGTGGTCTGCTCGCGCCGCTTCGCCGATGGATCGGGCGTGCCCGGGCGGGACGAAATTGAAGATCGGCTGTTTGACCAGCAGCTCAGCATGTTCGCGCGCCGCTGGCTGCGCGACCTGCGTCGCGAAGCCTCGATCCAGACACGGTGAAGGCGCCCCTTGCGCTCAGTCTCGGCGATCCTGCCGGGATCGGTCCGGAGATCACGCTCAAGACCTGGGCGGCGCTGCGCGAGAGCGGTCCCTGTTTTGTCGCTATCGGCGATCCGGGCAGCCTTGACGCCGCGCAGCGCGCCAGCGGCGGGTCGATCCCCTGCGTGCGCATTGCCGAAGCGCGCGACGCCCTCGACGTTTTCGCCGCCGCTCTGCCGCTTTTGGCGACAAACGCACCCACGGGCCGTATCCTGGCAGGCGCGCCCGATCCAGCCCACGCAGCGTCAACCCTTGAAGCTGTGTCCCGCGGGGTCGACCTCTGTTTGTCGGGGGCCGCCCGCGGGCTCGTGACCGCACCGATCGCCAAGGCGCCGCTCTACGCCGCCGGCTTCCGATTTCCCGGACACACCGAGTACATCGCGCACCTGTGCGCTGAACAGGGCGCCACGCCAGAAGGCCCCGTCATGATGCTCACGGCGGGCGATCTGCGCGTCAGTCTGGTCACGATCCACCTGCCGCTCAGTCAGGTCAGCCCACATCTGACGACCCAGCGCATCGTGACGACCGCCACAGTCACCGCGCGTGCGCTCGTACGCGACTTCGCGCTCAAAGACCCACGCATCGCGATCGCCGGACTGAACCCCCACGCTGGTGAATCGGGCACGCTTGGACGTGAGGAAAGCGACATCATCGCTCCAGCGGTCCGCCTCCTCGCCGACAGTGGACTGCATGTCACCGGGCCGCATCCCGCCGACACATTGTTTCACCCCGAGGCGCGACGCGCCTATGACGTCGTCGTCGCGATGTACCATGATCAGGGACTGATCCCGGTCAAGATGCTGGACTTCTGGTCTGGCGTGAACATAACGCTTGGGCTGCCGATCATCCGGACATCCCCAGACCATGGTGCAGCCCATGACATCGCCGGGCGCGGCGCAGCGCGCCCCGACAGCCTGATCGCCGCGCTCCGCCTGGCCGCGCGCATGGCTGATAATCGGGCACAGGCGTGATCCTCGCCGATCTCCCATCGCTGCGCGAGACCCTGGAAGCCTATGGGCTGCTCGCGCGAAAGAGCTTCGGGCAGCACTTCCTTCTGGATCTCAACATCACGCGCCTGATCGCCCGCCAGGCCGGAGTCGGGCCAGTCGACACGGTGATCGAAATCGGCCCGGGGCCGGGCGGGCTCACGCGCGCCCTGCTCGAGGCGGGCGTGGCACAGGTGATCGCGATCGAAAAGGACGAACGGTTTGTCGGTCCGCTGCAGGAACTCGCCCATGCGGCCGGGGGGCGCCTGACCGTCGTGGTTGCAGATGCGCTCAAGGTCGACGAGGCGCAGTTGCTCGCAATGGCCGGCGTCAGCAAAGCCGCTATTGTGGCCAACCTGCCCTACAATGTCGCAACGCCGCTCCTGATCCGATGGCTGAAAGCGGGCCCCTGGCGCGGCGCAATGACGTTGATGTTTCAAAAGGAAGTGGCGCAGCGGATGTGCGCAGCCCCTGGCGAAGCAGCCTATGGCCGCCTCGCCGTCCTGACGCGGGCGGCCTGCTCGGCGCGCATGGCGCTCCATGTGCCGGCGCGCGCCTTCGTGCCCCCGCCCAAGGTTGATTCAGCAGTCGTGCAGCTGACCCCGCTGCCCGCCGCGCGCCGGTTTGAGGACACCGCCACGCTTGAACAGGTGACCCAAGCCGCGTTTGGTCAGCGCCGAAAAATGTTGCGCGTGAGCCTGCGCGCACTCGGCGAGGCGTCAGCCTTGATCGCCGCAGCCGGCCTCGACCCCTCCGCCCGTCCTGAGGACATCCCGCCAGAGGGCTTCTTCGCCCTCGCAAGCGCGCTTGCCAGGACCCGTCAGGCGTCCTCTTGAAGCAGTCGGTGTACATAACCGGCAAGCCAGGGCTGGCGCGCCCGGCGCAAGCGTTCCGCTGCTACAATAGCCTGCAGCTGAGCATAACAGGTGTCAAAATCCTCATTGACGAGCACGTAATCATACCCATCCCATCGACTGATCTCACCATAAGCGGCGCGCATCCGCCGTTTGATCACGTCCAGACTATCCTGAGCGCGCCCCTCAAGGCGGCGTCGCAGCTCCCGCATCGAGGGGGGTATGATGAAGACTTTGACCACATCAGCCGCCGCTGAGGTCGTCAGCTGCTGGGAGCCCTGCCAGTCGATATCGAACAACACGTCACGCCCCCGCGACAGGGCGTCAAGAATCGGCTCCCGGGGCGAACCGTAGAAGTTGCCGTGCACTTCGGCCCACTCAAGGAAGCCTTCCTCGGCGCGGCGCGCGTAGAATTCGCGCCGGGTCCGGAAGAAGTAATGCACCCCGTCTTTTTCGCTCTCCCGTGGTTGACGGGTGGTCCAGGAAATCGACAGCTGCATCTCGGCGTCATCATCCACGAGCTTGCGCGACAGCGTGGTTTTGCCCGCACCGGACGGGCTGGACAGCACCAGCATTAGGCCCCGGCGACGACGCTCACTCGACATTCAGACACTGCTCCTTAAACTGATCGATCGCCGCCTTCAAAGCCAGGCTCGCACGCGTCAGCTCAAGACTGGCGCTCTTTGCTCCGAGCGTATTGGCTTCGCGGTTCAGCTCCTGGGCGAGAAACTCCAGCCGCCGACCGACCGATCCGCCACCCTGAACAAGGGCGCGCGCATCGTTGAGGTGGGCGTCGAGACGGTCAAGTTCTTCGCGAACATCCGCCTTCAGAGCGGCGGCCGCCGCCTCCTGAACAATCCGGCTGTCGTCGACCGGCGCGCCTGCGAGCAGCTCAGCCATCCGCTCGCTCAGCCGGTTGTAAATGGCCGCCGACTGCGCACCGGCGAGCGCGCGTGCACGGGTCGCAGCAGCGGCAGCATCGTCCAAAATCGCACACAACGCCGCGCCCAGAACCACGCCTTCCGCCAGGCGGGCCGCCTTCAACCCGTCCAGAGCCTGCCCGATGGCGGCGCGCAGCGCCGCATCGCGCTCGGCGATAACGTCGGGAGAATCCTCCTCAGCGACGACCTCCAGAACGCCGCGCACTGCGAGGAGGCCATCAGCCGTCGGCGCAGCCGCGACGCCGGAGGCCACGAGCGGTGCAATGGCGTCAAGCACCTGGCGCAGCACTTCCTCATTGATCCGCAGACGCTCGCCGGTCGCAGTCGTGCGCACCTGAACCGAAAACTGCAGCGAGCCGCGCTGGAAACGCTGCCCCGCCTGGTCCCGAATGACCGTCTCCAGCCCATCCAGACCCGGCGGCGTGCGCGTCTTCACATCCAGGCCGGCGCGTGCGTTGACGCTGCGCGCCTCCACGGTGAATGACCAGCGGCCAACAGTCGCTTGCGCCGCGGCGAAACCGGTCATGCCAGAGAGGGGCGCCCGCGGCAGTGACATGTCAGGGCCGCCCGCGCGAAGGCGGGGGCACGCCGAGCCCTGGGTCGATCGAAGGCGCGGGCGTTTGGGCGACGCGCTGGCGCTCAATGTCTCGCCAGCGCGCGACTGCGGCGTCGTGTTCGGCGTAGCTGCGCGAAAACACATGGCCGCCGGTCCCGTCGGCGACAAAGAACAACTCATCCGTCTTCGGCGGGTTCAGCACGGCCGCCAGCGCGGCGCGGCCGGGATTTGCGATCGGCGTCGGCGGGAGACCGTCGATCTGATAGGTATTGTAGGGCGTTTTCGCATCGATCTCGCTGCGCCGGATCCCGCGTGGATTGCCCTGCGCATCGAGGAGTTTCTGGCATTTGCAAACGCCGTAGATAATCGTCGGATCCGACTGCAGGCGCATGCCCTGGCGCAGGCGGTTGACGAACACGGCCGCGACCCGTGGCCGCTCCGCTGCGACGCCTGTCTCCTTTTCGACGATCGACGCCAGGGTCACCGCCTGTGCGATGGTGTCGAAGGGAAGATCCGCCGCCCGCTGCGGCCAGAGCGAAGCCATCAGATCACGTTGCGCCTGCATCATCCGGCCAAGAACCTCGGCGCGGGATTCTCCCCGGGTCACCATATAGGTCTCGGGCAAAAGCGCGCCCTCATCGGGCGTCGGCGGCACTGGGCCAGTTAGAATGCTGCTGTCGGCCAGCACCGCGACCGCCATCGCGGAGGTGTGACCCTCCGGAATGGTGATGGCGAACAGACGCGCCTTGCCGCTCTCCAGCAACCGCCAGATTTCGGTCATGCTGGCGCCGGCGGGAATTTCATACTCGCCCGCCTTGAGTTGGCCGCTCAATCCAACGAGGGGCGCCGCGCGCGCGAACAGCCAGTCGTGGCGGATCACGCCGGCTTGCTGAAGACCGGCGGCGATCCGCGCCAGGGAGGCGCCGCGTTCGATCGTGACAATTGTCCCGGGGCGCGGGGTTGCTGGCAGTGCGGCGCCAGGAGCTGCGCCGGCAGGGATTGCGCCGGATATGGGACCCGGCGTGGAGAAGCTCCAGGATACGTATCCATAGGCGGCGCAGAGGCAGAAAAGGGTGAGGATGCTCAGCTCGGCGAGCGCGCTGAATACTGTCCGAAACAGCCCGCCGCCTGCCCGTCGCTTGCCCCGCCTGCGCGCGTCCGCCACCGGTCAGCCCGCCACCGGTCAGCTCGGCGCTTGCAGCACGAGCGCGGCGTTGGTGCCGCCGAAGCCAAAGGAGTTGGACATAACTGCGCGGATCGGGCGCCGGCGTGCGTGATTGGGGGTCAGGTCGATCGGCGTTTCTACAGACGGTTGCTCCAGATTGAGCGTCGGAGGAACGATCTGATCACGCAGAGCCAGGATGGCGAACACCGCCTCCACGGCGCCTGCCGCCCCCAAAAGATGGCCAATCGCTGATTTTGTGGAGGAGACAGACAGATTTGCCGCAGCGCTTCCGAACAAACGCTCGATCGCGCGCAGCTCGATCTCGTCGCCAAGCGGCGTGGATGTGCCATGCGCGTTGATGTAGTCGATATCGCCCGCCGCCAGACCGGAGCGGCGCAGGGCGATCTGCATGGCCCGGAAACCGCCATCGCCATCCTCGGCCGGCGCCGTGATGTGATACGCGTCGCCTGACAGGCCATAGCCTGACACCTCCGCGTAGATCGTCGCGTTGCGCGCCTGAGCGTGGGCGTACTCCTCGAGCACCACCACGCCGGCCCCCTCGCCCATGACAAACCCGTCCCGGTCCTTGTCATAGGGGCGCGATGCGCGAGTGGGCGCATCGTTGAAGGCCGTCGACAATGCCCGGCAGGCGGCGAAACCTGCCATTCCGATCCTGCAAATCGCAGCTTCTGCGCCACCGGCGACCATGACGTCAGCATCATCGTTCACGATCAGCCGAGCCGCGTCGCCGATCGCGTGCGCCCCGGTCGCACAGGCCGTGACGACGGCGTGGTTGGGTCCCTTCAGGCCGTGGCGGATCGACACCTGACCGGAGGCGAGATTGATCAGCGCCGACGGTATGAAAAAAGGACTGACGCGCCGAGGACCGTTTTCATGAAGCTCAACAGCGGTGGCCGCAATCGCCTGCAGCCCGCCAATCCCCGAACCGATCATCACGCCGGCGCGCTGACGAGCCTCCTCATCAGCGGCCTTCCAGCCAGAATGGGCAAGCGCCTCTTCCGCAGCTGCGATCGCATAGAGGATGAAATCATCGACCCGCCGGCGCTCCTTAGCGGACATGACAGCGTCCGGATCGAACGCACCCTCCATATCCGCCGCACCACCGCCCGACCCGTCCTTGCGGGGGACCTCGCACGCATAGCGGCACGCCAGGTCAGAGGCGTCAAAGCGTGATATCAGCCCCGCGCCGGACTCACCGGCGAGGAGCCTGCGCCACACGGTTTCCGCGCCCGAGCCAAGCGGGGTAACCAGCCCGAATCCCGTAATGACCGCGCGGCGCATGTGTCTCGCTCTTGCCTGAGTGAAATGTGACGACTGAGGTTCAGCCTGCGCTGCGCTCAGTGATGTATTTCACGGCGTCGCCGACCGTCTGAATGCGTTCTGTCGCATCATCCGGGATCTCGATGCCGAATTCTTCTTCAAAAGCCATCACCAGCTCAACCAGATCGAGACTGTCTGCTCCAAGATCGTCGATGAAGCTCGCCTTCTCGGAAATCTTCTCCGCTGGCGCTTCCAGATGCTCAATGACGATCTTCTTTACGCGATCGAATACAGTCGACATGTTCTTCCTCGTCCTTGCCGATGATGAATGTTGTTGCGCCGCAGACGCCGTGTAACGGGGCAAGCCTGCATCCCCAAAGCCTGCATCCCCAAAGCCTGCATCCCCAGGGCCTGCGCCATGCGAACTTCGTCCTGAGATCCAATCTCTGAGACTCCAGCCTTGAGGACCTATCCTTGAGGACCAATGCTTGAGGACCAATGCTTGAGGACGCATCCCTCGGCATCAATACCTCAGGCGCTGTCCCGGAAGCGGCCCCCGAGATGTGTTCCCGAGGCGCGCATCCGGGACTTGCTCGAACGTGCTGCCTCCAGAGCGCGCCAAAACTCCGTTCCGCCCGGTCCGGCGCGTCCGTAAAGACGGCCCCCCAATCAGCCAACCCTCCAGATCAGCCAGCCAACCAGATCAG
>JBILMQ010000055.1:0-15133 GCA_044375455.1 Caulobacterales bacterium | reverse complement strand
ATATTGCGCATGCGCGTCGCAGCCTTTGCCCCAAGCGCCGGATTGGCTGGCGCCGGCGCCCATGCCAGCGCTCATGCCAGCGCTCATGCCGGGGCCTGCGCCGGGGCCCATGCTGGCGGGCAGGCCGGCGCGCCGCCGAGCGACACTTACGTCAGGACTGCCGTCTTCAAGGTATTTCGCGCGCCGCGGGCGCGGCTGTTCAGTGTCGCGGAGGTCCGCGCTCAGGTGCGCGCAGACGCGGCCCCAGACGCTCTGCTTGCAGCGAACGCCCTCGGTGTCGTCGAAGCGCGCGGCGGTCAGGTGCGACAGCGCGTCGCGTCCGTGCGACGGACGCTTGCCATCCCTGCGCTCAGTGATGGTGTGACAGTGAGCATGGCGCAGAGCGCCTGCCAGACGATCCGCGCCAGGGCGCTGCGCCGGACGGGGGCCAGCGCTGCTGACGACCTGCCGATCGGCGCAGAGCGGCCGCTTGTCTGGCCAAGCCGGCGCCAGCATTGCATGGACGGTCGCCGAGAGGGCCGCGTGCTTAAGCTGAATGGAGACGCCGCCAACATGCGGGCCGCGACCGGGGTTTGCCGATATTCCCAGTCGGGTGATCGGCTTTGCGTCCGTTCCAAGGGCGACGCAGTCGCGCCGGTCGGGTCTGCGCTGTCTGTTTCAGGCAAGCCGCTGGCAGGGCGAGCGCGACCATGACACAGACGGCAAAGAAACGGCGGGTCGCTTTCTGGGGGATCATGGCCGCGGTGCTGATGACGGCCATGGCTGGCGCGCTCGTTCTCCTCGCGCTGGCCGCATCACCCAATGCTGGCGACACACAGGTCGGTCCCCGGCTGGGACCGCGCCTTCCCCTGCTGCTGATCGCCGCCGGGGCGCTTGGCGTTGTGGGCCTTGTCCTGCTGCTGCGCGCCATCAATAGGGCGATGGCGCATCGGTTGCGCCCGCCCCCCTGACGCATCCGGACCGGTGCGGCGGCGCCGGACGGCTGCCGGCCCGCGCGGGGTGCGCCCTGCAAGGCTCTGCAGAAAGCCGCGGATTTCGTGCAGATCAACCGGCGTCAGCGCTGGAGAGACGTCATGCCTGACGCCTGGGATCCCTGTCAGTTTCGCCTCTGGGAAGCCGTGCGCAGTCGACAGGCCCGCCTGAGCAGGCATGAGGAGATCCGGCGCGCCGTGCAGCACCAGGGTGGCGTGCACACAGCCTTCAGCGCCTCATGGCAGAGCGCTGCGGCAAGGATCGCTGCGACCTGGCGAAGTCCCCCCGCCCGGTGCACGCCAGATCTCCCCTTTGGTTCGCCACCGCGCGCCACTCATGGCGGATCGCTGGATGGTACGGGCTTTCGAGGATGCGGTCAGTGGCCATGAATCGGGCAATCCGGGGGTCGCGCTGAAGGTCGGCGGCAGCACCACACAAGCCAGCGATCGCGTGCGGCGTGACCGGCCGCAATCCCGGCTCGCCCAGTGTCGACATCACGGATCTGAGGGATTGCAAACGGCCTGGGTCCTGGAGCGCCGTGCAGTGAGCGATCATGCCGCTCATCCAGGCGCCGACCACAGTCGCCGGGCAAATGTCCGGGGCGTCGAGCAGGGCGTCCTGCTGCTGCCCTTTCAGGCTGGGACGATGACGTCATCCGCCAGGGGCTGCGTGTAGAGGCGCGCTGCCGTGTCTGCGCGCAATTGCCGTGCGCGCGACTGGTTCAGATAGCCCTTGTCGGTGAGTTCGCCGCTCTCAAGGCTTGGCGAGTCGGCCAGCAGCACGGCGCGCGCTATGCGGGCGGCGGCGTTCGGATGTCGTTCATTGTACCGAGCGATCGCATCTTGGGCCGCCGCCAGCACCCTCGCGTCACGCGCGAGCGAGGCCAACTCGCCGCCGTGACCGGCGGCCTGGCGCGCGCGCTGCAGGTCAAGGAAAAGCAGAACCCCGATGCAGGGTTCGTTGATCCCGCATACAACAGCATCCGCAAACAGGCCATCCCCGGCCGCCACCACGCCAAGGCGCACCGCCCCGGCGGCGACCCAGACGCCGCTCAGAAGCTTGAATTCTTCAGACAGGCGGCCATCGAAGGCGATCCCAGCCGCAGGATCCTCAAGATCGATGAACTTCACTGCATCGCCGAGCTTGTAGTAGCCCTCATCGTCGAAGGCGTCGGCCGTGAGTTGCTGATCATTGAGATAGCCTGGCGAAACGTTGGGACCGCGCACCCGGCATTCGAGTTTGTCGCCGACGGGGGAGAGCTTCATGTCGCACCCCGGCACAGGCATGCCGATTAGACCCATCCGGTCATTCATCCAGTGGATGTTTGAGGCGGTGGGGCCGGTTTCAGTGGAGCCATACCCAGAATAGAATGTTATTCGTTCGCCAATCGTGCGCACAGCAACCTGCTGGATGCGATCGCCGATGTCTTGCCCCATCGCGGCGCCGCCGTAGGCCATGATGCGCAATCGGCGAAAGAAAACCTCTGCAAGGGCGGGGTCCTGCTCCAGTTCTGTAACGAGCAGGGCCCAGGCTGCGGGAACGCTTGAGTAATAGGTTGAGGAAACCTCTCGCAGATTGCGCAGTGTTTCGCCGAACCGCTCAGCCGTGGGAGCGCCCCAGTCAATGTAGAGGGCGCCTCCGAGATTGAGCCAATTGTGCAGGATGGCGTTGGCGCCCAGCGAGTGGCTCCAGGGCGCGAAATTCACTGTGACCTGCTGGCCTGCATAGAGGTTTTCCTCGGCCGCTTCATCGTAGATCGAACGGATCATCGCGACGTTCGAGGCGACGCCGCCATGGGTGCAGATCACCGCCTTTGGCCGTCCGGTGGAGCCGGATGTGAGCAGATATTTCGCATGGTCGCGGGTTGTGATGGCGTTGAGGCGCGCCGCCACACGGGCGCCGGGCCGATGGGCGAGCAGCTCGTCCAGCCCGATCGCGTTCACCCCCTGCGGGGCGTTGCGCGCATAGATGACCGGTCGGCTGCCGGGCGCGAGGGCGTCAAGGGCCTTTTGGAACTGGGCTCCGTCTTCAACAAAGAAGCCTGCGGGTCTGAGCAGGTCGTGGGCGTCGCGCAGACGATCAAAGTCCTTCGCGATCAGGCTGTAGGCGGGGGTGACCGGAGCGATCGCGGCGCCGGCGGCGAGTGCGCCGTAGGCGGTGATGGCGTGCGCAATGGAATTGCGCGACAGGATCATCAGCGCGTCGCCCCGCCCCAAGCCCAGACCTGCTAGACCTTCGCCCGTGGCCTGCACCTGCGCCCAGAGTTCGCCATAGGTGAGCCTGCGCCAGTCTTGCCCCGCACGTTCTGCGAGGGCGAGACGGCGCGCGTCACGCCCCGCCCACTCTGCGAGGGGCGCCAGCATGTGCGGCTGCACTTGGCGCAGCGGGTTCTCGTTGCGCAGAAGCCAGGCTCCGTCTGACCGACGGCTGATGTGGATGCGTTTCGGCAAATAGGGCGCAGGGCGGAAGGCATGAGGCGGCATGCGTTTGGGCTTATCCCGCCTTTGCGGTCGTGAGAAGCCATGCGCGTTCACGCGTTGGTAGGCGCGCGCCCGCTATGGCGGCGGTCCAGGTTGCGGTGTTGGCCGCCGTGCCGCGGACCGTCTGTGCCGCGGACCGTCTCGCCACCGGCGCGCCGGCAGGGTATGATTTGATGATGGCGTGCCGCATTCTGGTGTCTGTGGCGATCACCATCGCTGTGCTGAGCGCAGGCGATCGAGCGGCGGCGCAAGCCCCCGCCTCCGCGGACCCGCGCGCGCGCGCTGACCTCAGCCGTCTCGCTGAAGTGCTAGGCGGGGCGCATTACCTGCGCATCACCTGCCAGGGCCGGAGCGATCAGCGCTGGCGCGCCCTTATGGTTTCGCTGCTGGACCGCGAGGGAACGCCGGGCGATCCCAAACGCGAAGACCTCATCGCGGCCTTCAACAAAGGATACCGCAGCTATGAGCTTCGCTTTTCCGGCTGTAGCGAGGCAGCCCTGGCGCAAGAGGCGGATCTGCGCCAACGCGGCGAAGCGCTCGCCCGCAACCTTGCCGGCGCGTGGCGACGCTAGGCTCGCAGCAGCCGGCAGGGATGGTATGTCCTGCGGCGCAGTTCGCCGCTGAGGCGATGCCCGGATGTCAGATGGAAACCAACCCACGATGCCGCCCACCGAGAACGAGAAATCGATTGCCCTTGAAGTCCTGCTGGCGGCCTGGGATGAGGCCCTCGCCCGCGGGGTAAGCCCTGAAATGCTCGCCTCCACTGCGGTGTTCGCGGCATTTACCGACATGGTCGCCATGCATGGCGAGGAGGCGGTCGCAGAGTTCGCGGCTGACTTGCCGCGCCGCATTCGCCAGGGCGAGTTCACATTCGCCGACGATGAGGCGCAACGGGGCGGCGGCTAGCCTGCCCCGCCGACATGGGCGCAGCGGGCGCCCGGCGGACCGATGCGGCGCGGATCAGTCATCTCCACTCAGCCAATCATGCTCTAGAGCCCGGATGCGTGCGACGACCGACACAAAAAATGCCGTGGACCAGCCCAGCAGAATAATCCCGTTGGCGCCCTCGATGGCCCCGACCAGGCGCCACTCCCGCGGCAGCAGGATATCCCCATAGCCGAGCGAGGCATAGCTGACGGTGGAGAAGTAGAGGGCGGTTTCAAAGTCGCTCATCGCCCCGAGAGCGCGATAAAGAACAGCGTAACACCAGATTTCGAGTGAGTGAACGGCAAACAGGCCCAACACGATCGCAACCACGAACGCTCCGTGATGGACAAAGCTGGTTCGCGCACCGATGTTATGGCGCTGATTGCGCAACGCCGCGAGCAATCCAGCCAGGCCAAGGAAGTGAATGACGACGGTCAGCGCGACCATGGCGCTGGACACGGCAAGATTGCGCGCCAGGTGGAAGAGGTCGAGTTCAAGCACGGATACCTGCTCTTTTCCGCAACGGGCCGCCATTTGGGCAAGCGACTGAAGGCGCTGCGCGAGCGGGCGTCACGGGAGTTTTTCCGCGAGGCTTGCAGGCGCGCCTGCCTGCGCCTCGGCTGCCGGGCTTTGCAGGTCGCACAGGAATTCCGGCAGTTCGACCGCCAGCCACGCGAGGAAGGCGCGAACATTTGCAGAGGGTTCACTCATGCCCAAAAGCCGCTCGGCCAGCCACGTGTCGCGCGGGCGCTCAATGGCAGGGGCGGCTGGCGTCGCACCGGCCATGGCGCACGCGTCCGCGCTGTTCGGTGCGGCGGTCCGCGCCTGAGCCGCAACGCCACGCCACATGCCCCAGCTTGCGCGCAATCGGCGGATGTCCGCCCCCACGCCCGTGAGATCCTGAAGAAAGCGTGCGCGACGAAGCAGTTGAGCGCGCTGCAGCGCCGGCGGCGCCGTCAGAGCTGCGACGTGATTGGCGATCGCGCCAACAAAAACGTCGGTCCAAAGCTGATGATTGGTGCTGGCTGCAGCCGCCGCGTCGAGCGCCAGCAGCCATTCCGCCTCGGCGCGGGTCACCCAAGGCTGCTCAGTCTCAGCCGGCGCGCGCAAGATCGCTTTGACCAACGCCGCGTCCAGCGCGTCGATCCGCGCGTCGTGCGCCGCCAGAACAGCGTGAAGCAGCATGTCCCGGACGCGTGCGGCAATCTGCGTCGGAATGGGGTGGGCTTGTTCGAGAATCCTGCTGAGCGCCGCCTTGTTCGCTGCGTTCGCAAGTCCTCCGGCCCGCGCAATTGCGTTGATCAGCCATGTGACGTCATCGCCTGCCGCCTGGTGCGCCTTCGGGTCCGCTGCGCCAGCGTCGCCACGCAGGAATGCGCAGAGCGCGTCGCCATAAACCTGCGTCCACTCTGGATCCGTGTCGCAAACACGCGTGTTCAAGGCGAGAAGGGCTTCGACGTGGGCGTGCGCGATGCGCTCGTCGCCAGCGATCATGCGGCGCAATTCCAGCGCCTGCGCGCCGGACAGCATGTCATCATCTCGTGCCGCCTGCACGGCAAAGGGCGACATGGACGGCTCCAAAAAGGGTTGCCCCATCACAGGGGTCTGCCCCGCAAAGGTGCTCGCCCCTCAAATACGTTATAGGCTATCACACCCGTCTTATAGCCGCGTTGACATGCGTCAGCGACCTGGAACGATCCCGATATGCGCGTTGTCGCAAATCCTGAACACGCAGCCCTCGGGGCCGTCGTCACCGGGCTTGACCTTGCGAAACCCGTGTCGCGCGCTGACGCGCGCGCCCTGCGCCGCCACTGGCTGGATCACCTGGTGCTTGTCTTTCCGGACCAGGATCTTGACGATGACGGACTTGAACGTGTCACCGGTGTTTTTGGACCGTTCGGGCAGGACCCTTTCATCGCGCCGGTCCCCGGGCGTCAGCATGTCCTGGAAGTCAGACGTGAAGCTGATGAAACAACCCCGGTCTTTGCCGCTGGATGGCACTCGGACTGGAGCTTTCTGGCGCGCCCGCCGGCGGCGACGCTGTTGCATGCCCGGGTGATTCCCCCGGTTGGCGGCGACACGTTGTTTCAGAACCAGATTGCCGCGTGTGCCGCGCTGCCGCCAGACCTGAGGGCTGCGGTCGCCGGCCGTTTGGCAATCCATTCAGCGGCGCGCCCTTACGCCAGGGGCGGTTTCTACGATGACAGGGCAAAGGGCCGGTCAATGGACATCCGGCCCTCTGACGAGGCGTTGAGGACCCAACTGCACCCGATCGTGAAATCGCATCCAGAGACGGGCCGTGAGGCGCTTTTCGTAAATCCCGGGTACACGATCGGCATCGACGGCATGGACCAGGGCGCAAGCGATACTCTTCTGGCGCGCCTGTTTCGCCACGCAGTCGAGCCTCGGTTTGTCTACCGGCATGTCTGGCGTCCCGGCATGCTGGTTGTCTGGGACAATCGCGCGACGCAGCACATGGCGACTGGCGGCTATGATGGGCGCCGGCGTGTCCTTCACCGAACGACCGCGGCGGATGATCCGCGCTGGTACTTGGACGCTCCGAACAACGGGCCAAAACGTTAACGGCGCTTAAGTGCAGCCATCCCCAGTTAACGTTTCGGAAAGGTATTTCGGGGAAGTTCGACTCAGAGGAGATCCTAAGGGCATGACCGAGTCGATTATCCTTGACCGCGACCATCTTGACCGAATGACCGGATCAGATCGCGCCCTCCAGGCCGAAATCCTGAGCCTGTTTCGGCATCAGGCCGAGTTGTGGGGCCGGCTTCTTGACCCCAAGGCGCCGAGCGATGGATGGGTGGACGCGGCGCATACCCTTAAGGGATCTGCGCGCTCAATCGGCGCTGTGACCCTGGCGAAAGCTTGCCAGGATGTCGAGACCGCCGGGCGCGACGGGAGCCTGTCCCAACTTGACATCTGCGTGAAGCTGTCGGCTGTGCGTGATGCTCTGGACGCCGCGATCATCGAGATCGCGCGGCTGGATCACGAATTGTCGCTGGCGCGTCTGCGCAGCGCATCCCAGGCCTGAAACTCATAGGCAATGCAGCGATCCATTAAGGTGCGCCATACCGGGGCCGCGATCGCATAGGACAGCCCGTGAGCCTCCGCCTCAGCGCGCACCTTTGCCAGCACGTCGTTGATACGTGATTCATCGCGCACGGCGCTGCGATCCTGCTTGATGCGTGCAGCTGCGTCCATGAAGCTTTGGCGTTCCGCGATCAGCGCCACCAACGCCTTGTCCAGCCGGTCTATTTCATAACGCACGTCAGCCATGGTCTCACAGGTGGCTGCGGTGTTGCGTGGCGCCGGCGTTTGCGCCGGGCGGGTCGTGCGAGTGGCGTGATCCATGGAGCGCATACCTAACCGCACCTGTCCGGAGCGCAACCTTCAAGAGCCGCGCGGCCTGATGTTTGTCCGCCGGTCGTGGGGCCTCCTCAAAAGAGCGCCCGCAGCGCGGTCGTTGCGCTGCGGGTGGGCCGGAACGCTGTGAGGGGGGCTGGCCCGGCCGTGGGAGGCTCTAGGTCGCCTCGTCCTTGAGCCAGGCGATGAATGCGCGCATTGGCTGGGACACGGTGCGCCCCTTCGGCCAGACCAGCCAATACGCGAAGGCGAGGGGCGCTGTTTCATCGAACAGGGCGACCAGCCGGCCCGCCTTGAGGTCAGCCTCAGCAATGGCGCGCTTGGCCAGTGCGACGCCCCGACCGGCCACGGCCGCCTCAATCACCAGACTTGTCTGGTTGAAGCGGGGCCCGCGGCCGGGTTCACGAATGGATACGCCGCGCGCCTTGAGCCACATTGGCCAGTCTGGGCAGGATGGGTCCTGTTCTGGCGACCCGTCGTGCAACAATGGAGCGCGGGCGAGATCTGCCGGCGCTGCGATCGCAAGGTCGGCGACCAGGCCTGGGCTTGCGACCGCCAGCACGCTTTCCTGCATCAGGCGGTCTGCAACCAGTCCCTGGTAGGCGCCGGCGCCGTAGCGAATCGCGAGGTCGACGTCAGCGGTGGCAAAGTCGACGGTGTTCATGTCCGCCGATACCCAGACTTCGATATCAGGGTGTCGCGCCTGAAACCTGTCGAGCCGCGGCAGAAGCCATTTCGACGCCAGGCTCGGCGCCACGGACACCGCGATGCGGCCTTTGCGACTTGGCTGATGCATCAGCCGGCCGGCCTCGGCGATCCGATCAAAGCCTTCACGAAGCACTGGCAGGGCTGATTGCGCGGCGGGTGTCAGAATGACATGGCGGCCAAGCCTTTTGAACAAGGGCTGGCCGACGGCGTCCTCAAGCGTGCGGACGTGCTGGCTGACTGCGCCAGGTGTGACATCCAGTTCCTCCGCCGCGCGCGAGAAACTCAGATGTCGGGCTGCTGCTTCAAACGCGCGCAGCGCATTCAACGGCAAAGGTCGTTCTTCCGGCATTGCGCTCTCATCTTCTCGCCAAACCGTTACGCGCGGGTATCATGCATGCAGTCGCGAGACATTGCATTTCAGGCAGGGATGAGGAACGCTCCAGTCTTGTGTTAGCTTTTCTCGCGTGCGCCGGTCGGCGCCAGATCTTTCGTTCCGATTACGCCGAGCGTTACGGTAGCGAGGCTTGCAAGAGCGCAAAACACAGCCAGCGGCAAGAACGCGCCGCCTGAGATCAGCATGCCGCCAATGGCCGGAGAAATCGCACCGCCAAGCGCCTGCCATCCATTGCCTGCAGCGGCAATGCCCCCGGTGCGGTCAAGCCGGGCTGCAACCGCTGCGACGAATAGCGTGTAAAACGTAAAGGCCGCTGATTGCAGCAAGTAACCGGCGGCATAGACGTGCGCGTCTGGCGCCAGTGGGATCAAGGTAGAGCCCGCTCCGAAACCAATCAGTGATCCGATGAAGGTCCATCTCACCCAGGCGTCGCGCACGAGTGCGGCGGCTGGCGCGAGCAGGGCGCAGGCCAGCGAGACTTGCACTGTCAGCGTTCCTATCGCGGCATTGTCGAGGCCGTGGCTCAGTCCGATGCGCTGAAAAAAGTGCCAGACGGCTGTAGATCCCATGAAGATCGTGGCGCAGGCGATCACAAATGGGGAACGCAGTGCGCGCAGCATCGACCTGAATGGCGGCGAATGGGCGGCGTGAAAGAACCCGCCCGGCGCGGCCGCCATGAGGAGCAAGCCAAGACTGCCGCCAGTGGCAAGAAGACCAAACAGGCCGAGGCTTGATTTGGCGTCCGCCGCCGCGCTCGCAAGCAGCGCTGTCACGATCGCGCCGCCGGTGACTGGAATCGCGATCAGCGCTGCAGCACGATGTGGGCTTGCCAATCTGCCGACGAAGGCGCCGAGTGAGGCCACCATCGCGCCAGCGCCGGCGCCGGCGAGCAGCCGTCCTGCCGCAAGCCCAGTCAGATCATTGCTGACGCCGCAAATCAGGTTGCCGACGATGAAGCCTGTCAGGCCGGCAAGCGCCAGAACCTTGGGCGCAAAATGGACAAGCCGCGCAGACAGCCAGATCATCAAGCTCGCGTTCAGCAGAATTTCGCAAGACCGGATCAGCCCGATAGTTTCAGAGGCAGCCTGACGGGTGTCCATCGCGAGGCCGTTGATGAAGGGCGAGGCTGTCACCGACATCTGCACCGGCATCGCCACCGCCAGTATGGCGAGCCAATATCGCCACGCGCGCGCGCCCGGCGTCTGCAAAGGCTCTCTCATGGCGTTTTCCCCTCAGGTTCCATGGAGTATTGTGCATGACAGAGCCATGAGCCAGCGCTGGCAGCGCCGAATGTGCAAGCGCCGAACATCATGTCGCACACGCGCAGGCGCTGCGCTGTCCGCTCAACGAGGCGCCGTATGGACCAGATCACGCCCGACCTTCTGCAATTCGGCCGGCGCAGGCCTGGGCTCGACTACCCGGCGCGGCCATGCGTTTACGGGATCGCCGCCGGCTTCGACGGGCGCCTGGCCATCGCGCGGATTGGGGCTGAAGCGCCGTTTGAGTATGATCTTCCCGGCGGCGGGATTGATCCGGGCGAAACCGAAGAGCAGGCTCTGGAGCGTGAGTTTCGCGAGGAGACCGGCCTGCTTGTGCGGGCCGGGCTGACCATTGTGCGCGCGGCCCAGTATTGGGTGAAGCCGGGGTTCAGCCCGCGCAACGCCGTTTCGAGTTTTCGCATCTGCAGGCTGGCGGGCGACGCTGGCGGCGGCATCGAGGCGGATCATCACCTGGTTTGGCTTGAGCCGTTGTCGGCCGCCTTGGCGATGCGCCACGACGCACACGCCTGGGCCATCCTGTCATGGATGCGCGCACAGCCTCCCGATGGAGGCGGGGCGTAAGGGCGCCGGCGCCGCTTGACCCGTCCGGCGTACGCGCCAAAGTGCCGCCCAGGAGCGTGGCATGGCGAAGCCAGAGAGCTTTTATGAACGACGGATCCTGCCGGGCGTCATCGCCGCGGCCTGCGGAACGCGTCCAATCGCGCGTCAGCGCCAGAAAATTGTTCCGCGGGCCGCTGGGCGTGTGCTGGAACTGGGTTTCGGATCCGGATTGAATCTCGCCTACTATGACAAGGTCAGCGTCCGTGAGGTGGTCGGGCTCGAGCCCTCATCGGGCATGCTGGAACGCTCAAGGGCGGCTGTTGCAGCTGCGCCGTTTCCGGTTTCGATCGAAACCGCGGCGGCAGAGACGGCGTGCTTGCGCCCAGCAAGTTTTGACACAGTTTTGGTCACTTACGCGCTGTGCACGATACCTGACCCGTGCGCTGCTCTGGTGGGCGCCCGTGCGGCCTTGAAGCCGGATGGACAGCTGCTCTTCTGTGAGCACGGCAAGGCGCCTGATGCTGGCGTCGCGCGTTTTCAGCGGGGCTTGGAGCCGCTCTGGCGCGCGATTGCGGGCGGCTGCCATCTGTGTCGGGACATACCCCGCATTGTTGAGTCTGCCGGCTTCACCATCACCGATATGCAAACCATGTACCTTCCCAAGACCCCGAGGTTCGCGGGGTACAATTATTGGGGGCGGGCCAGGATCGCCTGATGTCCGGTCTGCGTCTTGCCTGGGTGCGGCGCCTTCCTGCCGGGCGCGCCTGACGCCTGCTGGCGCTTCCTCGCGCGGCTTGGTTGGGCCGCCGCGTCGGCGTCGCCCGAGGTCCCTTTCGTGCAGTGCTGGTGCGGACGGCGGGGATCGAACCCGCACAGCCTTGCAGCCGAGGGATTTTAAGTCCCTTGCGTCTACCGGTTTCGCCACGTCCGCAGCCAGGAACTGATGCGGCGCCGATGCCGTCGGCGGCAAGTCGAAACATGCGCAAAGCTGAGCGTGCGATGTGGCGCCCCTGCGCCGGGCCAGCCAGTGCATTGCAACAGGTCAGCTGCCAGCCAGCACCACCCGGTGCCGCCCTGCCCAGTGCCGCCCCACTCAGTGCCGCCCCTGTCAGTCCCAATTCAGCAATTGTCTCAGCGCACCCGTCGCCATGTCTGCGTCTGGCAAATCGGTCCGGCGCAGCCTTTCACTTTCAGGATGTCCGGCCCCGGGGCCATGAGCTCGGCGCGGTACGTATTTCCGTCCTGCGCGTTGTAGATGCGCCCGTGCACCCAGCCTGATTGACCGGGCGAGAAGCCCCACAGCATTTGCGACCCGCGGATCGGGCGGACGCGCGCGGTCGGATCCTTGTTTCGTGCGTCCAGAATTGTCTGGCCGGGGCGCTCCTCCTTCAGCCAAATAATTGTCCCGCACACGCTGTCGCCGCAGCGGCTGATCTCGACATGACCGCTCTTCGAAGCCACCAGCCACACCCCAAGGACTGACTCGAGCGAGGAAGACGCCCGGGCTGAGGCAGCCATCGCGATGCAGAGCGCGAATGCGGCAAGGCCGGGCAGGATCGCGCGAAACCTGGATGGAGCCTGAGCGGTGAAGTCAGCAGCGGGTGTTGCACGGCGCATGGAGGTCTCCCGGACTCCATGACTGAGGTAGCTCTGCAGCGGCTTAGGTCCAGACGACACATTCCCAGGGCCGCAACATGTGCGCTGGCGGGGACGCGTAGCTGTGCAGGCAAGCGCCCAGACCCGCACAGTCCGGCAAGACTGCTGGCGCGCTGCGCAGATTGATCGCGACACGCCCGCGTCTGGCGCCAAGACGGCGCTCGAACAGAAACACACTGTCGTCTGACGGCATCAGATCCAGGAACTCGCCGGTGCGCCAGAGATCGTCCCCCCGGCGCAGCGCGATCAGTTGCTTGATGAACGTCTGGGGGCTGTGCGGATCGCTGGCCTGGGCGGCGGCATTCACCGTGGATGCATTGGGATGCAGCATGAGCCAGGGGCGCGCGGCCTGGGTGAACCCCGCGCCTGCGTCGGACGTCCAGGGAAAGGGCGTGCGAGCATGGTCACGCGTGATGCGAAGCGCCGCCTGGAACGCGGCGTCTGGGTCTGCGCTCTGCGCCAGCTTGAGCCGGTATGTCGTCTGAGCCCATACATCATTCAAGTCACTGATGGTCTGGAATGGGCAATTCACAAGTCCGAGTTCGTCGCCCTGGTAGATGAACGGCGTCGCGCGTTGCAGCAGGACAAGGGTTGCGAGGGCCTTCGCGCTCTCAACCCGCAAGGCCTCATCCCCGAACCGGGACACCAGCCTGCCGAGATCGTGGTTTGAGAGCACCGTCGTGTTCCAACCGCGCGGTCCGATGCCCCGATCCCAATCGGAAAAAACCTTCTTCAACGCTACCCGGTCCCAGTCCCCATCGGGTCCGCGCACTGGCTCCACCAGATCAAAATGATAGATCATGTCCAACATCGGATCAGACGGATCCACCAGACGCGCAGCGCGCGACGGATCCACACCTGGCGCCTCGCCGATGGCCACGCAGTCGCGGCCGGCGAAGACCTCCTGGTGAAGCTCGCGAAGGTAGGCGTGCAGCCGCGGTCCATCCGCCAGCATGCCATAAAATGGTCCGTGGCGATGATCTGCAGCATCCGGCAGACCGTCAGGTTTGGAGATGACGCTCACAACGTCGAGCCGGTAGCCGTCTATTCCGCGATCGAGCCAGAAGCGCATTGCCTCATGGATCGCAGCGCGCACCTTGGGGTTTTCCCAATTGAGATCTGCCTGAGTGCGGTCGAACAGGTGTAGATAATACTGCTCGCCAATCCGCGACCAGGCCGAGCCGCCGAATATTGACCGCCAGTTGTTTGGCGGTCCGTCGCCACGCCCATCGCGCCAGATGTACCAGTCGCGATGGGCAGAACTTGGCGACTGCGCTTCCTGAAACCATGGATGCGCCGTAGACGTATGGTTGAGCGCAAAATCCAGCACCAGCCTGATGCCTCGCTGGTGTGCCTGCTCGATCAGGCGGTCGACATCGCGGATGGCGCCGAACTGAGGCGCTACCGATTTGTAATCCGAGACGTCATAGCCGTTGTCCGCCATCGGCGACTGGAAGATCGGCGACACCCAAAGGCAGTCGATGCCGAGATCGGCGAGATAATCGAGCTTTTCGATGATACCGCAGATGTCGCCGACGCCGTCTCCGGAGGCGTCCCTGAACGACTTGGGGTAGACCTGATAGACGACCGCGTCTTTCCACCAAGGCCTCATGGGCGCACCTTACTCCGCCGCCGCATGGCTCGCGTGCTCAAGGCCCGACAGAAACCGCTCAGCGTCGAGCGCAGCCATGCACCCCATGCCGGCAGCCGTCACCGCCTGCCTGTAGGTATCGTCAGCAACGTCGCCTGCAGCAAAGACGCCTGGTATGTCCGTCTTGGCAGTCCCGGGCTCGACAATCAGATACCCGCCCGGCTTCATCGCCAACTGGCCTGCGAAAAGGCTTGTCTGGGGTTCATGGCCAATCGCGACGAAGAAGCCGTCACACGCAAGTGTGCGCTCAGCGCCGGTCTGCAGGTCACGCACCCGAACGCCCACGACAACAGGCGGCGCACCGTCTCCCAGAATTTCCTCGACCGCAGAGTTCCACACCACCTGGATCTTGGGGTGTGCGAAGAGCCGTTCCTGCAGGATCTTTTCGGCGCGAAGCTGATCCCGCCGGTGGATCAGCGTCACCTTGGTGGCGAAGTTGGTAAGAAACAGCGCTTCTTCGACCGCGGTATTGCCGCCCCCGACAACCACCACTTCCTTGCCGCGATAGAAGAATCCGTCGCACGTGGCGCACGCCGACACACCGCCGCCCGCCAGCCGTTTCTCGCTTTCCAGACCCAGCCAGCGCGCCTTCGCGCCCGTGGCGATGATGAGCGCGTCGGCCCCGTAGGTCCGCCCGCTGTCGCCGGCCAGCAGAAACGGCCTGCGCGAGAGATCGGCCGACATGATCGTATCTGCCACAATCTCAGCGCCGACATGCGTCGCCTGGGCGCGCATCTGGTCCATCATCCAGGGGCCTTGAACGACCTCGGCATAGCCGGGGTAGTTTTCAACATCCGTTGTGATCGTCAGTTGCCCGCCAGGCTGGAGCCCCTCGATGATCAGAGGCTTGCGCATTGCTCGTGCGGCGTAGATGGCGGCTGCATATCCGGCAGGCCCCGACCCGATGATCACGATTGGGGCGTGCTTGTCTGCGATCATGATCGTCTCCGAGGGCGCTGGCCGGTCTTGCTTCCAAGACACGTGGCCCGAGAATCGTCCTCGCGCAAGGTCGCGGGGCTTGGCGCCCGGGGCAGTGGATCGGCGCCCGCCCTTCGGTGGTTGTGCGCGCCACCGCACGTGCGGCCAGGCGCTCCGGTAAGCAGTCCGGCGTGTCACAGCGGGGCGTGTGGGCGGGGATGGGGCTGCC
>JBILMQ010000287.1:0-4505 GCA_044375455.1 Caulobacterales bacterium | reverse complement strand
AGCCGGCAGGCATGATAAACCGCACCACCCACCCTGCATCGCCGCGTTCACGCTCGACCGGCGCGGTCATGGCGATCTTGGTTCCGCGCTCGACCGCCACCGGCGCCGTCATGGCGATCTTCGCGCGCGGCGAATTGTCGCCGAAAATGTAGTTCGCCAGCGGGCGAAAGCCGTCATTGGCGGGAGAGCGGCTGGTTGACGCAACGACGACCTCGGCGACCACCATCGGCGCGTAGTTACGGATCTCGAAGTCGCCGTCCGCGCGGACCAGAGTATAAGGTGGTTCCTCAACGGCCATAGCAGGGCTCGCACCGAAACCGGAGAACAGACATACCGCGAAGAGCGCGAGGATCGCGGCAGCAGGATGGCGTTGGGACATAGACTGGCATACGCAACCGGCGGGGAGTTGGACCACCTGCCGGATGGTCGGGGTCAGCCGCCGCCGGGTTCGATCCACCGCACAGTGTAGCGCAACGTCTGCGCGCCCCGCGCCGGAACCGGGACAAGAGCCATCCTTTCGCCATCCACCAGACGCAATGGCGTGGTGGCTCGCACGATCCTCTGGCCCGGTCCGAGGTCCGGCTGCACAACCTCCACGATCGCGGGCGCAGCACTGGCGTTGGCCAGGCGAACCTCCACGGCGGCGGTCTTGCGCACGCGTCCGTCGCGCATGGTCCGTTGACGCAGCGCCGTCACTGTCGGCTGCGCCGTCACGGCGCTCGAGGCAGCGATCTCCAATCTCAGGTCAAGTCCGATGGCGGTGTCACGGATGTCATCCTGGCCAATCAGCATGGGCCCCCCGCCGGCGTCGCCCATGACCCGCACGGCGCCGCGCGGCAACGGCACGCCGAGCCCACGCGCCTCCTCGTTCTTGAGCGCCAGCACCACGGTTGTCGCCTCAACAGCCCCGCTCATGAACCGCGGTTCTGCGAGCCGCACGCGCCGGCGCGTCTCATAGAGGACGTCGGAGCGCGCAAGGAACGCCACCTGCTTGGTCTGGTTGGCAGCAACGCTGGTCGCCGCCGGCATTGTATAGAGCTGATAGTCCGACAGCTGTTCCTGGCGCATCATGGCATCGCCGTCCGCCATGACTGCCATCGCCATCTCCGGCGGCGGCGGCGGGGGCGGCGGCGCCATCGCCGCCATCGGATACGCCTTCATCATGCCGCGCGATGCGCGTTCCCAGAAGCGGTCGACCGGCGGCAGGTCGGTGGTCGTCTTCATCGGATAACAGGCGCGCTGCGCCATGTTGAAGACGGCAGCGCGCGTTGACGGCGTGAACACGCGCGACAGATCGCCGGCGACGACGCCAACGCCTGCGTCTGCAAATCCGTTCGCGGCTGCATTGGTCAGCGACACCCATCCAATCAACGTTGCAGCCCGTCGCGCCGGATCAAGGGTTGCGACATAATCGGCGCGCCAGGACAGACCGGTCGCCAGATAAGACAGGCTGAGCGTCGCCCGCCCCGGCGGTGCGGCCGTCAGTGTCGTCGACAATGTCGGCTTCGCGCGCAGACCTGCAGGCGTCTTCTCGAACACGAGACGCTCGGGCAGGCCCGAGCATCCCAGCGCCTCGAAACGATCCTTAAAGGCAAGAGCGACGCCGTCGCCGGCGGCCTGCACCGTAGCGTCCTCACGAACTTCGCCGCCTGTGGCGGGATTGGTGCGCACCAGCGTGACCCGCTCGCCGATCGATTTGGCGAGCAGGCTGCGCGGCGACAGCCCATCAAAGTCGAAATTGCGCTCAGCCTCCAATCCTTCAAAGCCGCGGATCACCGCGGACGGCGCAATGACGCTGTCCAGCACGCCCTCAAAGGCGATCTTGACGCGTCCAGCTGGCAGATCCACCGTGCGGGTTTCGGTGATCAGAGCCAGATCGTCCCGATAAATCGTGACGAACACCGCTTCAGCGGGACCCGCCGTTACCTCCGACAGGCCAAGGGGCGTCACTGTCTGGCCGACCGCAGGGGCCGCCCACAGGCAAGCGGCCAGAATGCAGGGAGTGATCCGAAGGCGCATCACTTCGCCTTCCGGTCCTTCTCTTCCGTGCCCTCGCGCAAGGTGAAGGTCACGATGGATTCACCGCGCGCGGGCGTGGCGACGTCGAAGCGGTACGTTTGTGCGTCGACCTTGCTGGGTGTCATTGACGTTTCCAGGAACTCGTGATCGCCATTGATGCCGCCTTGCACGAACTGGATGGTCACCGGCTCGGCCCGCGCATTGCGGAACACGTAGCGCATCTGGGTCACCGTCACGCCCTTGACCGGTTCTTCCTGTTTTTCAACGGATGACTGGGCGGTCACATCGAAGGCCGTGCCGACATCGAGCTCGATTGTCGAGCCTTGCGCGATATGGCCGAGCGAATCTTCGCCGATAAACTGAGCGCGTCCGGCCGAGTCTTTTGCATAAAGCCGCACAGTGCCAGCCGGCAAAGGCGCCCCGAGACCGGAGGGCGTATCATTCTTCAGGCGCAGTTTCACGCTGGCGCCTTCCGCGTAGCGCTGAGACGTGAAGCCGCTGCGCTCGACGAGATAGATCTTGTTGGCGCGCGCCTTTGGCGCATCCAGGAAGCTCACCTGTTTGGTCTGGTTCTCTGCAATCGTGGTCGGCTCTTTGAGCGTATAAAGATGATAATCGGAGAAGGCCGTCTCATCGCTCTCTGCGCCGCCGACACCGCCGGCGAGCGCGTTTTCGATCAGACCGCCGCCGTCGCCTGGCGAGCCTGCGATCAGCTGGGTGCGCGCATTGACATAGGCTGCGCCCGTCTGGTTGGTCAGCGTCACCCAGCCTTGAAGATTGAGCGAGCCCGACTTCTCATCGAACAGGCCGACATAGTCGGCCTGCCAGCGCACGCCGTTTGTCAGATAGCGCAACGTCGCCGTGCGCTTGCCGGCGGCGGCGCTGTTGACCGTGACAGAGAGCGTCGGTTTGGCGCGCAGATTGGGCGGAATGCGGTCGAACAGCACGCGCACCGGCAATCCGTCGTCGCGCAGCACCTCAATGCGGTCATTGATCTGCAGAACCACGCCTTCATTCGCAGAGAGCACTTTGGCGGTCTCAACCGTCTCCCTGCCGGTCGCCGGATTGGTGCGCACCAGTCGGATCGTTGAACCGACCGCCTTTTCCATCATCTTATAGGGGGTCAGGAGATCGAAATCGAAGTTCTGCTCCACGATCGAGACGCCATCGGCTGCCAGGCTGACGGTCTCGGGCTGGATCCTGGCCGACACGTTCGGGAACTCAAGGCGCGAACGGCCAGCGTCGACGCTCATGACGCGGGCGTCTTCCACCAAAGCCAGATCATTATTGTAAATGGTGATCGCAATCCTGCCGGCGTCCTGCCCCGTGGTCGCTTGGCCGGCGGTCGCCTGGCCGGTGGTTGGTTGAGCAGCGGCCTGTTGAGCGGCGGCAGCTGCCGCCAAGGCCAGCGCCGCGGCGCAGAAAATCCACTGACGCATGGGACACGTCCTCCATTTTCATAAAGTCTACCCCGCTTTGCGGCGATTTGGAGAGCAAATCGTCACGCCCGAGTACTGATCCGGGCGGATACGTAAAGGCGCAGCACGGCCAGGCGCAGCCCGCCGTAGCGTGTCTGCACACGCCGCAGCAGCCTGTGTCTTGCGCGCTGGCCGCGGCGCGACTAGCTTCCGCGCCCTGACGCGTGCCGCCTTAGCTCAGATGGTTAGAGCGCCGGATTGTGGATCCGGAGGTCCCTGGTTCGATCCCTGGAGGCGGTACCACTTCCCCGGATCGGCTTGGCGCCGAGAGCGCGCCGCCAAAAAACATCACTTTTTCAACCGCCTGGTCAGGCCGTCAAAACCAAATGGTCGCGCAATCGAGCGAGCAAGGGCGTACATGACAGACCGCTCGGGCTGTTGGGGTGCCCGCCTAAAGATCAACATTTTCAATTAGTTACATGTGGTATACTTGGTCTGTCCCCCTTTTTGTCCCCTCCTTAATCGAAGCGGACCGACGTTTATACCGATGAAGTTGTAAGGGACGCACAGCCGCAACGAGGGCCCAGAATGTGAATCGGCGCGTTGGTAAACCTGATCTTGAAAAAGGAAATTGAGTTGATCGAAGCAGCCGGTTAGCCCGAAAAATTCAGCACGCTTCAAAAAACGAGGCGGTGAGAGTGGCGCAACACGCTGATTCGGTGTAGATTTCAGGTGTGAAAACTTCAATCCGCCGCATCACCGGAGGCGCCACACTCACCATGGCAAACGATACCGGACTTCTCTTTGATTTGCCAAGCGTTGCGCGCAAGAAAGTGACAGCCGCCTTCGATGGCGGCCTCATCAGCTCCGATGGCGGGATCGGGCTTTTGGCGGCGGCGGACAAGACATTGGGGCTTATCGATCGATTGGCCTGCGCACTGACCGATGCGCGCGCTGCTGATCGCGTTCGCCACACTGTCAGGGACATTCTCCACGCCCGGGTCTTTGCAATCGCGATGGGCTATGAAGATGGCAATGACCTGGGTCGCCTGCGTCATGACCCCGCGT
>JBILMQ010000286.1:0-4521 GCA_044375455.1 Caulobacterales bacterium | reverse complement strand
GCACGACCGGCGTCGCGGGGTTGTCGATGCAGTCGGGGCAGGCGGCGATCGGCAGGTCGGGGTGGTCCATGGCGACTGCTCTGGAGGCGAGATCGCCGACCACGCGCACCGCCGCCTCGCCCGCCTCGGTCGGCTCGGCGCCGGCCAGCAACTCGGCCAGCATGATGGCGGCAAGCACATCGCCTGCGCCATGCGGGACGAATGGCAGTCGGCGGTGGGCGATCAGCGTCGCCTCGAACGGCAGCACCATGAGCACGCCGATCTTCTCCCCGAGGGGGATCGAGGTGACGAGCGCCGGAGCCGGGAGGCTGCGCGCGGCATCCACCACCTGCGCGATCGATTCGGGTGAAAGAGCGTCGTCGTGCGGATAGGCGAGCCCCGTCAGAAGGCAAAGCTCGGTGAGATTTGGCGTCAGAATGCCGGCGCGCGGCAGAAGATCGCGCGCCACCAGACGGGCCACCGACGGCGGGACATAGGCTTGCGCGTTGTCACCAAGGATCGGGTCAACCAAGATCGTCGCGCGCGGGTGAGCCGCCTTGACGCGGTCGATGGCGTCGGCCGCCACGGCGACCTGTCCCGGTTCAGCGAAATAGCCTGTGAGAACGCCCTGCGCGCCAGAAAAGGCGCCCTGTTCGCCGGCCGCCTCAGCCATGGCGGCCAAGGTCGCTGCCGGAACCGCCGCGCCGCCTGGCGGCCCGTGGCCAGGATGACGCCCGAACAGGGTGGTCGGAAAGAGCAGCGGCTCCACGCCGCGGCGCGCAAGCGCAAGCGAGACGGCCTGTCCGCCGACCCGGCTCGCCGCCACATATGAGGAGAACACGATGACGCTCAGCATCTTTCAATCCTAGCGCGCCCGGCGCGATTGCATCAGGGGCGTTGCAGCCGCACGGCGCGACTGTCCCGCGATCACACCGCGCCGGCAACCTATCGGCGTGGCGGGCCGCAAGGGGGTGGCTCAGCGTGGCCCTGTCGCCAACGCGCACACGCCGACTTTACCCGATCACTGCGCGCCGCTAGCAAGTCCGCTCTGCTGTCCTGCGCCCGGAGACCCCATGCCCGCCGCCCCCGCCCGCCCGCGCCGCAGCGTGCTGTACATGCCCGGCGCCAACGTGAAGGCGCTGGACAAGGCGCGGTCTCTGCCGGCAGACACTCTGATTTTCGACCTTGAAGATGCGGTGGCGCCGGACGCAAAAGCGCAGGCGCGCGCCAATGTGGTCGCCGCACTCGCCGAGGGGGGCTATGGCGGCCGTGAGATTGTCGTGCGCATCAACGCGCTGTCGACGCCCTGGGGTGCAGACGACCTCGCCGCCGCCGTTGCGGCCCGCCCCCACGCCATCCTGACGCCAAAGCCGGACGGCGCGACCGATATCGCTGCGGCCGACGCCGCGCTCGCACGCAGCGCCGCCGGGGCCGACATCGCCCTGTGGGCGATGGTGGAGACCCCGAAGGCGATCTTGAAGATCGCCGAGATCGCGGCGGCGGCTGAGACCACCCGGCTCGCCGCCTTCGTGATGGGCGTCAACGATCTCGCCAAGGAAATGCAGGCGCGTCAAATGCCCGGCCGGGCGGCCTTTTTGCCGGCTTTGGCGCTCACCGTGACGGCCGCCCGCGCCTATGGCCTTGCCGTGATCGACGGCGTGTTCAATGATATTGAGGATGCGCAGGGCTTCGAAGCCGTCTGTCGTCAGGGCGTGGAGCTGGGCTTTGACGGAAAGACGCTCATCCACCCAAGCCAGGTGGACGTTGCAAACGCTATCTTTGCACCGCCCGCGCAGGATGTGCGCTATGCGCGCGCCGTGATTGCGGCCTTCGCAGATCCGCAAAACGTCGGCAAGGGCGTTTTGAAGGTCGATGGCAAGATGACAGAACTCCTCCACCTGGAGATCGCCAAGCGCGTTGTGACGATCGCCGACATGATTGCAGCAGCACCGTGAGCGCCTTCGCGCTTGATCCGCGGCTCGCGGCCGATGGTCCGGTAATTGGCGATCTCCCGCTATGTCGCGTGATCCTGCGCGACGAGCGCCGCGCGCCCTGGCTTATCATTGCGCCCCGTCGCACCGGCCTCGTTGATCTCGACGATCTGTCGACGGAGGAGATGGGCCTGTTGATGGCGGAGGTGCGTGCGGCCGCGGCCGCCGTGCGCGCCATAGCCCACACCGACAAGCTCAACGTCGCAAGTCTCGGCAATGTGGTCGCGCAATTGCACATCCACGTCGTGGGTCGGCGGCGTGACGATCCGTTCTGGCCAGGCCCGCCTTTCGGCCATCCCAAGCAAGGTTATGCGCCCCATGCCCTTGCCGCAGCCATGGCCGCAGCGCGCTCAGCGATCGCCGCTGCGGGCTTTAGACTTGCCCCGCCTGGCGCCTGATCCTGGAAAAACATACGAGCTCGGCGCTCCGGTCGGCAGCCCATGCAGGTGCGCCTGTTTGCAAATCTGGAGGCCCGGCCAGGACTTGAACCTAGGTGAAGGGATTTGCGGTCCCCTGCGTCGCCGCTCCGCCACCGGGCCATAGCTTAATCATAGTAACCAGATCTTGGCGTGCGCTTGCCTGAATTTCTCTATTTTTGAGCATTCGCAATGCTTCCGACATCATCAGCGTGGATGTTCCTCCTCATTGATGAGTGAGCGCCCGTGTTTCGGCGGAGAGAGCAGGCAACGAGGCATTTAATGTCTGTCCAGGCCAGCGCCAGTCGTCGCCTGACCGTGCATGTCGGCAAGGACCGCTACTCGGCGCGCATGAACACACCGCGCCACAGCCGGCATACGGTCGAGTTCGTGCCGCTGCTGCCCACCCACCGTATCGCCAAGCGGATTGAGGCGGTCACAATCTTGAAGCCGTCGCTCGCGCCCCATCTCATACACGTCTACAACCGCATCCCGCTCGGCCCGACGCCCTTCGTGGTGGGTTTTGAATCGCACCTGCCGCGCTATTGGTGGGCAAGCCAGGGCGTTGTTCCCGACCGTTTGCGCGATCTTCTCGCAGCGGATCAATGCCGGGCCATCATCGCTTCGTCCTATGCGGCGAGGCGCATCTTCGAAGCTCAGCACCAGGCTTGCGATCATCTCTCGACGCTGCGCGAGAAGCTCTGCGTGCTCTATCCAAACCTGGAATTGCCGCCGCTCGAAAGCCTTTCGACAGCGTGCGCGCCCGAGGCGAAAGGCCTGCATATCGCCTTCATTGGCGCCCATTTCGGGCGGAAGGGCGGCGCGGTGGGCGTGCGTTTGGCCGAGCTTGCGCGCGCGCGGGACCTTCCGATTCACGTCACCATCGTCTCCAAGCTCGAGGCCGGCGCGGGCATTTGGAGCGATCCGCAGCGTGCGACATTCTTTGAAAGATATTTCAAGCTTCTGGACGCCCCCAACGTGACGCACATCGCCGGCGCAACGAATTCGGAAGTTCTGGCGCTCCTGCGGCGCATGGATTTCTCGCTGTTGACGACGCTGTCGGATACGTTCGGCTGGTCGGTCATGGAATCCATGGCAAACGGCACGCCGGTGATCGTGACGCCGCAGGGCGCGCTCGGCGAGTTCGTGGTGGACGGTGAAAACGGTCTTGTCATTCCGCTGGCGGTTGATCACCTGAATGAATGGGTACACATCCATGCTGACAAGACGACGCCCGCGTTCGAAGCCACGTATCGAGACGAAGTCGAGCGCCTCGCCGAAGAGAGCCTCGCCCGTCTTACGCCCCTCATAGAAGATCATGCCGGCCTTGCTGCGATGCGCGCGGGGGCGCGTGCGACGGCGGAGCGGCTGTTCTGTTCGCGGCGCGCAAGCCCGTTGTGGGACAATCTCTATGAGGACTGCCTGACGCCTGATCGCGGCCGGCGCGGGCGTTCGGCGATCACCGCGCATATGGAGAGTCACGGCCTGACCACAGAGCGCACCGACGCCGGCGCGCGCCCCGTGGCCCCTTCCCAGCGCCCCCCGCATTGACTATGCTTCAAACGTCGTGGCCCCGTAGCTCAGCAGGATAGAGCAGCGGTTTCCTAAACCGTTGGTCGGAGGTTCGAGTCCTCTCGGGGCCGCCAGGGCGCTTTGGTGCAGCCTTGAGACATTGGCGACGGGTTGGCCCGGTGATAGCGGCGTTGGTGATGGGGGCTTGATTACACGGGCTCCGGTCACACGGGCTCCGGTCACACGGGCTCCGGCCAACGCAGCTCATCCCGACGGTCTGCGCCGGCGTTTCAGCTCCGCAGGCTGGCGCCTACGGCCTTCTGGACGGCGGCGACAACGGCTTTGCCGACGGCGTCGATTTCAGCGTCGGTCAGGGTCTTGTCGCGCGGTTGGAGGCGAATTTCCAAGGCCAGGGACTTTTTGCCGGAGGGCACCCCCGGACCGCAGTAGAGATCAAACACCCGCACATCGCTGATGAACGTCTTGTCCGCCCCGGCGGCTGCGCGCACCACATCGGCTGCCGCGATTCTGTCATCCACCAGAAAAGCAAAGTCGCGCCATACCGGCATCAGATCCTGAGCCGCCAGCGGCGGGCGCGTTTTACCGAGGCGCGCCTTCTCCGC
>JBILMQ010000002.1:0-47090 GCA_044375455.1 Caulobacterales bacterium | reverse complement strand
TTCGTTCGACACCCGCGCCTGGCCCCAGGCCGGCTGGTCAACCGCCAAGGCGACGACCGCTTCCTCGACATGTGGCGCAACCCGGTTCTTCAAGTTCGGCTTCGCGCGCGTCATCTCCGCCAGCGCCAGGTCGCCGCCCTTCTCATACAATTCCTGGAAACGGTAAAAACTGTCGCGCCCCGGCCCTTCGCTTGCGCTGCGGGCGTTCGGAGCTCTGATCATGCCACCGGCATGATCAGCCGGCTTCGCCGTCGCGCCTCACCCCATCACCTTGCAGGCCTGCGTGACATTGCCGAGCTGCTTGGCCAACTCCAGCAGGCCGACCTTGGCCTTGATCACTTTGCGTTCAGCGTTCGTCGTCATGGCGTCATATCCTGAACGACGGCCGGGGCGCTGCGCCGAGCTCCGCATGGCTCCGCTCCGCGCCCCGGCCTCAATGGCCCGCCAAAGCATCATATGTCAGATCATGTAAAAACGTCTAAGCCCGGGTCAAGGCGCATATCTTCCTGTCAATGCTGGCCTATTATGTTCAGTGGCACATGCTGCAGGCCTGGGCGCCACTCACCTTCGTTGACGAAGTCGATAACCAGGCAGAACGCAGGAAAATCCCGTGGCGCCAGCCCGGCGTTCAAAGTTGGTGCTCGAAAAAGCAGCAAGGCGCAAGCGCGCCGATGGCTCGCCGGTCATGAGCTTCACCAGATTGCGCAGCCATATGGCGACCATCGTGCGCAATACCGTCAAGCCCGCCGGCGCGCCGGGGCGAAGCGACCTTCACCCTCACCACAAGGCCAACGCCCACCCAGCAAAAGGCGCTCGATCTGCTCAGCGCTATTACCGTGTAGACAGTCGCCCCACATCCGCTTCAAGGATAACCAATTGAAGCATAGGAAAGTTATGCTTTCGAAGTCGGGGAACTTCAGGTTAGGAAACGTGCGTGGTTGGGGGTAGGTGGCGGCGTGTCTGACATCTTTCTGTCCTATTCGCGCGAAGACCGGTCCCGGGTCGAGCCCCTGGCCGAGGCGCTCATTGCGGCCGGCTACACTGTCTGGTGGGACCGCAAGCTGACGGGCGGCAAGCGTTTTCTGGCCGAGACCCAGGCCGAACTCAGCACCGCGAGGGTCATTCTGGTTGTATGGACAGAGGCTTCCGTCACATCGCACTGGGTCGCCGACGAGGCGGGCGAGGGACGTGATACCGGCCGGCTTGTGCCCATCACCCTCGACGGCGCAACGCCGCCGCTCGGCTTTCGTCAGTTCCAGGTGCTGGACTTCTCGGCCTGGACGCAGAGCGGTGATACGGCGTTCACAGACCTCCTGCGCGCCCTCGGGGCCATGATCGAGGCGGGTTCCCAGCCTGTCGCGCCAGCGCCCGCATCCGGGCGGGAGGGTCGATCCATAACGCGCCGGATGCTGGCTGTGGGCGGAGGCGTTGCGGCAGGGCTTGTGATTCTGGCCGGCATTGTCACGCTCACACCTGCGGACGCACCTGGAAAGGCCTCCCCGCGGCTCGCTTTTTTCGGTTTCCTCGCCAGCGACGCTGATCCGCGGCTGACACAGATCGCCAACACTGCGACGACAGAAGTCTTTCAGGTCCTCAGCGCTCAGCAGGTCCGGTTAGCGGCGCGCAGCGAGACTGTGGGTACCCCGGCCGACCAGCAGTTCTACCGGGCCGGGGCGCTGTCCGCCCGTTTCACGCTAGGCGGGGACGTGACCGCCGATCCGGAGACGCCCGAGAATGTTCGCGTTTCGATACGCCTGGAAGACGCTGCGACCCGACGACGCTCTGGGAGGACGCCTTCACAGGCCAGGCCAACAGGCCTGTCACGGTCGCTGTCCGCGCCGCCACCCGCGCCAGCGACACCGCGCTCTGCGTGATCGGTCACTATACGCGGATCGGGGGACATGCGCCTGCCGCCGACATTCTGACCCCGCTCGCCGTCTTTTGCGGCGGCCGGCGCGGACGTGGCACGCCGGAATCGTTCCGCGCCCTGCAGAGGCTTGTGGAACTCGTACCCGATGACGCGGTATTTCAGGCAGACCTTGCGATCAGCCTGCTGGACGAGGCCCGCAAAGCGTCAAGCCCATCGCCCGACCCGCAGATCAGACGCGAGGCTGAACGCGCATTAGCCAGCGCCGAGGCGCTGGACCCGGCGATCCCTGAAGTCGCCTTTGCCCGCTACCAGTTCGCAATGCTCAACCAGAGGCCGCTCAGTGAGCAGGAAATGTTCCTGAGGTCGGGCCTGGACAGGCGGCCTAAGACCGCAGGCGCGTCCTGGGGATATCAGCTCAATCTGGGATATCTGGGCCTCCTTCTGAACTGGACCGGCCGCTTTGATGCGGCCATGCCCTATCTGGAAATGGCGAGCGATGCCGATCCGTTCAGCCTCGCGCGACGCTCCGAATACGTCCGCGCGCTCGTATATAGTGAAAGTGTCGGGGTCGCCGATGAGATCGCCAGGATCGACGCGCGCTGGGGCAGCGAATCGACAGAAGAAATCCATCTGATCGCATCTGTCATCTCCGGGGCAGGGCATGCGGCAGACGGGCCGGAGGCCCCGCCCCGATCCGCCTCATCTGACCGCACAGCCTGCGGGACCGCTGTCGACGCGGCGCTTCAGCCGATGCGCTCCCGGTCAGAGCCCTCAGGCGCCACCGAGATAAAAGCCTGCCTGACATCCGGCCGCCTGAGCGAGGAAGCGGGGTTGCTGCTCCTTGTAAAGCTCGGCGATCTCGATGGCGCATTTGAACTGGCGGCCTCGCCGGCCTTTCGTCCGCAGGAAACACCGGGCTTCGGCCGAGACGGGTTGACCGACGTGTTGTTCAGAGGCCCCACGCGGGCCATCCGCGCTGACCCGCGTTTTCTTCCGCTTATGGAGAGGCTGGGCCTCATGGACTACTGGCGCGCGACAAACAGCCGGCCTGACATCTGCGCAGATGAAAGCGTGGAGGTCTGCAGCGCACTGAGGCAAGCGGCTCCCAGATAACATGCGCCGACACAGAGCGGCCCCCTCCCGACAGGCGGTCGCGCTTGCCTGGTCCCGGCTGAGCAGCCGCTATGGCCTGACTGACGGTGCGGACGAGGGTCAAGCCCTCGCCTGGAGGACAAGCTGCAGGACAGCGTGTGCAACCCGCTCGCCTGAGGAGACCGACACGACACGCGCGACTGCAGAGCCTGACCTCCCGCCACCGCGCCGGACTGAGGCCTCAACCTGCACAACCTCCCCGATCCCAGTACGCACAGATGGGCGGGTAGACATGTCCCTGTGTCTGGAGATCGGGTGTCTGGAGATTGGTGCTGCACATGGCCAGGAACGTCACAGGGTGTGAACCGGGGTGGGGTGTCTGGATGCCGAAAGGCAGGTAACTGCAATGATCTTGCGACGGTGAACGGGGTCCCTTATCGGCGCCTGTTTACAGTGAAGTTCAGGGTGAAGGCAAAAAAGTCTTTCGTTGTCACGCTCGACAAGCCGCCGATTGTCAGCCTTTGGACAAGCTCGCCCTGTTGGTCTGATTACCGCGCCGGCAGGTATGGCTGGCGTACCGGCCCGGGAGGGGGCGTCGATAACCGCCGCCGGCTCTCTGAGGAGGTCGGCAAAAACAGCATCCCTGCCGGAGGTCCATCCTGACAGATAAAGTACCTGGAACCGAGGGACGCGGCGCGTTAGGAGGCAGCATGATCCGCGGTCGAGACTATCGTGCGACGGGGCCGGACGTCGCCGTTGATCCGGAGGCTTTTATCCACGCCTCCGCTCAGATTTATGGCGCGGTGCGGATCGCGCGCCACGCCTCTGTCTGGCCCAATGTGGTCATGCGGGCTGAAGCGCTTCACATCGAGATCGGCGAAGCGGCGAACATTCAGGATTTTGTCATGGTGCACATTGGCGCGGGCACGCCAACGGTCGTTGGCGCCTATTGCTCGATCACCCATCATGTGACGCTGCACGGCTGCACGATTGGCGCCGACTGTCTCATCGGCATCAACGCGACGATCATGGATGGCGCGATGATCGGTGAGAACTCGATTATCGCCGGGCATGCGTTCGTGAAGGAGGGCGTTGTCATTCCGCCGAATTCGATCGTGATGGGCCAGCCGGCCGAGGTCAGGCGCACGCGCGACAACAGGCGCGCGAACCGCCTGAATGCGCTCCTCTATCGGGCCAATGCGCAGGGCTATGCGGACGGCGACTTTCGGGTTTGGTCACGCCCCGACGCAATGACGGCCGCCGCTGAGGAGGCGGTCCGCATGCTGGGGCGCGGCTCTTAGCGTTCGCCCATCTGCTTGAAGAACTCGCCGTCGGGCGCGATCACCATGGTGGTGTTGTCGCCGCGCAGCGACTTTTCGTAGGCCTGCATGGAGCGGTAGAAAGACGCGAACTGCGGGTCGCGCCCGAAGGCCTGCGAGAACAGCTCGGCGCGGCGCGCCTCGCCCTCACCGCGGATGCGCTCAGCTTGTTCCTGGGCCTCGGCGCGCGTGACCGTTGCGACGCGTTCGGCCTCGGCCACAATTTCTGTTGCGCGCTGTTCACCCTGGGCGCGCAGTTCCGTGGCGCGCTGTGCGCGCTCGGCGGCCATGCGCTGAAACACCCGGTCACGGTTGGCTTCGGGCAGATCGGCCCGCAGGATGCGCACGTCCGTGATGGCGATGCCCAGCGGCTTGGCGTTGAGGTTGGCCTCAATGCCGATTTGGCGCATCAGCTCGGCGCGCTGGCCAGAGATGATGTCTGTCGACGTCACCCGGCCGAGCACCCGGCGCATGGCGGATGACACGAAGCCATTGAGGCGGCTCTCCGCCGTGTCGATGGTGCGGACGGATTGATAAAACAGCAGCGGATCTACAATATGGTAGCGCGCGATCGCGTCCATTCGCAGACGCTCCTGGTCGGATGAGACGATTTCGGTTGGCTCAAAATCAAGCTGGATGAGCCGCTTGTCGTAGATCACGGTGTTCTGCACGAACGGGATTTTGACCTGCAGCCCGGGCTCGTTCTTGCCCGTCGGGTTGATCACACCCACGACCTGACCGAATTGGAACACCAGCGCCTGCTGGGTCTGGCGCACGATGTAGAAGGTCTGCGTCACCAGCACGAAGAGGGCGGTGACGACGGCGATGGCGATGCCGGCGAAATTGCGCATCAGTTCATGCTCCGTGACGAGGTTTGCGCCTGGGCCGGCGGCGCGGGCGCAACGGGGGGTTGGCTCTGCGCTGGGGCGCGCGGGCGCAACAATTCAGGGGGGAGCACCATCATCTGGCCGGCTTTGCCGTCGATGATGACTTTGTTGGCGTCGCCGTAGACGCGCTCCATGGTTTCCATGAACAGGCGCTGACGGGTCACGCCGGGCGCGCGGCGGTATTGATCATACACGAGGTTAAAGCGCTGAGCTTCCCCGCTTGCCTCGCGCACCACCCGCTCCTTGTAGGCCTCGGCCTCCTGCAGGATGCGCGCGGCCTCCCCGCGGGCGGCGGGCACGATCTTGTTGCGGTGTTCGGTGGCCTGCTGGATCTTCGTCTGGGCCTCTTGTTCAGCCGCCGCGACCGCCCGGAAGGCGGGCAGGACGCTGGCCGGCGGATCGGCCTTTTGCAGGGTGATGTTTTCGATCAACACGCCGGCGCGGTAGCGATCGAGGGTTGCCTGGATCTGCTCGCGCGCCTGGTTTTCGATTTCAGCCCGATCGACGGTCAAAACGCCCTCCAGATTGCGCTTGCCGACCACTTCTCGGACCACCGATTCGGCCACGCCGCCGACTGCGGCGGACGGCTCCTCGAGGTTGAAGAGGAAGTTCTCCACATTGCCCACGCGCCAGTTCACCGCGAAATGCAAATCGACGATATTCTGATCCCCGGTGATCATAAGACCGATCGCTTCGCCGCCGCGTTCCTCCGCGCCGACTTCGATGCGGTTCAACCGCGATACCGGCACGTGGATGCGCTCTTCGATCGGGTAGGGCAGCGCCAGGTGCGGGCCTGGTCCGGTTTCCCGGTCGAATTTTCCAAAGCGCAGCACCGCGGCGCGTTCGCCTTCCTGGACGAAGTAGATGCCGGTCGCAAACCAGCCCACGACGGCGAGACCGGCTATCACGGCGAGGCCGGCCCTGCCGGGGCCCTGCAGGTTGAAGTCACCGCCCGACGAATCACCGCCTCCGGATCTGCCGAAGCGTTCGCGCAGCTGCTTCAGGCGCTCCTCAAGGTCCGCCCCCCCGCGCCCAGGCCCCTGGCCGGGTCCTGGGCCGCGCGGTCCCTGGCCCGAAGGGCCTTGTCCCCAGGGGTTTTTGGGGCCCGACGGGTTATTGCGATCGCCCCACGGGCCCTGGCCCGACTGGTCATTCCACGGCATCTTGATCCCCTGCGACGACGCATTGCTGCGTGCGCGCGGTTGCACGACGCCCTTACATAGGCATGAAGGGCGCTAAGAAAAAGTTGGCCTGAGCTGCAGCGGACCCCTGAGCGGGGCTCACGCGATGGCTGAGGGGTCGAATTGGTCGCGAAGGCGGGGCGATGAGCGGACTATCCGGCGGCGAAAATTCCCGGTTCGAGGGCGCTCTTGGCGGCGAGCCGGGGCGTGCTGCGCTGCTGGACGCGGCGCGTATTGAGCTGGACCGGATCGTTGATCCGGAGAGCGGGCGGGGGCTTGTTGCGGCAGGCCGCATCAGCGGGTTGACGCTGCGTCCGGATGGGCGGATTGGCTTTGTTGTCGAGGCAGCGTCGCGCGACGCCGTCTGGGAGGCGGTGCGCTTGGCGGCTGAGAAGGCCGCCGCCGGCGTGTCCGGCGTGATGGGCGCGACGGCTGTGCTGACGGCCCACGTCGACGCCCCCGAGCGCGCGCCTGCGGCTGTGCATGGGGGACTTCGGGGCGCATCTGTCGGGCCTGCGAGCGTGCGTGTTCAAAAAGGCGTGAAGATGAATCCTGGCGCCGCGGCGGCGCTGGCGCCGCGTCCGGCGCCGGCGGGCGGCATTCCTGGGGTTGGCGCCATCGTCGCGGTTGCGAGCGGCAAGGGCGGGGTCGGCAAGTCGACGGTGGCGGTCAATCTGGCGTGTGCGCTGGCGCGTCTTGGCCGGCGCGTTGGTTTGCTCGATGCGGATGTGTATGGACCGTCGGTCCCGCGTCTGCTCGGTCTGTCAGCCGCAAAGCCTGAGGTTGGGGCTGACAAGAAGCTGGCGCCGCTTGAAGCATGGGGGCTCAAGGCGATGTCGATCGGCTTTCTGGTCGATGAGGACGCCCCGATGATCTGGCGGGGTCCTATCGTGATGAGCGCGCTTACCCAGATGATGAATGACGTGAACTGGGGAACGCTCGACATTCTGATCGTGGACATGCCGCCTGGAACTGGCGATGCGCAGCTGACGATGGCGCAGCGCGTCAGTCTGGCCGGCGCGGTGATTGTGTCGACGCCGCAGGAGATTGCGCTGACGGATGTGCGCCGGGGCGTTGAGATGTTCCGCAAGACCCATGTGCCGATCCTCGGCGTGGTGCAGAACATGGCCTATTTCGAGGAGGCGTCGGGCCGGCGCGTGCATATCTTCGGTGAGGATGGCGCGCGGCGCACGGCTGCGGCCTATGGCGCGCCGTTTCTTGGCGACATCGCGCTCATCCCCGCGATCCGCGAATTGTCTGACGCGGGCAGCCCGCCTGCGGCGCTTGATCCGGCGGGTCCGGCTGCAGCGCCGTTCTACGCCATTGCGCTCGGCGTCTTGAGCGCGCTGGAGGATGGCGCCGGGGCCAAACCTGCACCCCGCATTCGGTTTGTTGATTAACCGCGGCTCCAGGGCTGCGCACAGGAGACCCGTGATGTCCGTCGACGCGCTTTTCCGGCCTTTCACATTCAAGGGATTGACGCTCAAGAACCGCATCGTGATGGCGCCCATGACGCGTCAGAAGAGCCCGAATTGCACCCCTGGGGCGGATGTGGCGGCTTATTATCGTCGCCGCGCTGAAGGGGGCGTCGGGTTCATCATATCGGAGGGCGCGAGCCCGAACCGTCCGGGCGCATCCTTTGACGCCAATGTTCCTGCCTTTTTCGGAGAGGAGGCGCTCGCGGGTTGGAAGCGGGTGATCGACGAGGTCAAGGCCGCGGGCGGGGTCATGGCGCCCCAGATCTGGCATGTCGGCATGATGCGCAAGCCGGGTCAGGGTCCAAATCCCGATGCGCGCAGCGACGGCCCCTCTGGGCTGTCCGGTTCGGGCAAGCTGGTTGGCGCGCCGATGAGTGAGGAGGATATCGCGGATGCGGTCGACGCCTTTGGAACGGCGGCGGCGGCGGCGCGCGATCTCGGTTTTCAGGCGTGCGAAATTCACGGCGCGCATGGCTATCTGATTGATCAGTTTTTCTGGGACAGGTCCAATCAGCGAACGGATCGCTACGGCGGAGACATGGTGGCCCGCACTCGTTTTGCGGCGGAGATCATCCGCGCTGCGCGCGCACGCCTCGGTCCGGACTATCCGCTGATCCTGCGGTTCTCACAATTCAAGCAGCAGGACTATGCAGCGAAGCTGGCGGGATCTCCGCAGGAGCTTGAAGCGTGGCTCGCGCCGCTCGCGGATGCCGGCGTCGACTGCTTTCATTGCTCGCAGCGTCGGTTTTGGGAACCCGAATTCGAGGGCTCTCACCTCAATCTCGCCGGCTGGACGAAAAAGATCTCTGCCAAGCCTGTGATTACCGTGGGCTCGGTTGGGCTGAGCGGGGAGTTCGTCGGTGGCATGCGCGGGGAGACTGCGCGCCCGGCGAGCCTCGACGAACTGATCCGCCGGCTTGAGGCCGACGAGTTCGATCTCGTCGCCGTGGGCCGCGCCCTGTTGCAGGATGCGCGCTGGGCTGAGAAAATCCGTGCCGGCCGGCATGACCAGTTGATGGAGTACACGCCCGCCGCGCTCGCCACCCTGGACTGAGGGGCGCGTCACCGGAAGCGCCAGACGTTGGTCCGTTTGACCTCTGAATCCTCCAGCGACGCCATCACCGGGGTCTGATATTCAGCGATTGGTACAAGCCGGTCCTTGGCCAGATATGTCCTCCCGGGATCGCCGATAAGCACGGTGCTGCCGGCTTTGTGCTGGGCGGCGAGCCAATCCGTGACTGCGCGGGCGGAGGCCTGCTCGTAGCAGATATCGCCAGCCAGGATGATGGCGCCAGGAGGGCAATCCTGGCCAATTATGTCGCGCGCCTGGGGGTCGACGACGATGCCATTGAGCGAGGCGTTGAGCCCGATCGCGTCGATCGCGAAGAGGTCTATGTCGGTTGCCCAGGCGCAGGCGGCGCCTGCTTTCATGGCAGCGATGGCGACCATGCCGGATCCGGCGGCGAAGTCGATGACCGGGCGTCCGCGCACGACATGTGGATTGTCGAGCACATAGCGCGCCAGGGCCTGGCCTCCGGCCCAGGCGAAGGCCCAGAATGGCGGGGGCAGACCGATGGCGCCCATCTCCTCCTCGCCGAGGCGCCACAGCTCAAGCGCATCGTCGGCCAGGTGCAGCGTGATTTCCGGACACTGCGGCGGGGCGCGGGCGGTGGTGTTGGCGCGAATGAAGGCGCGGCGCGCCGCACTGTCTTGCAGGCCTGGCGGATGCATATCGGATCCTTGCACATGGGGCGCGTGTCCCGGGGGCATGACAGATCACCGGCGCTCAGGGCGCGACCGGTGTAGAAGCACCTGTGTGATCTGACATTTCAGTCTCGGCGTGGCGGGTGTCCGCCGGGTCGAAATTGTCAGACAAACCCGGTCATGCAGCTGCGTTTGGTCATTGATTTTCGCGCGCAAGCCGCGCGGAAGCAAGGAAGGTCTGCACCGGCGTTTTGCAGAAAGCACCAGCGCCCCTGATGGGAGCGCACGTCGATGTCGTGCGCGACCCATTCGTCAAGAGCGGCCTGCAGCGCCGCGATCGTGGCATAGACCTTCTTGCGAAACGCCACGCGATAGAATTCATCGAGCAGCGATTTGTGGCGGCGTTCGCAGATGCCGTTGGTCTGCGGCGATTTCACCCTGGTGCGCGTGTGATTGATGCCTTCGACGGCGGGGTAGAGTTCATATTCATGGCGAGCATGGGCGCCGCAATGTTCCGGCCCGCGATCGGTGAGCACGCTATCGACTCGAAGGTCGTGCTCGTCAAAGAGCCGGATAGCGCGATCGTTTAACATATCCGCTGCGGTCGGCGCCGACTTGCAACCCCACAATTTTGCGAAGCCCAGCTTCGAGCAACTGTCGATCACGGTCTGCGGCCCTGACTATGAAAATGCCGGATCAGCCTGCTGATCCGGCGGCGCGGCCACCCCCTTCAGCGTGCCGACACAACAAGGCCTTGCGGGCCGTCTGCGATTTGATTTGATCCGCTGGAACACATCATTCGCCTTCGGCGAACCAGCTGCGAAGCCTGCGCCACACAATATCCGGGATGTTCGCAGTCGAATTCGCGATGCGCCTTTTGTCCGCTTTTGCCCTCTCCAGCGCGAAAAGATGGCTTTCGGTCAGCACGCCGCCGTCATACACGACCTTGGCGTCCAGCGCCTTCGGCCGCGGCTTCGTCGGTTCCAAATCATGGCGCCGCCAAATCGAACGAACGCCAAAAACGACGCCTCAAGCCCTTGCTTCTTGAGTTCGTTCGACACCCGCTTTTTGGCCCGCCAAAGCAGCGGCCGCCGATTTTGCTCCCAGGAAGATCCGCCCCGCAAGCGGGGCGCCGGCTGGATGATGGACCGACATTGCGACCACTGCTGTTTCTACATGCGGCGCAACGCGATTTTTCAGATTGGGCTTGGCCCGCTTCATCTCTGCCAGCGCGAGGTCGCCGCCTTTCTTGGACAATTCCTGAAAGCGGTGGAAGCTGTCGCGCCCCGGCCCTTCGCTTGCGCTGCCAGCGCTCAGTGCTTTGATCATGCAACCGGCATGATCAGCCGGCTTGGCCATTGCACCTCACCCTATCAGTTTGCAGGCCTGCGTCACCTGCCGGGCTGTTTAGCCAACGCCAAAAGGCTGACCTTGGCCTTGATCACTTTGCATGAAACGTTCGTTGTCATGGCGTCATATCCTTAACCACGGCCGGGGCGCTGCGCAGAGCTCTGCATCGCTCTGCTCCGCGCCCCGGCCTTATCGGCCCGCCAATACGCCAATTGTCAGATCAGGTCTAAAATTCTGCGTATTCCAGCTGCGTTGGCCACATTGTCGCGCAGGTTGCGCCGGTGAACATCATTCACGCTGGCGCGGGCGCGGACGCGTTAGAAAGCGCGAACTCCACGACATCTGGACGGCGCCGAGCAAGTCTGCAGCCAACGACGCCCTGGATCGTTTCAAGAAGGTCTATGGGATCAAGGACGAGAAGGCGACGCAATGCCTCATGAAGGATCGCGACGGGCTCCTGCAACTGCATGACTTATCTGGCGAAAACTGGAAGCATTTACGCCCCACCAATCCCATCGAGAGAACCTGGTAAACCGTCCGCCGAAGGACGGTCCACGCCAAGGACTGCCGGTCCCACGAGACTGCACTCGCGATGGTCTTCAAGCTCATTCGGGCCACTCAGCGTTTCTGGCGGCGGGCGGATGAAGCTGAATGTTTGCCAAAGGCGATCTCAGGGATAAGGTTCAGGGACGGCATCGAGCAAAGAGCCGACCAGCGCAGCCCTCCTGCCAATGCCGCCGCCGCTTGATTCATCAGCGCCGTCACCAAGGTTCAGCCAGAGCTCTTTTGCAGAGGCATACGGGGTCTCAGCGCCGCGGTCGCTCGGGCGCGCGCCGCCGATCCTGTCTGTGGGGAGGTGTGTGTTGCACGGCAGGCGCGTTGAGGGTGTGAAACGCCGGGCCTCGGATGGGAGGTGCATGATCCTGGCCACGACGGCCATTGGCCCATCGGTCAGCGGCGCTTTCAACAAGGCCTTTATGGGCGTCGCCTCACTCCTGTGCGTGTCCCCGGCGCAACGGTTTGTCGCAATTCTTTCGACTGCCACACTGGAGCGCTTGTGCCGAGGCGCGCTTCGGCGTGGGCGTCACGCTTTCAGCGCAAACGATTGTCCACAGCTCAAGGTACACAATCCCGCCGGTGATCTATCACCGGCGCAAGAAGGAAGCCCGAAACCCGCATTCGTTGTCTGTGCGATACAATCAAACCGGTCTCTGACCCGGTCGAAGCGGCGGGCCCTGCGCGTGCCGCCATGCATGTGCTTGGAGGCAGTTGGCGCCACGGCTAGGGTTCTGATCTGTCACGTTCTAGGATTCGCAACCGGTAATCTGAGTCGCTGTGCATGCCTCGTCCTCAAGGGAAGCGAAACCCCGACTACGACGAAAAGCGCGTCGAGATCATCGACAAGATGGTCGCAGCGACCCTCAGCGCGCCGCCGCAGCGCGCGAGCCTGCGCGAGCTTGCCGCCTGCGCCGGCATCAGCGCACCGACGCTGCGCCACTATTTTGGCGATCGCGAAGGGGCGGTGGCTGCGATATTGGAGCGGATCGGGGAACGTGGCGCGCCGTACATGGATTTTGTGTCGGCCCCTCTGGACGATTTTGAGAGTTCCGTGCGCGCCTATGTGGCGCTCAGCCATGCCGGCATGCAGCATGGCGGCTTCGCGCATGCCCATGCGGTGGGCATCGTGGAGGGGGCTGGGCATCCGGTTCTTGGCAAGGCCTATCTGAACCTTCTTCTGGAGCCGTCGCTGCAGGCGCTGGAGCGCCGGTTTGCAGCCCATGTGGCCGCCGGGGAAATGCGGGCGTGTGATCTGCGAACGGCGGCATTTCACCTGTTTTCGCCGATCCTGACGGTGATGCTGCATCAGCAACTGCTGGGCGGCGACAGTTTGCGCCCGATCGATCTTGCCGCATTCCTGGACCGGACTGCGCAGGCGTTTGTCCAGGCTTATCGCGCTGGGTAGCGGGCGGGCGACGGCCCCAGGTCCTGCGATGCTCCGGCCCACCTGCCGAGTTCGACGCCCTGCGGCGTTCAAATCGAGGGCGAGACCCAATCCAGGCCGGGTCCCATTCCAGGCCGGGTCCAATCGACAGGTCCCCGGTCTCCGGCAGCGGCCTGTCTTATGCGGCGGGCGCTGCTCGCTGCGACGCTTGGCCGGCGCGCCGCACATCGCGCGGGTCAGTTTCTTGGCTGATCGCCGGCGCTTGGCTGATCGCCGGGCGCGGCGGGGGCGACATCCTGGCGCGGCGCCAGCACCTGCGTGGTGGATCCCAGCACGGCGCGGATCGCGCCGGAGACCTCTGGCGGCCTATTGGGATCAGCGATCTTGAAGCGCTTCAGTTGGGTCTGCGGGAGCTGCCAATCTGGCGTCAACGCCAGGGCGGCCTGGTAGTCGTCATAGGCGCCGCGGACGTCGCCCAGCCGTTCACGGGCGATGGCGCGATTGTAGTGCGCCGACTGGGGCTGGCGCGAGCCGAGCCGCAGGGAGTTGGTCAGGTCGTTGAGCGCAGCCTGATCGGCCCCTTTGAGGAGCAGCGCGGCGCCGCGGTTGAGGTAGGCCTCGCCGATATTGGGTCGCAGCCGGATCGCGCGATTGAAGTCAGCGATCGCGACATCGACGTCGTTGCGCCGCATCGACAGGATGCCGCGGTTGACGTGGGTGGCCGCGAGGTCGCTCCCGCTGATCCAATCCTGCTGCACGGCTTTGTCGCAAATCGTCAGGGCGCCGGGGTCCGATCTCCCGTCGCGGGCGGCTTCATAACAGGCGCGGGCGTCGGTGCGTCCGAGAACCATCACGGCTGCGTCGGAGGTTGACGCAACGCCTGCAAGGGCTGCGGCGGAGAGAGCGAATCGTGACCACATCTGCATGGGCTTGCCTCTTGGGTTTACTCTTTGTGTCATGATACAGGGCTACGCGATTGTTTGTAGCCGGCGCGAGTCCCGTGGTTCATGACCCGGGTCCCACTGGCCTGCGGGGCCTTGGTCGCCGTCGACTTGGGTCCCCGGCAGGTCTGGCCCCCGTTGAGGGCCTGGACCCTTTCACGCTTGCGGCGTGGGGGCTGGATGACGGTGGCGGGTTGTGCGACCCGGCAGGCTTGGTCTTCGCAGGCGGCCCGGTCCGTCCTGCCGGCTCGCGGGGGACTGAGGCTGTTGGAGAGGCGGGCCACGGGCAGGCTGGGTGGCGGGCTTCTCGGCAAGCCGGGCGCGCATGCAGGATTTTTTGCCTGCGGGGGCCACTTGCATGCAGGGCCTACTTGCATGCAGGACCGCGGGCCAAGCAGGACAGGAGGCGCGGCGCGGCGTGAGTCGCTGGCCCGCAATGCGAGGGGAGAGGGCAGGTGAAGCAGTCGAAGGGCTTTGAGGCGTCGGCGCGTTGGGCGCTGGCGGGCTTCGGCGTGACGGCGTTCGCGGCGAACGCCTACGCGGCCAAGCCGGGCGATGGCGGGCTTGGCCTGCAGCAGGCAGCCACCCCGGTCATGCGGGAGCTGTCGTCGTTCCACGACATGGTGCTGGTGATCATCACGGCGATCACGGCGCTGGTGCTGGCTCTGTTGATCTGGGTGATGGTGCGATACAACGCCAAAGCCAACCCTGAGCCTCGCAAGTTCACCCACAATACGCTTGTCGAGGTGATCTGGACGGTTGCGCCGATCATTATTCTGATCGTGATTGCGGTTCCGTCGTTCAAGTTGCTCTATATGGAGGACGATCACGCCAAGGCCGAGATGACGATCAAGGCGACCGGCCATCAGTGGTACTGGTCCTACGAGTATCCGGATCACGGCGGCGTCTCGTTTGATGCAATCATGCTGACGCAGGAAGAGGTGGCGGCGGCGGGCCGGCCGCGCGACGAGTACCGCCTGGCCACCGACAACGCGCTGGTGGTTCCTGAAAATACCCGGGTGCGGGTTCTGGTGACCGGTGCGGACGTCCTGCATTCCTGGACGGTGCCGGCGTTCGGCATCAAGATGGACGCCATCCCCGGACGGCTGAACGCGACGTGGTTCCTGGCAGAGAAGCCGGGCGTTTATTTCGGCCAGTGCTCGGAGCTCTGTGGCAAGGACCACGCGTTCATGCCGATCGAAGTGCGGGTGGTGAGCAAGCCCGAATTCGCAGCCTGGATCCAGGAGCAGCAAGTGGCCCAGGGCGTGAACCCGCCTGAGCGCCAGGCGCGCGTCGACGACGTTCCCGCCGCCGCGCCGCGCGCTCTGAACTGACATTGGGAGCCAAGAGACCGTCATGACCGATTACACGCACGCTGGCGAGCACGCCCACGACGCGCACGACCACCGTCCCTCGCTGTACGACTGGAAGCGTTGGGTCTATTCGACGAACCACAAGGACATCGGCACAATGTACCTGGTCTTCGCGATTTTCGCGGGGATCATCGGCGGCGCGATGTCAGGTCTCATCCGCTGGGAGCTTGCGGCGCCGGGCATCGGCGTACTGACGCAATTTACCGGCGGCGACATCGACGCGGCCAAGCACTTCTACAACGTGCTGATCAGCTACCACGGTCTCATCATGATCTTTTTCATGGTGATGCCGGCGATGATCGGCGGTTTCGGCAACTGGTTCGTGCCGATTCATATTGGCGCGCCAGACATGGCGTTCCCGCGCATGAACAACATTTCGTTCTGGCTTCTGGTGGCGTCGTTCGGTCTCATCACGGTTTCGTTCTTTGTGCCCGGCATCGGCCAGTACAGCGGCTTCGGAGGCGGCTGGGTTCTCTATCCGCCGCTCTCGACGTCGGGCCATCCAGGTCCGGCGATGGATCTGTTGATCCTGTCGCTGCACGTCGCCGGGATCAGCTCGATCCTTGGGGCCATCAATTTCATCACCACGATCTTCAATATGCGCGCGCCCGGCATGACGCTGCACCGGATGCCGCTGTTCGTCTGGTCGATCCTGGTGACCGTGTTTCTGCTGCTGCTGTCGCTGCCGGTGCTTGCCGGCGCACTGACCATGCTGCTGACGGACCGCAATTTCGGCACCGGTTTCTTTGATCCGGCTCAGGGTGGCGATCCGGTGCTGTACCAGCATCTGTTCTGGTTCTTCGGCCATCCGGAGGTCTACATTCTGATCCTCCCCGGCTTCGGCATGATCTCGCACATTGTGGCGACATTCTCGCGCAAGCCCGTGTTTGGCTATCTCGCTATGGCCTACGCGATGGTCGCGATCGGGTTCATCGGCTTCATCGTGTGGGCGCACCACATGTACACCGTCGGGATGGACGTGAATCTGAAGGCCTATTTCGTTGCTGCAACGATGATCATCGCGGTGCCGACCGGGGTGAAGATCTTCAGCTGGATCGCCACGATGTGGGGCGGCTCGATCTCGTTCAAGGTGCCGATGCTTTGGGCGATCGGCTTTATCTTCCTGTTCACGCTCGGCGGCGTGACCGGGGTCGTGCTCGCCAACGCAGGCATCGACCAAGTGTTGCATGACACCTACTACGTGGTGGCGCATTTCCACTATGTGCTGTCGATGGGGGCGGTGTTCGCGATCTTCGCCGGCTTCTACTACTGGCTGCCGAAGATGTCGGGCTACATGTACAACGGCTTTCTCGGCGGCCTGCACTTCTGGATCACCTTCATCGGGGTGAACATCATTTTCTTCCCGCAGCACTTCCTGGGGCTGCAGGGAATGCCGCGCCGCTACATCGACTATCCGGAGGGCTACGCCTACTGGAACGCGGTGTCGTCGTTCGGCTACGCGGTGACGGCGGTCGGGGTGCTGGTGTTCCTGGTCATGCTGATGGAGCACTTCCTGGTCCGGCGCAAAGTCGGCGCCAATCCGTGGGGCGAGGGCGCCACTACTCTGGAGTGGACGCTGTCTTCGCCCCCGCCGTTCCACCAGTTCAACGAACTGCCCGACTTCCGCGGCAAGACGGAGGCGGGGCACTGACCCGCCGCATCGGGTTGGTGCGTTCGGGCGGCGTGCCCGGGCGCGCCGCCCGGACGGCGCCTTCGGCAAGACAGTCTGACCCAAAGCACCCATGACCGATCTCAGTCTCCCCTACGATCAGAAGGCGGACCCGTCCCACCGTCCGACCAAGGCGGCGGGTGCGGGAGACTATGTCGCCTTGATGAAGCCGCGGGTGATGTCGCTCGTGGTGTTCACAGGGCTTGCCGGTCTGGTCGCGGCGCCTGGCGGCGTCGACCCGGTCCTGGGCGCGGCGATGATTTTTGCCATCGCCTGTGGCGCCGGCGCGGCTGGAGCACTCAATCAATGGTACGACGCGGACATTGACGCGAAGATGTCGCGCACCCGGATGCGGCCAATCCCGGCCGGGGCGGTTGCAAAAGAGGAAGCGCTCGCACTGGGTCTCGTGGTGTCGGCCTTGTCGGTGATCACAATGCTGCTTGCCGCCAACGTGCTGGCGGCGGCCTTGCTGGCGTTTACGATTATCTTTTACGCGGTCGTCTATACGATGTGGCTGAAGCGGGCCACGGCGCAGAACATCGTGATCGGCGGTCTCGCCGGGGCTTTGCCGCCTGCGATCGCCTGGGCAGGAGCAACCAACAGCCTGACCGTTGATCCGCTCATTCTGGTGGCGATCATCTTCTTCTGGACGCCGCCACACTTCTGGGCGTTGTCGCTGCTGCGGTCGCAGGATTACCGAGAGGCGGGCGTGCCAATGCTGCCAGTCACCCATGGCGCGGCGCACACGCGCTTGCAGATCCTGCTATATTCGATTGTGATGGTCCCGCTCGGTCTGGCGCCGGCGTTCACCGGTCTCGGCGGGCAGATCTACACGGCTGCTGCTGCATTCATGGGCGCTCTCTTTCTCGTGATCGCCGTGCGGGTCGCCCGCTCACGGGCGGGCGATGCGCCGGATCCGACCGGGCTTGATCTGTACGCGGCCACGGCGAGCGACCAGCGGGCGGCGCGTGACCTTTTCGCGTTCTCGATCCTGTATCTTTTTGTGCTGTTTGGCGCGCTGCTGGCCGAGCACGGACTGCGCCTTTATGCGCCGATCCCGTGGCTCAGCGAGTGGGTCGGCGTAGGAAGCGGGAGCGGCGCATGACCGGCGGCGAGGAAGCGCGCAGCGCGGAGGTGTCGGGGTTCGTGGCTGAAGGCCATACGCAACGCCAGGCGCGCCGCCGGCGCAACGTGGTGCTTGCTCTGGCGCTGGCTGGCTTCGTTGTGCTGATCTTTGTCGTGACGCTCGCCCGGTTGCAGGGCGATGTGCTCAACAGGCCGTTCTGAGGGGGCCATGCAGAAATTCGCCGTCTCGCCCTCCGCCTCAGCCCGTCGGCGCTTCCTCACGCCTGCCATTGTTTCCGGCGGCGTGGCGCTGGTGATGCTGGGCGCATCGTTCGCCGCAGCGCCGCTTTATGACGCCTTCTGTCGTCTGACCGGTTTCGGCGGCGCCACCCAGGTTGCGTCGGGCGCTCCCAAGGAGGTGCTTGCGCGCTCCATGGAGGTTCGTTTCGACGCCAATGTCGCACCGGGGCTGGCGATCGAGTTCAAGCCTGACGAAGTTTCGCGCACGCTGCATATCGGCGAGACCGGTCTTGCCTTCTACCGTCTGATCAATCACGGCGAACGCCCGGTGCGCATCGTGGCGACGTATAATGTGCAGCCCGACATGATGGGCCCGTATTTTATGAAGCTGGAATGTTTCTGCTTTGAGCCCCGGACGGTGCAGCCCGGCGAAGCCTTGGAGCTTCCGGTGGTGTTCTTTGTCGACCCTCAGATCGAGGACCGTCGGCTGATGGATCAGGTTGAGAGCGTGACCCTGTCCTACACATTCTTTGAAGCCAAGGATGGCGCACTGCCGCAACCATCTGCGAGCGCACCGGGCCCGGTCGGCGCTACGGCGAGGCGGGCATGGTGACGGCAGGCATGATCGCGTCTTGCCGTCGGGGGCTGCTGCCGGCGAGCGTCGCGCCCGGGGGGATGGTCCCGGTTGTGGCCGCCAATGGCGCGTCGCAGTCTTGCCGGCTCGAAGCGACGCGGTCTAAACATCCGGGCAACGTCGGTTGTCCGGCATAGGGGGTTGAACAGCGATGGCGTCAGGCGCGGTCAAACACGATTATCATCTCGTCAATCCGAGCCCATGGCCGTTTGTCGGCTCGCTGGCGGTGTTCATACTCGCCATTGGCGGCGTGGCGTTCATGCACGGTTTCGTGGATGACGAGGCATCCAACCTCTATGTGCTGTTTGGCAAGAGCCAGCCGTGGGTGCTGCTGCTTGGTCTGGCCATGGTTGTCTACACCATGATCGGCTGGTGGGGCGATGTGGTAAAGGAGAGCCGTCAGGGTGACCATACTCCTGTGGTGGACATCGGTTTGCGCTACGGGATGATCCTGTTCATCGCATCTGAAGTGATGTTCTTCGCAGCGTGGTTCTGGGCGTTTTTTGACCTCGCCCTGTTCCACGAGTTGCGCCAGACATCGACCGATGAGGCGGTGGCGCAGGCGTTTCAGACCTGGCCGCCCAAGGGCATCGAGACTTTTGATCCGTTTCACCTCCCATTGATGAACACTCTGGTGCTGCTGCTGTCCGGCACCACGGTCACTTGGGCGCATCATGCCCTGCAGCATGGCGACAGGCGTGGCGCGACGTGGGGGCTCCTGCTGACTGTGATCCTCGGCGTGACATTCACCGTGCTGCAGGTCATCGAATACAGCCACGCCCAGTTTGGGTTTGGCGGCGGGCCGGCTGGTCTTTATGGTTCGACCTTTTTCATGGCGACGGGTTTCCATGGCGCGCATGTGGTGATCGGCACGATCTTCCTCACCGTGTGCCTCCTGCGTCTGCTTGCCGGGCAGTTCACGCCGCAGAAGCATTTCGGGTTCGAGGCTGCGGCTTGGTACTGGCATTTCGTCGACGTGGTGTGGCTCTTCCTCTTCGCATTCATTTACGTCGCATATGGCTGAGCGCGCGCGCTTACGGGCGCGCATGGTCCAGCAGCGTTCGGCGGCCGGCTGCGCGCCGGTGCCGGGAGCGCGCGCGCAGCGCCTTTGGGCTTTGTCAGTCACCTGCGTGTGGGGGCTGCGTGAGAGGCGGTTTGCGCAGTGACGTTTCGTCCTCAGCCGGTCATGAGCGTGCTCGCGGCTGCAGCGCTCGCGGTTCTGGTCTCTCTCGGCCTGTGGCAGCTCCAGCGCTACGCCTGGAAACAGGATCTGATCGGCCGTCTTGAGGCGGCGCGCGTCGCGCCAGCGCGCGCGCCGGCTGACATCATCGGGGCCATGGCGGCTGGCGAGGAGGTGGAGTTTGGCCGCGTGGTGATCGAGGGCGTGATCGAGCCGGACCGTATTCAGCGCTATTTCGTTGGCGGTGATCCTGAGCGGCCATGGGTGGCGCTTGCGCCGGTACGCACCGATCTTGGCGTGGTCTGGATCGATCGTGGACGCAAGGTCGGTGCACAGGACGGCTGGGGCGAGGATGCGCGCAGCGGTCGGGTGTCTGTCACTGGCGCAGTGCGGCTCGCCTGGCGGGGCAACGGCTTCACCCCGCAGGCCGCCCCGGAGAAAGGGCAATGGTATGCGATCGATCCCCGGGCGCTTGCCGCTGCTGCAGGACTTGGCGCGGCTGCGCCGTTTTGGGTCGCAGAGGACCCTCTCGAGGATGGGGCCCGCAATCCGCGCGCCGATCCGACCCTGGCGATGCTCGCGCCGGTGCAGCATGTTGGCTATGCGCTCACCTGGTTCGGCCTCGCGCTCACGCTCCTTGGCGTCTATGTCGCCTGGCATGTGCGGTCCGGCCGCTTCGCCCTGACGCGAAAGACCGCCCGGTGATGGCCTATCAGTCCACCCGCGGGCAGAGCCCGCCTGTGGGGTTTCTTGCTGCGGTGATGGCCGGACTGGCGCCGGATGGCGGCCTTTATACGCCTCTTGAGTGGCCACAGCTGTCGCGTGAGGTTCTGCGCAGGGCCGCCCACGCGCCTTATGCAGAGACTGCGGCGGCGGTGCTGGGCGCCTTTGCCGGCGATGATCTGTCGGCGCAGGCGTGCGCACAGATCGCCACGCGCGCCTATGGCGCGCAGTGGGCCCACCCGGCCATCACGCCGTTGCGCCAGATCGAGTCTGGCGGGTGGCTGCTTGACCTCGCACAGGGCCCGTCGCTCGCGTTCAAGGACGTCGCGATGCAGCTTATCGCGGAGCTCTACGAGCTGGCGCTTGCGCAGACCGGCGACGCATTGTCGGTCATCTGCGCAACCAGCGGCGACACGGGCGGCGCTGCAGTGGAGGCGTTGAAGGGGCGGTCGGGCGTACAGGTGTTCGTGCTCTTGCCCGCCAGCCGCGTGTCTGACGTGCAGCGTCGTTTCATGACCGGCTCTGGCGCAGGCAATGTTCATGCTTTCGCCGTCGACGGGGATTTCGATGCGGCTCAGGCGATCGTCAAAACGTTGCTGGGCGATGTGGCCTTTGTTGCAGCAACCCGCCTGTCGCCGGTCAATTCGATCAACTGGGCGCGAATCGTCGCGCAGGCCGTCTATTACGTTGTCGCCGCCTGTGCACTGTCGGCCGGTGGACCGGTGAACTTCACCGTGCCGAGCGGCAATTTCGGAGACGCCTATGCCGGCTATGCGGCCAAGCGGATTGGTGCGCCGATCGGGCGCATCATGATTGCGACCAACGCCAATGACGGCGTCGCGCAGGCCCTGGCGAGCGGGGTTTACCGGCGCGCGGAGGCGAGCAGGGCGACGCTCAGCCCTGCGATGGACATCGCTGTGGCGAGCAACTTCGAACGCATCGTGTTTGAGGCGGTTGGCCGGCGCGGTGATCGGCTCAAAGCACTCTATGATGCGTTTGCGCAGGCTGGCGCCTATGAGTTGGGACAGGGGGCGCATGCCTTCATGAAGCAGCACTATGTCGGCGCCGGGGTTGACGACGGCGCGACGCGCGCCGCGATGCAGGAGGCGCACGCCGCTTGTGGCGAGGTTTTGTGTCCGCATACTGCGGTCGGCTACAGTGTGCGCCTGCGATCCCATCATGATGGCGGGGCGTGCGTGCTGCTGGCGACAGCGCATCCGGCAAAGTTTCCTGAAACCGTTGAGGCGGCGCTGGGCCGGCGCCCGGACCTGCCGGGCCACGCTGCAGATCTTTATCAGCGCCCTGAGCGCATCACTCCGGTCTCTGGCGATCCAACTGCGGTCAAGGCTGCGATCCGTGCGGTGCTGGCTGTATGAACATCGAGTTCATCACGCTTGACAATGGCGTGCGGGTCTGGATCGACCCGATGCCGGGATTGAAGAGTGCGGCGATCGGGGTTTGGGTCGGCGTCGGTGCACGGTTTGAAACCGTGCGCGAGAACGGCGTGTGCCACCTGTTCGAGCACATGGCGTTTAAGGGTGCGGCTGGTCGCGACGCCAAGGCGGTGGCCGAGGCGATGGAGGCGCTTGGCGCATCAATGAACGCGGGAACCGGCTATGAGCGGACCGGGTACTATGCGCGTGTTCTGGAGAGCAGAACGATTGCAGCGTTTGAGCTGCTTGCCGATCTTGTTCTGGCGCCCACGCTGGATGGCGGCGAACTTGAGCGTGAGAAGAAGGTGGTCATCCAGGAGATCGGCGAGAGTGCGGATACGCCGGATGATCACATCTTTGAACTCCATCAGCAGACGGTGTTTCCAGATCAGCCTCTCGGCCGGCCGATCCTCGGCACGCGCGAGAGCGTCGGCGCGCTGGGGCCGGATGATCTGGCGGCCTTCCGGCTGGCCCATTACACGCCGGAGCGGATCGTCGTCGCGGCGAGCGGAGCTGTTGACAGAGGCGCTGTGCGCGCGTTCGCGGAGCGACGGTTCGGCGCGCTGGCGCCGGGCATCGTGGCCGAGGGGGCGGCGCCGGCGCAGGCGCGCGGCGGCGTGGCGGTGGAGGCGCGACGCATTGAGCAGTGTCATTTTGCGGCCTCCCTGCCGGCCCCCGGCGCCCGCGATCACGCGGTGTATGCTGCGCGGGTGGCGGCTGAGATCCTGGGCGGCGGCATGGCCTCGCGCTTGTTTCAGGAGGTGCGCGAGAAGCGCGGTCTCGCCTACGCGATCGACGCCTACTATGACGGCTATGGCGATGTGGGGCGTTTCGGCTTTTACGCGGCTGCCGCTCCAGGCGATGCGGCTGAGGTCGCCGCAGTGACCGCAGGCGAGATTGTTCGGCTTGCCGACGAGGGGCCATCTGCAGACGAGTTGGCGCGGGCCAAGGCGCTGTTGGAGACGGCGCTTATGACCTCGGCGGAGAGTCCTTTGGCGCGCTGCGAGGGTGCGGCGGCGCAGATATTCCTGCATCGCGCCGTGCGCAGTCTGGAGGCCGTTCTGGCCGGGGTCGAGGCGGTTTCGCCGGATGACGTGCGCGCGGTTCTGGGAACGGCGCTCCAGGGGCCGCCGGCCGCGGTCGCGCTTGGTCCGAAGGCCGGACTGAAGGCCGCCGGGCGCTTCGCAGCCGCAGTCGCCTGATCCGCCGGAAAGCCGCGGCGCATCCTGCCGCCTTGCCGGGCGGGCAGTGCTGTTTCCGGCCTTGCGCTTGTGAGGGCATGCGGGTCAATCTTGCCGGCAAGAGGCAAGGCAAGATGGTTTTCCTGCGGCGCGATGGACCGGGCGAGGGCGAGCGGGTGGTCGAGGGACGCGGCGTGCAGTTGCGCCATCCGGACATCCGCGATTTTGAGGAATGGGCTGATCTGCGTGGGCGCAGCCGCGCCTTTCTGACGCCTTGGGAGCCGGCCTGGCCGGCCGACGAATTGAGCCGGGACGCCTATCGCCGCCGGTTGCGCCGTTATCTTGAGGACATCCGCGAGGGCCTTGCCTACCCGTTCTTTGTGTTTCGCACCGCGGATGCCCGGCTGGTGGGTGGGGTGACCCTGTCGCGGGTCACTCGGGGCGTCGCACAGATGGCGTCGCTGGGCTATTGGGTCGGCGCGCCGTTTCGCCGGCAGGGTCATACCCGTGCGGCGGTGCGCGCTGTGCTGGGGTTTGCGTTCGGGCAGGTTGGGCTGCACCGCGTCGAAGCGGCCTGTCTGGCCCACAATACGGCCTCGCGCAATCTCTTGCAGAGCGTCGGCTTCACCGAGGAGGGCGTGGCGCGCGGCTATCTCAAGATCGACGGCGCGTGGCGCGATCACGTGCTGTATGCGCTGCTGCAGGACGATCCCATCCCGCCTTGGCGATAGCGCGGCGCGGCGCGGCGGCGTAAACGGGTCGTATGAGCGAATCGATGACCGTTGACGCCCTGGTCGCCGCTGGTGCTGCGCTGTGGGAGTATGATGCCGGCGCGCGGGTGTTGGCGTTGCGCCAGCCGGGCGCTTCGGAGACGACGCGCATCGAACTCGTCACCCTTGCCCAGCGCGTTTCGGCGGAGGCGAGGCCGCGATTTGTGGAGGCGTTTGCGCTTTCCCGGCCCAAGGCGCGCGTGCTCGTGAGCCTGGACATGGCGGTCGACGGGCGTTCTTCCAGTGTGCTGCTGAGCGGGACGTGGGATGATGCGGGCGCCGTTGCGAGCGGCATCGCCGCGCCGCTGCCGGATGAGACCCAGCCGGCGCGTGGCGGCGACATCGGCCAGGCCCTGGCGAGGCTGGCGTTCGCCGCCGATCTGGTGCACGCGGTGCGGACGGGCGCGGTGGAGCCGTATTTTCAGCCGATTGTGCGTCTGTCCGACGGAGTCCTTGCCGGATTTGAGGCGCTCGCCCGCTTTCACCATCCCGATCAGGGCGTGCTGTCTCCGGCGCAGTTCCTGCCGGTCGCCCAGGAGATGGGGCTGATGGCGGATCTGGGTGTGCGGATGATCGAGGCGTCGTCGGCCAAGCTGGCTGAATGGCGTGCCCAGGGGCGCGACCTCTTCGTCTCTGTGAACGTGTCCGGGCGCGAGCTGGATGAGGCGCGGGTGCTGGAGGCGGGTGCAATCTGTGCTGCGCGCCATGCGCCCGGCTCGCTGCGGTTTGAGATCACCGAGGGACAAACGCTGCTGAACGCGGAGCGCTCCGCCGCGGCGTTGAGCCAGCTCAAGCGTGCGGGTTTGGGGGTGATGCTGGATGATGTGGGGGCCGGATTTGCATCTCTGGACTGGCTTGTGCGCTTGCCGGCGGATGTCTTGAAGATTGATCGCAGCTTCGTGGCGGCGATGGCTGGCGATAGGAGGTCGGAGAAAATCGTGCGGGCCCTGTGCGCGCTTGGCTGCGATCTCGGCCTATCGATCATCGCAGAAGGGGTGGAGACCGCCACTGCCGCCGCGCATCTTGCTTCCATCAGGTGTGACTATGCGCAGGGATGGCTGTACGCGCCGGCGCTCGCGCCAGGCGAGGCGGACCGTTTCTTGGCGGACGCCCGCTGAGCAACGGGCGCTTCCCCAAGGGCGCCGTTGTCACCGATCCCGGCGGGCCCTAACTTGCGTGCAAACGGGAGAGCTGACAGATGGACTTCAACGACTCGCCGGAAGAAGCCGCCTTTCGCGCCAAGGCGCGTCGCTTTCTGGAGGCGACCGTCAAGCTGAAGGGTGAGGAAAAACCTTCCGCTACGGCACGCGAGGGGCAGGCTTACCTGGACGCCGCCAAGGCCTATCAGCGCCAGAAGGCTGCGGCGGGCTTTGCCGGCATCACCTGGCAGACCGCGCATGGCGGTCAGGGCCTTGCGCCGATCTATTCGGTGATCTTCAACCAGGAAGAAGCCAAGTTCGATGCGCCTGCAGGGCCGTTTGCGATTGGTCTGGGCATGTGCATCCCGACCCTGATCGCCTTTGCGACGGACGCCCAGAAGGAGCGTTATGTCGGCCCGGCGCTGCGCGGAGAGGAGATCTGGTGTCAGCTGTTCTCCGAGCCTGCGGCAGGTTCGGATGTGGCGGGACTGAAGACGCGGGCGGTGCGCGACGGCGATGACTGGGTGATCAACGGCCAGAAGGTGTGGACGAGCGGGGCGCACTATTCGGATTTCGGCATCCTGCTCGTGCGCACCAATCCTGACGCGCCCAAGCACAAGGGCCTCACCATGTTCTTCCTGGACATGAAGAGCCCTGGCGTTGAGGTGCGTCCGATCCACCAGATGTCCGGCGGATCGAACTTTAACGAGGTTTATTTCACCGACGTGCGGGTCCCGCACGCGCAGATGCTCGGCCAGGAGGGTCAGGGCTGGAGCGTTGCGTTGGTCACGCTGATGAACGAGCGTCTTGCGGTCGGCGGCTCGCCGGGGCCGGACTACAAGGAGATCCTGGAGCTTGCCCGACGGTTGACCACGGCGGATGGCGGCGCGTTGATCCAGGACGATGCATTTCGCGCCAAGATGGCCGAATGGTATGTGCGCGCGGAGGGTTACAAGCTTGGCAAGTTCCGCACCATGACCGCGCTGTCGAAGGGCCAGACGCCGGGGCCGGAGGCGTCGATCGGCAAGATCCTGACTGCGAACCAGCTGCAGGACATCTCCAACACGGCGATCGAAGCGCAGGACCATTTTGGAATCATCCTGGATCCGGATCTGGCGCCCATGGAGGCGGCGTTTCAGCAGAGTTACATGTGGGCGCCTGGTTTGCGCATCGCCGGGGGCACGGACGAGATTTTGAAGAACATCATTGCCGAACGGGTTCTTGGCCTGCCGGGCGACGTGCGGGTGGACAAGGACGTATCCTATAAAGATCTGCCGACCGGTCGCTAGGCTCGTCCGCCAGCGGCGGTCGGCGACATTCTGCAGCACATCGGGCATCCAGAAACTTGCCCCCAGAACCTTGGGCCCAGAACCTTGGGCCCAGCGCTTTGGGCCCAGCGCTTTGGGCCCAGCGCTTTGGGCCCGGCGCTTTGGGCCCGGCGCTTTGGGCCCGGCGCTTTGGGGGCAGCGATCTGGGCCATATGTCAGCGCCTGCGCCCATGTCTGCGCAGAGCGGGCTGAGGTGGCCCGCGCCATCCGCCACACCCAACCCACCAAGCCCGATCCACCAAGCCCGGCCCCAGGTTTTTGGCACAGATGCGTCAGGCGTCGGTGGTTTGGGCGTCAAGTTTGGGCGCCTGGGTCTTGGATGTCGGGTCCTTGGATGTTGGGAACTGCCTCTTTGCGCGCCATCTTGGAGGCGACGCGCGTCTCCAATCATGGCCCAGTTGACCCGGACCTGCCGCGTTCTATGTTTCCCTTCAACGGCGCCGGTTCGCGGGATGCGGGTCCGACGCCGGCCATCGATGAACCCCGCGGGAGAGAGCGCAGTCTTGCCTGCGCCGCCGAAGGAGCAACCGCCCCGGAAACTCTCAGGCAGACCGGACCGCGGGGGAATGAAGACGCTGGAGAGTGCGACGCATCGCGTCGCCACCGACGGAGTAAGCGGACGTTTTGCAAACGTGCGTGAAATCTCTCAGGTCCTGTGACAGCGGGGGCCCCACCGGGATGACGCCGCCGTGCAGGCGCAGTCAGTCCTGTCCGGGTCCTCACCATGTGTCACAGGGGATGGCATGAGCGCCGCCGCAGTAAAATCCACGCCGCTGACGGCCCTGCACCGCGACCTGGGGGCCCGCATGGCGCCCTTCGCCGGCTATGACATGCCGATCCAGTATGCCGACGGCGTCATGAAAGAGCATCTGTGGACGCGCCAGCGCTGCGGCCTGTTCGATGTGTCCCACATGGGGCCGGCCTTTCTGTCGCTGACAGAGGGCGTCGGGGCGGGCGAAACGGCCCATCACCGTGTGGCGGCCATCGTTGAGCGTCTCGTCCCTGCCGATATCCGCGGTCTCAAGCCAGGGCAGATTCGCTACACGATGTTGCTTAACGCCGAGGGCGGCATCGTTGATGATCTGATGATCGCCCGTCCCTCTACGGATGATCTTCAGGGCGTGCTCTACATCGTCGCGAACGCCGGCTGCAAAGAACAGGACTTTACCCTGATCGAGTCGGCTGGCGCGGGCGTGGCGCGCCTTGAGCGCGCCGATGATCGCGCACTCATCGCGCTGCAGGGGCCTCGCGCGGCCGACGTGCTCGTCAATTGGGTGAAGAGCGTGAAGGAAATGCCCTTCATGACCCACAAGCGCGCGCTGGTGCATGGCGAGGAGTGGGTGGTGGCGCGCTGCGGCTACACTGGCGAGGATGGATTTGAGGTGCTCATTCCTGCTGGCTCGGCGCCAGAGGTGGTGAAGTCCATGCTGGCGCATGTGGATGTGCGTCCGATCGGGCTGGGGGCGCGCGATTCGCTGCGCCTTGAGGCGGGGTTGTGTCTCTACGGCCATGACATCGACGCGACGACGAGCCCAGTTGAGGCGGGGCTCGCCTGGACGATCCAGAAGCGTCGCCGCGAGGCGGGAGATTTTCCGGGGGCTGTGCGTATTCTGCACGAACTCCGCGAGGGCCCTTCACGCCGGCGCGTTGGATTTCGGTTGCTCGACCGCGCGCCGGCGCGTGAGGGTTCGCGCGTCATGGCGGGCGGCGCCGACGTCGGCCAGGTGACGTCCGGCGGATTTGGTCCCTCCGTCAACGGGCCGATTGCGATGGGCTATGTGAGCGCCGCTGTGGCGGGCGCGTCTGCCCGGGTCGACCTTATGGTGCGCGATCAGCCGCGCGCAGCCGAGATCGTTGACATGCCTTTTGTACCGCATCGTTATCATCGGGGGTAGTCACATGCGCCGTTTCACCAAGGAACATGAATGGGTCGACGTCGAGGGCGATGTCGCAACGGTGGGCATCACGGCCTATGCTGCTGAGCAGCTTGGCGACATCGTCTATGTCGACCTGCCCAAAGTCGGCTCGGCGGTTACCCAGATGGGGCCGATGGCGGTGGTTGAGTCGGTGAAGGCGGCAAGCGACGTCTATGCGCCGCTGACCGGAGAGATCGTGGCGGCGAACGAGTCGCTCTCGAGCGCACCGGAAAAGGTCAACGAGACCCCCGAAGGCGAAGCGTGGTTCGCGAAGATCAAACTGAAAGCCGTCGGCGAACTCGACGCCCTGATGGACGCCGACGCCTACACTGCTTTTTTGAAGACGCTGTGAGGACGGCCTGATGCGTTATCTTCCGCTTAACCCCGCTGACCGTCGTGAGATGCTTGCCGCGATCGGCGCCCCGAACATCGATGCCCTTTATGCTGATGTGCCGGCCCTGGCTCAACTTGATGGCCCGATCCCAGGATTGCCTCTGCATCAAGGTGAAATGGCCGTCGAAGCACATCTTGGTGCGCTCGCCGGACGCAACCTGCAAGCTGGTTCGGCGCCGTTCTTCATCGGGGCTGGGGCTTACCGGCACCATGTTCCTGCCAGCGTCGACCATCTGATTCAGCGCTCCGAGTTTCTCACGACCTATACGCCCTATCAGCCAGAAATCGCCCAGGGCACGCTGCAGGCGTTGTTTGAGTTTCAGACCCAGGTCGCGCTCCTGACTGGCATGGAGGTCGCCAACGCGTCGATGTATGACGGGTCGACCGCCACGGCGGAAGCAGCCTTGATGGCGGCGCGCGTGACCCGGCGGCGCAAGGCGATTTTGTCAGGGGGCGTGCATCCGCATTACGTCGAAACGGTGCGCACCATGTGCGAGGCGGGTGGACTTGAGATTGTGGTCCTGCCGTCGGCGATCGATGACGAGCATGGGGTGGCGGCGCATCTCGACGCTGATGTTGCGTGTGTGATCGTGCAGTCGCCGAATGTTTTTGGAACAGTGAGCGATCTGACGTCGACGGCGGCGGCCGCGCATGGGGCAGGCGCGCTCTGCGTTGCGGTGTTCACCGAGGCGGTGGCGTTCGGGCTGGTCACGCCGCCTGGCGCGATGGGTGCTGACATTGTTGTCGGAGAGGGCCAGTCGATCGGCAATGGCCTTAACTTTGGCGGTCCCTATGTGGGTCTGTTCGCCTGCCGCGAGCAGTTTGTGCGCCAGATGCCAGGGCGTCTGGCGGGCGAGACGACGGATGCGGATGGCCGGCGCGGCTTCGTTTTGACGCTGTCTACGCGCGAGCAGCACATCCGCCGCGAGAAGGCGACATCCAACATCTGCACGAATTCGGGTCTGTGCTCGCTTGCGTTTTCAATCCATATGACGCTGCTTGGCGAAGCGGGCCTGCGCCGTCTGGCGTTGCTCAATCACGAGCGCGCCTGCGACCTCGCCGACGCCCTCGCGGCGGTCCCTGGGGTGAGTGTGGCGACGCCGCGGTTTTTTAACGAATTTACGCTGCAGGTGCAGCGACCGGCCAAAGAGGTATTGGCCGGCCTCACGGCGAGAGGGATCCTTGGCGGAGTTGAATATTCCCGTCTGGCGCCGGCGGCTGGACGTCACGATCTCATCATCGTTGCGGCCACAGAGCGCAATACCCAAGAAGACATCGCTGCATATGCAACTGCACTTCGCGAGGTGATGACATGAACCGTGTCGGTCGACCAACCCGTCCAGTTGTGGCCGAGGCGCAGCCGCTGGCGACGACCACGTCAGGCTCGCGCGGCCTTGTCCAGGCCGAGGCGCTCGTCTTCGAGATCGGCGATCCGGCCCGCTGCGGCGTCGACCTGCCGCAGCCGAGCGGCCGGGGCCATCGTCTTGGCGGGCTTGAGCGCATCGCTCCGATCGGGCTTGCCGGCCTGTCCGAGCCTGAGACGATGCGCCATTACGTGCGGCTGTCGCAGCGCAATTACGCCATCGATCTGGGTCTTTTCCCGCTCGGTTCGTGTACGATGAAACACAATCCGCGCCTGAACGAGAAGATGGCGCGTCTTGCGGGGCTTGCTGACATCCATCCGCTGCAACCGGTCGAGACCGTTCAGGGCGCGCTGGCGTTAATGGATGAACTCGCCCATTGGCTCATCACGCTGACGGGCATGCAGGCGGTCGCGCTGACGCCGAAGGCGGGCGCGCATGGCGAGCTGTGCGGGATGCTTGCGATCCGCAAGGCGCTGATCGCGCGCGGCGAGGTGGCTACGCGCAGGCGGGTTCTGGTGCCGGAATCGGCGCATGGCACGAATCCCGCCACAGCCGCGCAGTGCGGTTTCACGGTCGATGAAATCAAGGCGGCGCCGGATGGTCGGGTAGATCTGGAAGATCTGAAGACAAAGCTTGGTCCGGACGTTGCCGGGATCATGCTGACCAACCCCAACACATGTGGGCTGTTTGAGCGCGACATCCGGGAGATTGCCGATCTGATTCATGCGGCCGGCGGATACTTCTACTGCGACGGCGCGAACTACAATGCGATCGTTGCGCGGGTGCGCCCGGGCGATCTTGGCATCGATGCGATGCATATCAACCTGCACAAGACATTTTCGACGCCGCATGGCGGCGGGGGTCCTGGCGCCGGTCCCACGGTGTTTTCGCAGGCGCTCGCGCCATTTGCGCCGATCCCATATGTCGAGCGTCACGCAAATGACTTTGTTTTGGTAGAGCACGATGAGACAGGCCAGGCGTTCGGGCGAATGTGTGCGTTCCATGGCCAGATGGGCATGTATGTGCGCGCCCTGGCCTACATGCTGAGCCATGGCGCCGATGGTTTGCGTCAGGCCGCAGAGGATGCGGTTCTCAACGCCAACTACGTTCTTGCCGGGCTCAGCGACGTGATGACGCCGGCCTTTCCGGGGTTCTGCATGCACGAGGCGCTGTTCAGCGATGCCTTTCTGGAGGGGCGAGGTCTCAGCACGCTCGACATCGCCAAGGGGATGATCGACGAGGGATATCATCCGATGACGATGTATTTTCCGTTGGTGGTGAAGGGCGCCATGCTCATCGAGCCGACCGAGACGGAGAGCAAGGCGGAGCTCGATCGATTTATTGAGGTGATGCGTGCGCTTGCCGCCAAGGCCACAGGTCCGCAGGGCGGCGAGTTGAAGGCTTCGCCGCACTATGCGCCGGTGCGCAGGCTTGACGAGACCAAGGCCGCTCGCAGGCCCGTGTTGCGCTGGACCCCGCCGGGTCCCATACGGGCGGCAGCCGAGTAGTCATCAGCCGGGTGTGCAAGCGCTGCTTCCGGTGCGCGGGCTCCTGGTCAGGCAGTGCAGGGCGTCGGCGTCAGCCGGGGGGCTTCGCTGCCGGATCCCAGGGCTGCCGGATCCCAGGGCTGGCGTATCCTTGGGCAGGGCGCTGTCATGGAGACGGCAGCTGGCGAGACGGCCTTGCGGCCAAACGGACTGAGGGGCGTGTGTCCGGGCGGGGGCGAACCCTCGCGGGCGTGCGGTCAGGCTGGCCAAGGCACGTCAGCGCTGCGCTCCGGTCAGATCTGCCTCGCTGGCGTCGACCCGCCATAGGCTGATGCCGGCTGACTTGCCGGAGAGGCCTCGACTTGACGACGGCGACGCGGCGACGCATCGACACGCTCGCACGGTGGACCGCCGGTTTTTCACTGAGGAGCATTCCATGTCCGATATCCGCTTTGACGGCAAAGTAGCCATTGTGACCGGCGCGGGCGGCGGCCTTGGCCGCTGTCATGCGCTTGAACTCGCCCGGCGCGGTGCGAAGGTGGTGGTTAACGATCTCGGCGGTGCAGTCGACGGATCTGGCGGCAGCTCGGCGGCGGCTGAGGCGGTCGTGGCCGAAATCAAGGCGGCGGGCGGGGAGGCTATCGCCAACGGTTCGTCGGTGACGGACGATGCGGGCGTCGCCGCCATGGTGAAGCAGGCAATGGACCAGTGGGGCCGTATCGACATTCTTATCGCCAACGCTGGCATCCTGCGTGACAAGAGCTTCTCCAAGATGGAGATCGCCGACTTCGAAGCAGTCATGAATGTTCATGTGCTGGGAACGGTGAAGCCCACCAAGGCTGTCTGGGAGATCATGAAGGCCCAGAACTTCGGACGCATCGTTGTTACGACATCGTCGACGGGTCTTTATGGCAATTTCGGGCAGGCCAATTACGGGGCGGCGAAGTTGGCTCTCGTCGGTTTCATGAACACGATGAAGATCGAGGGCGCCAAGAACAACATCAAGATCAACGCAATCTCTCCCGTCGCCGCGACTCGAATGACGGAGAACCTGATGCCGCCGCAGTTGCTTGAGCTTCTCAAGCCGGAATTTGTTACCCCGGGCGTGGTTTATCTGGTTTCGGATGAAGCGCCGAATGGCGCGGTTCTGACGGCTGGGGCCGGGGTGTTTGCGGTGTCGCGTCTCTACGAGACGGAGGGCGTTTATCTTGGCAAGGATGGGATCAGCGCGGAGGAAGTGCGCGACAGCTGGGACAAGATCGCTGACCCGACGGGTCAGCAGGCCTATGAGCAGGGCGGGGGACAGACTCAAAAGTTCATCCGCAAGCTGTCTGGCGGTTGATTTCGGGTTTTGGCGCGAGGATTGGAAGAGGCCCGTTTGGGGCTTCTTCCAGCCTGCGCCTCTTCTGGGCGTGCCCTACCTCGCTGTGCTGTGTAAGGATTGGCCGTTTCGGGTTCGCGCCGCATGCGCAGCTCGCAAACGCCCACCGCCGCGCGAAGTCCTGACCCAGTGTGGCCCATCGCCTCAGGCCCATCGCCTGAGGGCTTGAGAGTGGCGGGGTTGAACTGGCGGGGCCCAAGACCGGCCTGATGGCCGGCGACGGGGGCAGGCTTGCACCGCGGGACGCCTTTCAGCGTGCCGGTTAACGCGGACGTGTCGGCGACGTGGCGAGACGCCGATCGAGATAGGTCGCGACCCGGCGTTCAACCTCTTCGAGATGGTCATTGTAGAAGTGGTTCGCGCCTTCTACGGCCTGGTAATCGACCTTGATGTTCTTTTGCGTGCGGATTTTCGAGATAATCCGCTCCACGTCGTCGGCTGGCGCGACATTGTCCTTGGTGCCGTAGAGAATGAGGCCGCTTGCCGGACATGGAGCGAGGAAGGACAGGTCATAATGGGTCGCCGGCGGCGAGACGGCGATAAAACCGTCGATTTCCGGTCGGCGCATCAGAAGCTGCAGTCCGATCCAGGCCCCGAAGGAATAACCTGCCACCCAGCAATAGGGGGCCTCGACGTTCAGGCTTTGCAGCCAGTCGAGGGCGCTTGCCGCATCAGACAGTTCGCCCATGCCGTTGTCGAAGACGCCCTGGCTTCGTCCCACGCCGCGAAAGTTAAATCGCAGGGTGGCGAAGCCACGCTGCATGAAGATTTGATAGAGCTGCACGGTCACGCGGTCCTGCATTGAGCCGCCGGCCCGCGGATGCGGGTGCAGGATCAGAGCGATCGGGGCGTTTTCCTGTTTGCCAGGCGCGTAGCGCCCTTCGATACGACCGGCAGCGCCGGTGAACACGACGTCGGGCATCGACGCGAACCCCCTCATCCCTGTCAAATACTTGACCAAGTTAGTCGGGTACCTTACCTCGGTGTCGATAAGGTCGCCCGCGCAATGGGGCGGGCTTCTAGCACGCCGGTGCGCCACATGCGACGGGCGATTGCGGGAAATGCTTCGAGGTCAAAGGATTTCGCCATGCGACTGGGTGCGAAGGGTCGTTATGCCGTGACGGCGCTTGCCGATATCGCGGCGCAGGGGGCGGGCCGCACGGTGCCGCTGTCGGACATCGCGACCCGGCAGGCGATTTCGGTGGCCTTTCTGGAGCAGATCTTCACCCGTCTGCGGCGCGCCGGGTTGGTGGAGAGCGTTCGCGGTCCGGGCGGCGGCTACCGGTTGTCAGGTCCGCCGGAGGGCCTGACCTTGAGTGCGGTCATCAACGCGGTTGAGGAACCGATCAGGACGACGGGGTGCGTGGCGGGTTCGCCGCGCGCCTGCACGGGCGCCAAGGGAAGATGTCTGACGCATCATCTGTGGGAGGATCTCGGTCGCCACATCGAGACCTATTTTGATCGCCGCACTCTGGCCGACGTGGCCCAGCCGCGCGACCGCGCTGCGGGCGGCGCGCCGGGATGACGCAGCGAGCCCGCATCTACTGCGATTACAACGCCGCCGCGCCCGTGCGTCCTGAGGCGCGCGCCGCAGCGCTTGCGGCCATGGCCAGCGGCGCAAATCCCTCGTCAGTACACGGACCTGGTCGTGACCAGCGCCGGATCCTGGAGGCTGCGCGCGACACCCTTGCCCAGCTCGTCGGGGCAAGAATCGGCGACGTGGTCTTCACCAGCGGCGGAACGGAGGCTGCCAATCTTGCGTTGACGGCCGCCGCCGCCGCGGGCCTCCGGCGCGTGCTTGTCAGCGCCCTGGAGCATGACGCTGTGCTTGCGCCGGCCCTGGCGCTCGGCGCGCTGGGCGTAAGGGTAGAGACGATTCCGGCCGCGGCCGACGGCCGCATCGATCTGGCCGCTCTGGAGCGCCTTGCGGCTGGCGGACCGGCTCTGGCGTGCGTGATGGCGGTGCAGAATGAAACCGGCGTGATCCAGCCTGTCGCGGAGGCTGCGCGCCTTGTGCAGGCGGGCGGCGGTTTCATCTTTGTCGACGCGGTCCAGGCTTTGGGGCGTGTGGCCATCGACGTGGAGTCGTGGCGCGCTGACTATCTGGCCCTGTCCGCGCACAAGGCTGGCGGGATCGCCGGCGCGGGCGCGCTCGTCGCGCGAGGCGGTTCGCCCCTGGCGGCGCGTCAGATTGGCGGTGGCCAGGAGCGTGGCCTTCGCGCAGGCACGCAGAATGTGGTCGGGCTGGCTGCGTTCGCTGCGGCTGCACAGGCGGCTGTGGCGGACATGGCCGATCTTGCCCGGATCGCCGCCCTGCGGGATCGCTTCGAAGCGCGCGTGCGCGCGGCTTCGCCCTTGCTCAGCGTGCAGGGAGCAGGGGCTGCCCGTGTCGCCAACACATCGAACATTGCGCTGCCTGGTTTCCCGGCGGCGACGCAGGTCATGGCCATGGATCTTGCTGGTGTTGCGGTCAGCGCTGGGGCGGCCTGCACGTCGGGCAAAGTGAAAACCTCGCGCGCACTCATGGCGATGGGGCTTGACGAATCTTTGGCCGGCGCGGCGATCCGCGTCAGTTTCGGCTGGGCAAGCGGGTCAGAGGACGCCGACATTGCGGCGGATGCGTGGATTGAAGCGGCGCGACGGGCGGCCAAGCTCGCCCCCAGCGCGGCCGCGTGAGGAGACGGCCCAATGCCGGCAGTTGAAAAGACCATTGAGACCGTTCGTGAACTGGAGGGCGACCGCTACAAATACGGCTTCGTGTCCGACATAGAGCAGGAGTTCGCGCCCAAGGGCCTCAATGCTGACATCGTGCGGTTCATCTCTGAGCGCAAGAATGAGCCCGACTGGATGCTCGAGTGGCGTCTTGCCGCGTTTGAGCGCTGGCTGACGATGACAGAGCCGACCTGGGCGCTGGTGCGCTATCCTGCGATCGACTTTCAGGACGCTCATTACTACGCCGCGCCCCGCAGCAAGGCGGCGCCAAAGTCGCTGGACGAGATCGATCCGGAGATCCGGCGCACGTACGAGAAACTCGGTATACCGCTGCGCGAGCAGGAGGTTCTTGCAGGCGTGGAGGGCGCGCCGAGGGTCGCGGTTGATGCAGTCCTCGACAGCGTCTCCGTCGCCACAACGTTCAAGGAGGAGTTGCGCAAGGCCGGCGTGATCTTCTGCCCGATGTCTGAGGCTATCCAGGATCATCCAGAGCTGGTTCGCCGATATCTTGGCTCGGTGGTGCCAGCGTCTGATAATTTCTATGCGACGCTCAATTCCGCCGTGTTTTCTGACGGTTCCTTTGTATATGTGCCGCCGGGAGTGCGCTGTCCGATGGAGTTGTCGACCTATTTCCGGATCAACGCCAAGGGCACCGGACAGTTCGAGCGCACATTGATCATCGTCGACGAGGGCGCATATGTGTCCTATCTTGAGGGGTGCACCGCGCCGATGCGCGACGAAAACCAGCTGCATGCCGCGGTGGTTGAACTGGTTGCGCTTGCCGATGCCGAGATCAAATACTCCACGGTCCAGAACTGGTATCCCGGCGACAGCGAGGGGCGGGGCGGAATATACAATTTCGTCACCAAGCGGGCCGATTGCCGGGGCGCGCGCTCCAAGGTATCCTGGACCCAGGTCGAGACGGGCTCTGCTGTCACCTGGAAGTATCCCTCCTGCATCTTGCGCGGGGATGACAGCGTCGGTGAGTTCTACTCGATCGCGATCACCAACGGGCGTCAACAGGCCGATACCGGCACAAAGATGATCCATCTCGGGCGCAACACCCGGTCGCGGATCATTTCTAAGGGAATCTCGGCGGGGCGTTCCTCGAACGCCTATCGCGGGCTGGTCAGCGTGAATGCCAAGGCGCGCGGCGCGCGCAATTTCACGCAGTGCGACTCCCTGCTGATCGGCGCGCAGGCGGCCGCCCACACGGTTCCCTACATCGAGACTTCAACGCCGGACGCGATTGTCGAACATGAGGCGACGACTACGCGATTGTCAGAAGACCAGCTGTTCTACTGCCGTCAGCGCGGCGTGGGCGAGGAAGATGCGGTAGCGCTTCTGGTCAACGGTTTCGTGCGGGATGTGCTGCAGCAATTGCCGATGGAGTTTGCGGTTGAGGCCCAGAAACTCGTCGCCGTCAGCCTGGAGGGGAGCGTCGGATGAGGCCTGTGCGGCGACTAGAGGCCTGTGGCCGCTTCGCAGCTGTGGGCGGCGCGCGCTCAGCGGCGCCCGCATGGCCGGTCGGGGCTGCCTTTGCGACGGCTCGCCGAGCCGATGAACCGCCAATCTGCGCCGGTGGTGCGGCGCGCCCAAACCAACCAGACTGTGTGAGCCCATGCTGACGATTGATGGATTGTGCGCCTGCGTCGAGGAAAAACCTATTCTCAAGGGCCTTTCGCTCGTCATTCCGGACGGGGAAGTGCACGCGGTGATGGGCCCGAATGGTGCGGGCAAATCAACGCTGTCCTACGTCCTGAGCGGGCGCGAGGGTTATGAGGTGACGGCCGGCGCTGCTTGGCTTGACGGGGAAGACCTGCTTGATCTTGCGCCTGAGGAGCGTGCGGCGCGCGGCGTGTTTCTGGCCTTTCAGTATCCGGTTGAAATTCCCGGCGTGCCGACCATGACGTTTCTGCGCACGGCGCTCAATGCTCAGCGCAAGGCGCGCGGCGAGGATGAGGTCAATGCGGCGGATTTTCTCAAGCTCGTGCGCGCCAGGGCCAGCGCGCTCAAGATTGATCCAGAGATGCTGAAGCGCCCGCTCAACGTGGGCTTTTCGGGCGGCGAAAAGAAACGCCTGGAAGCGCTGCAGATGGCGGTTCTGACCCCCAGGCTGGTGCTGCTTGATGAAATGGATTCCGGGCTCGACATCGACGCCTTGAGAGTTGTGGCTGATGCAGTCAACGCCCTGCGCGCGCCGGACCGCAGTATGCTGATCATTACCCATTACCAGCGGCTGCTTGATTACATTCGCCCGGACAGGGTCCACGTGTTCATGAATGGGCGCATTGTGGCTTCCGGCGGACCGGAACTCGCCCACGAGCTTGAGGCCGAGGGCTATGACCGTTACTGCGAGGCGGTCTGAGATGGCGCTGCATACCCTGACGCCTGGCGAAGAGGGACTGGTGCGCGCGCTGCAGGCGGCCGGCGGGGCGGCGGCGCTGCGGGCGGCCGAGCGCGTGCGCGCGCAGGGTCTGCCGAACCGGCGCGTCGAGGCGTGGCGCCATTCGGATCTGCGCAGCGCGTTAGCCGATCGCTGTGAGGTCAGGGCCTCCGGCGGCGAGGGTCTGGCGGCGGCGCTTGCGGCTGAGCGCGCTGGCGACGTGATCGGTCTGATCGCAGCAGGTCTTGCCGGTCATGAGCGGGTGCTCACGCCCGGCGCCGCGACATCACTGTCGCATGCTCCTGGCGGCGCCGTCGTGCGCATTGATGTGCCAGCGGGCGCTGATGTGACGCTGAACGAGTGCTTCGACGCGGTGGCATTTGCGCCGCCCCAGGACGGGGGCGAAACTGCTTTTGTGGCTCTCTGGATTTCGCTGGGGCAAGGCGCGCGGCTTCGTCGGGTGGTGCGCCAGCGCGGGACGGGTGCGGATCTTCAGCTGATGAGTGCGCGTGTGCAGGTTGCAGCAGGCGCCTGTTTTGAACAGGTCATCCTGGCGGAGGGCGCAAGGCTTTCCAGGATTGAGACGCATGTCGATGTGGCCGGGCCCGGCGCGGTCGTGCGGCTCAATGCGGCTTACCTAGCCGACGCGGGCCGGCACGTCGATCTGACCTTTCAGGTCGATCACCGTGTGGGCGGGTCGAGCACGCATCAAATGGTGAAGGGCGTGGTGGCTGGCGGCGGGCGAGGCGTGTTTCAGGGGTGTTTCGTTGTCCATCCCGGCGCTGATGGCACGGTGGCGCGCCAGCGCCATGGAGTTTTGCTTCTGGACGACGGCGCGAGGTCGTTCGCCAAGCCCGAACTGATGATCTATGCCGATGACGTCGAGTGCGCGCATGGCGCCACGGCGGGCGCTTTGGATGATGCGGCGTTGTTTTATCTGCGTCAGCGCGGCGTGCCGCAGGCAGAGGCGCGTCGCATGTTGATGGAGGCGTTTGTGAGCGAGGCGTTTGACGAGGCGCTGGATGAGGAGTTGCGCGCGCGCCTTCGCGGCGAACTCGCCGTGGCGCTGCGGGGGTTGGCGTCGTGAGCGGCGCGCCCGGGGCGGCGGCCTTTGATGTTGACGGCGTTCGAGCCCAGTTTCCGATCCTGCGCCGGCGCATCCATGACCGGGCACTGGTGTATCTCGACAGCGCTGCATCGGCGCAGAAGCCGCGGGCGGTGATCGATGCGATGTGCGGTGCGATGGAGCACTCCTACGCCAATGTGCATCGCGGACTTCACACGCTCGCGAATGAAACGACGCAGGCTTTCGAAACGGCGCGCGAGACGGTGCGGGCGTTTGTCAATGCGCCGAGCGTCGAGGAGATCATCTTCACCAAGGGGGCCACTGAGGCAATCAACCTGGTAGCCTCAAGTTTCGGCGCCGGCCTTGTGGCGGGCGACGAAATCATTTTGAGCGAGATGGAGCATCACGCCAACATCGTGCCATGGCACTTCTTGCGCGAGCGCAAGGGCGTTGTCTTGCGCTTCCTGCCGGTTGACGCGGATGGCGGACTTGATTTGTCCGGCTTCGGCGAGATGCTTGGTAAGCGGACGAAACTTGTGGCCCTGACCCACATGTCGAATGTGTTGGGAACCGTTACGCCTGCGGCTGAGGTCATCGCGACGGCGCACGCGGCAGGGGTGCCTGTGCTTCTGGATGGTTGCCAGGCGGCCGCCCACCTGTTGGTGGACGTTCAGGCGCTTGATGTCGATTTCTATGTGTTTTCGGGGCACAAGGTCTATGGCCCGACTGGTATTGGCGCGCTCTATGCCCGGCGGCGTCATCTGGAGGCGATGATTCCTTATCAGGGCGGGGGCGAGATGATTGCGGAAGTCAGCCTTGACCGCATCACCTATGGCGAGCTGCCGCACAAGTTCGAAGCGGGCACGCCTGCGATCCTCGAGGCGATCGGTCTTGGGGCGGCTCTTGCCTGGTTGATGGGCCAGCCGCGCGCGCAGGCGCATGCGCATGAACAGGCGCTGTTGGCGCACGCGATGGCGGCGTTCGACGCGCGCACCTGGATCAGGGTGCATGGCGTGGCGCCGGGCAAGGGGGCGATCCTCGCCTTTTCGGTAGAGGGGGCTCACCCGCACGACATTTCGCAATTGCTGGATCGTCAGGGAGTCGCGATCCGCGCCGGCCACCACTGCGCGCAGCCATTGATGCGCCATCTCGGCGTGTCAGCCTCGGCCCGCGCCAGTTTTGCCCTTTATAACACCTTTGACGAGGTCGACGCTCTGGTGGGCGCCCTCGACAAGGCCCGATCGATCCTCGTCTAGGACGCGACCATGGACACGCCAGCACCGACTTCCGCCATTCCCGCTGACGAGCTCGCCCGGTTGACGGATGACATCGTGGCGGCGCTCAAATCGGTGTTTGATCCCGAAATTCCGGTCGACATCTACGAATTGGGACTGATTTACAAGGTTGACGTCGACGACGAGCGCAACCTCACGATTGACATGACGCTGACGGCGCCCGGGTGTCCGGTGGCGGGTGAGATGCCGGGCATGGTGGAGAACGCCGTGCGCGGTGTCGCCGGCGTAGCCGCCATCAAGGTCAATATGACCTTCGATCCGCCATGGACGCCTGCACGCATGTCGGATGAAGCCAAGTTGCAGCTGAATATGTTATAGAGCAGGTGGGTCCGCAGCTTACCAGGAACTGTACCGATGGCGCGCACAAGACCGCAGATCGTTCGCCTAACTGAGGCAGCCGCCGAGCGGGTGCGCGAGATCATGGCGCGCAGCGACAAGGCCTATCTTCGTGTTGGTGTGCGCAAGGGCGGCTGCGCCGGCATGGAATATGTCATGGACTACGCCGACTCGCCGCAGCTGCTTGATGAGATGGTGTGCGACAAGGACGTGCGGATCCTGATCGACGCCAAGGCCGTGCTGTTCCTGCTTGGATCGACCATTGACTACGAGGTCACGCCGCTTGCCGCGCGTTTCGTGTTTCGCAATCCCAATGAAACTGACGCATGCGGGTGTGGGGAGTCTGTCGCGATCACCCCTGCTGCGGCGGAGGCGTAAGATGGCGGGCGCCGGCGGCTTCGACGCCTGGGTGCGCGAGCTGTTTGCTGATCTGGGTTCGGTGCATGTGCGCAAGATGTTCGGTGGGGCTGGGGTGTATGCGCAGGGCGTGATGTTCGCGCTGATTGCCGATGACGTGGTCTATTTGAAGACGGATACGGCCATGCGGGGCGAGCTTGCCGCTCTTGGCGCAGCGCCGTTCTTGTGGATGCGCCCGAGTGACGGAAAGGCGATTGATATGGGGTATTGGCGGCTGCCGGAGGCGGCGAGCGATGATCCTGACGCGGCCGTCGTCTGGGGCCGACGGGCGCTCGCAGTGGCGCTTGCGGTCAAGGCGGGCGCACCGCGTCGCGCGTCGCGCGCGCGCAACCGCTGACCGGCGTGTCGGCTTCGCGTGTCAAAGCTTCCCTTGGCTTGTTCAAAGGCGCGATGCGCCTGCAGCCTTTCGCAGGCGCCGTCCAGACACACGGGCCTTGGACGAGAGCGGCCTTGGACGAGACCGACATGAATGGCGCAAGGTCAGGAGCGATCGAGGGGCGGTGTGCAGACCATGTTCCACGCGGGTCCGGCATGATGACGTCCCTGGTCGCCCATCGCTGCTGCTCGGGTTGATCCGGTGCTTTGACGCTTTCAGGCCGACGCCCGCCGTCAACGGGTGTTCGGACATGGTGATGATAACGCATGAACTTGCAACAGGTCCTGGTGCCGTCACGCGCGCGGACCATGCGTGTGTTGGCGAGGCGCGGGTCGAGCTGATCCATGGTCCATGGGGGGCGCTCCCGGGGTGCTTCCCGGCGCCAGTACAGCCGGCAAGTAAACCGTGCGAAGGCTTTGGGACGGCGGCGCACATGGTTGAAGCGCCTGGCCATTGTCCTGATCCCTGTGGGCTGGCGCTTGACTGGGCGCGATGGGGGCTTCACGTCCGTGCGCCTGAGGCTGTACGGCCGCGCTGTGCGATATGCCGCCACAGGCGGTCTCGGGGCGAAGCCAACGCGGTGTATGGCGACGTCGGACGGCCGCGCGACGTGCGCTACCCATGGCGCCGGGTGCGCCTGCGCAATCCCGTGATCAGACCGACGCCTGGCGCCAGCAGGCAGGGCTCTGGCGAAACGCGGGGTGAGACGGCGTGAGCCGAGTGGTCATCATCACAGGCGCGCGCGCGCCGGTTGCTCAGGATCTGGCGCGGGCTGTGCGCGCTGCCGGTTACGACGTGCATCTGGCCGACAGCGTGCGCGCCTTTGCCTCCCGTGCGCTGCGTCCACGCTATGAAGTCCACAGGCTTCCCCCGCCGCGTCAGGCTTTTGCCGGGTTTCGCAGGGCAATGGTCGACCTGATTGAAAAGACGGACGCAGCGCGCATCATCCCGACCTGCGAGGAGGTTTTCTGGCTCGCCGAAGGTGCGCGTCTTGATGGCTATGCCAACAGGGTTTTCGCGCCGCCGGGCGACCTCCTGCGCAGGCTGCATTCGAAATCGGACTTTCCCGCTTTTGCCGCGTCGCTTGGCGTCGCAGTTCCTAAAACCCAGGTGCTTTCCGGTCCGATTGACCCGGCTGCATTGTTCGCGCCGCTTGAAACTCTTGTCCTGAAACCGGAGTTTTCCCGCTTCGCCACGCATACATTGATCGGACCGCGCCCACGGGACTTGATCGGCGTGGCGCCGACGCCGCAGGCGCGCTGGGTCGCACAGCAAAGGGTTTGCGGCGAAGAAATCTGTTCGTGGGCGGCCGTCCACCGCGGACGTGTGACGGCCTTTGCCGCCTATCGCCCGCGCTGGCGACACGGCCAGGCGGCCGCCTACCAGATCGAGGCGATTTCCAGCCCGGCCTTGCGCACAATAACCGAACGGATTGCAGCGGCGACCGGACTGAGCGGACACCTCTCTTTCGACGCTATCGTTGCCAATGATGGCGCCACGTTGCCGATCGAATGCAATCCGCGCGCCGTCAGTGGGCTGCACCTGTTCGATGCGTCTCAGTCATTGGGCCAAGCCGTGCTGCATGACCGACCGTGCCCGGAGCCTGAGCCCGGCCGGTTGCGTCATATGGGTCCTGCAATGATGTTTTTGGGGATCCCTGCCGCCCTGCGCCGAGGGCGGATTGCATCCCTGATCGCCGATTGGAGGCGTTCGCACGATGTGATCGATCGAGACGGCGTCGGTCTGGTCAGTCTTGCCTGCCTCCTTGATGCGGCAGGTTTCACGGTCAATGCCGTGCGCAACGCGCGGTCTCCTGCCGGGGCCGCCACTGCCGATATCGAATGGGGTGGGGAGCCGATGCAGTGAACCTCTGGCTGACCGATGATCCGACGACGATGTTCCAGACCGGCGCTTTGGCGGGTCGTTATGCAGCAGCGATGGCGCGCGACGGCGTGGACAGGTTCATTGCCAATGCGACATCGCACATGCAGTTGCTGTTGCGCGGCGCCATCCAGTTGCCGGTGACAGTCGATGATGGGGGCTATGGTCGGTCCTATGTCTCAAGCCCCCACAGCGCCTATGTGCTCTACGCCGGTGAGGAGATAGATCTCGTGGGCATGACGCGCGGCCGCAGCGTGGCCAAGGCGGCCCTGGCGGTGCTCGACCGGATGTTGCGGGCTGCTCAGGTCAACAGGGCGGTTCATCTGGACAACTGGCTGTTGTCGACGAACCTGCACGGGATGTGGCGAGGCGAGGGTCTTTCTGAAATGCGCCGCATGTTGGCGGCCAGCTTTCCCGAACACTTTCTGATCCTGCGCACGTTGGACCACTGGTCGAGTCCGCACCTGCTGCAAGCCGCCCGCGCGGACGGCTGGATCCTTGTGCCTGCGCGCCAGATCTGGGTTGTGGACGACCTCAGGCGCGACTGGCGGCCACGAAACGCTTACGGCAACGACCGGCGCGTGCTGGCGCGTTCTGGCTTGAGGGTGCAGGAGGTTGCGCGTCTGGCGCCTGGCGATTGCGCGCGCGTGGCCGAACTTTACAGGATGCTCTACGTCGATCGGTATTCGACGCTCAATCCGCAATTCACGGCTGAGTTCATCGCCCTGACGCTGGAAACCGGAATGATGCGGTATCGGTTGGCGCGCGACGATACGGGACGAATTATGTGCGTGGCTGGAATGCTGGAACGTGAGGGGATCATGACCCCGTCAGTCGTGGGCTATGACACGACCCGACCGCAGAGCGAAGCGCTCTACCGCATCGCCGCCTTTTTGTTCTGCGAATGGGCGATGGACCGTGGGCTGGCGCTCCATGGTTCGGCAGGAGCGGCGCATTTCAAGCGCCTGCGCGGCGCACGGGGCGTCATCGAATACCTTGCTGTTCATGCCGGCCATCTTTCGTCTCAGCGACGTCTGGCGATCACGCTGCTCGCCGGCGCGCTGGAACGCTACGTGACGCCGATGATGAAGCGTGAAGGCTGGTGATGGTGTGGCCGATCGCCATCGCATGTGGCTGGCATCCAGTGGCCATGCTGCGCAACGTGACGGCGCATAAGCCGCATCCGGCAAGACTGCTCGGGCGCAACCTCGTTCTCTTTCGATCGGGCGAACGGGTCGCAGTTTTCAAGGACCGATGCCCTCATCGCGGCGTCCCGCTCTCGCGCGGCGTGGTGCGGGATGGAACCATCGCTTGCCCCTATCACGGCTGGCGTTTCGGGCCGGATGGACATTGTGTGGACGTGCCAGGCGCGCGCGCTTGTCCGGAGGTTTCGGCGTCGACAGTTGCAGTCAAGATCGCGGCTGGACTTGTCTGGGTCAGCCTTGCGGATAATCCCTTGGCATTCCCGGTTCTTCCTGACGCGATGGACAACACGGCGCTGGATCGCTTCTGGTGGGAGCTGGCGCCATCTGATGCTGGCTTGCTCGATGCGCTGGAAAATCATCTTGATCCGGCTCATCCTCATCACGTTCACCCCTGGCTTGTTCGTTCACCGCATCGTCGAAAGCTGGTGGAAGTTGATGTCCGGTGTGGGCCTTGGGGGGCAGAGGCGATTTATGTCGAGCAGCGGCGCAATGTCGCCCTGCTGTCGGGTGTCTTGGAGGGCAGGCGCGCGCGCAGCATCGGTCGGCTGTGGCCCCCATCCATTGGCGAAGTGCGCCTTGAATCCGAACGGGGCGGGATGCTGTCCATCTCTGTTGTATTTGCACCGGAGGACGAGGGGCGGACACGGCCATGGGCCCACTTTGCCACGCCCAAGGGGTATTTGCCCGCCTGGTTGAAGCGGGACGTGCTGAAAGCGTTTCACTGGCCTGTGTTGCAACAGGACCGGCGCATGCTGCGTCTCCAGCAAGAAGCCAGGACTGGCGAGCCATACAGGACGGGCCCGCTTGATGTTCTCTCGCATGCGATCTGGGCGCATGCGAATCGGAGTGAGTGTACGGATGAATCGCACTCAACACAGATGTATCTCTAGCGAGTGAGGCCTCGGCCGCGACACCGCCTGCCATCGCATGGGACAGCGCTGCCTGATGAGGGCGTCCTGATCGGCTCGACGCCGAATGGCTTGAAAGGCTTCGATAAGTTAAAATGCCTGAACCGCCTGAGAAGCTGGTCCTTGGCGGGGTCGTCCGCACAGGGCGGAAAATCATCATCCAGGCGGAGTTCTCGCGCGCAGGGATCAGTCCGCACAAGATGCGGGCGTGTTTCGGTGGATCTGCGTCAAGCCCCTTATGGTCACCCACCTCATGGTCAACCACATCTGGCACGACCACTGCGTTGTGTGCGGTCCTTGTCCGCATGCTGTGACGGTCATCTGCTCGTATGACGGTCTGTTCTCCTTCTTCTGCCGGTCATCTGCAACTACAGCGGCGCGGATCCAATTTCAGCAGACGGGACACACAGCAGGCTCGCGACGCCTGGCTTGACCGGGCGACATCCCTCGCGACCGGCGCCAGGAGCGCGTGTCCGCCCGCCGGTCTTTCCCATTGCAGCGTGACGACATCCTCGGCTGGATGGCGCACGCCATGCCGAGTCGCTGCACCCAAGGGCGTCTGTCGTCATCGTTCTTGCGTCGCCATGCGGAGTGGGTGCTCGGTTCATCTGACCGCGCTGTCGCTGGCCGGGCGATCACGGGGGGCCAGAATTTCCGCGCTGCTGAGGGTGCGCAGTTTGCTGCGCGGTTCGTATTTTGCGATGCCAATCCAGCGGACGCGCCCGGTTGTGGGCTCTGTCTTGGCCTCATGCCTGCGGCTGCGCAGGCGCAGGATGGCGGCGCTGCGTCTGCGTCGAGGCATGGATGCGGGGAGCTGATGGGCTGGGCGAGATATTGCGCGACATGATCGTGTGACAGCCGCTGTGTGGGGCCTCTGGGCCGGGCATCTGTCTGGGGCTGGCTGGTGCGTGCGGTCAAGGCGCAAGCGCCGCGCCGCTTCGTCGCCCTCCGGTTCGCCTTATCTGTTGACGCCGCGGGCTGTGCGCGCGACAGGAGGGCATGCACGTTCTCATCCCCGTGGCGCCTGGCGAATTGATCGACAAGATCACCATTCTTGAGGTCAAGGCGTCCAGGATTGATACGGCCAAGCGCGCCAATGTTGAGGCGGAGCTGGCGCTATTGTGCGCAGCGCGCGACCAGGCGATTGCCTCGAGCGCGGCGCTGGACGCGCTGACCGATGAGCTTGCCCAGGTCAATGCAGTTCTTTGGGATATCGAGGATGCAAAGCGCGCCTGCGAGCGCGCGCAGGATTTCGGGGCGCATTTCATTGAACTTGCGCGTTCAGTTTACCGCGAGAATGATCGCCGCGCTGCGCTGAAGCGGCGGATCAACGAGTTGCTGGGGTCCTCCATCTTTGAGGAGAAATCCTACAAGCCCTATTGACTGGTGCGCCGCCATGGCGCCTGCACCGGTTGTTTCAGCGGCTTTCTGCGAGACCGCGTCCTCAGGCCCGTGCGGCCGTCCGTCG
>JBILMQ010000285.1:0-4564 GCA_044375455.1 Caulobacterales bacterium | reverse complement strand
TTGTATGCGGCCGACTGACTCAGTTTCTGACTCAGTAAGACTAATCGAGTGGCCGGAAAGGGCCACCACCGCCGTTCGACGCTTAAATCCATCTGTGCCGTTCGCTCGCCGGCCGCAACGTGCTTGACCCTTATAACGTTATGCGGTATTGATGCCAATGATCCAAGGGTTCGCTGATCTTGAAACGGAGAAGATTTGGTCGGGACGCCGAAGTCGTAAGCTGCCGACGGATATCCAAGCAGTGGCGCTAGGAAAATTGCGGATCCTCAATAATGCGCGTGTCCTGCAAGATCTTCGCGTACCTCCAGGAAACCGGCTCGAGGCGCTGCGGGGTAATCGGGCAGGCCAGCATTCGATCCGTATCAATGATCAATGGCGAGTTTGCTTTGTTTGGAAGGAAGGAGGACCTGCCGATGTCGAAATCGTTGACTACCATTAAGGACGCGCTTCTGCCGAACCCGACCCCGGGAGAAATTCTCCTGGAGGAGTTTTTGAAGCCAATGGGCCTTAGCCAAAGCGAGTTGGCCCGTGCAGTCCATGTGCCGCCGAGACGCATCAACGAAATCGTGCTGGGAAAGCGCGCCGTCACGGCGGACACGGATCTCCGCCTCGCCCGGTATTTTGGAATGTCCGAAGGGTTCTTTCTAGGACTGCAGGGCGATTACGACTTGATGCAGCGGCGACGCGAGATTGGCGCCGACTTAATGTCGATTTCACCCCGCGCGGCATAGGTCGGGTCCGTATCATTGCGACTCCGCTGGAGCGGGGCCAGCTTCGGCGCAAGCGAATTCAGACGGTCTCGGGCTCCGACCAAAAGCCAATTGGCTGGGACGGGGCCCGTGGTTGCCCTAACCCGAATTGTGGCCATTCGGCTGAACTCATCCAATCGAGCCAGTCACCCAGCCCTCGCGGACCCGGCAGCTCATCGCCCAGAAGCAGTCACTTCGATGTCGTCTGGTCCGTCCGGCGCCCGTTGCCCGGTACGGCAACCAGGGCGCAGGCCGCCAAAACACCAAAACCTCCGGCCACGATGGACTCGCTGCCGAGCTTCTCGCGGTCGCACCTGGACAGAAGCGCTTTACCTGGGGAAGCGCGAACCTCGTTGAACCTGCCGCAACGCGCGCGGCCTGTGTCGCTGCGCTGAGGGCCGCTGACAATCATGTCATCACGCCGTTGCTCGCGTTTGCAAGATCGTAGGCTCAGTGATGCGTGTTACGGCGCGAGACCACGAGCGGCGAGTTCCTGCCGAATGAAAGCAAGGTTTGTCTGCAAAGCGTTGAAGGCGGCGCTCGGGCGCTTGACGGCGCGGGCGGCGCAGGACGCTTCGCGGAACATCGCGCGCAGCTGGTTGACGGCTTTTGTTTTCAGGTTTTGGCGGGTGACGGTGTGCATCGTGATCTCCTTTCCAGGTCCGCCGCCCACAGCGGGCCGCGTTGGAAATGAGAGGCGGCGCAGCGTTGCGGCCGCGTGCACTGAGCATCAGGCGTAACGACGTGGAGAAGGAACCTGTCCCTTGCGCGGTCAGCTTTCGACGCGGTCGCCTCACGCGCTGCGAACGTTGGCCCGCAGCCAAGCTGCAAACTCGGCTTCGCCGGCCTCGCCCGAAGAGAGCGCCAAAACCGCCGCCGTTGCATCTGCTTCTCTGGCGATCAGGTCGATCCCATTCATCTTCAGGAAGATGTAGGCCGCCAGAAAGCCTGTCCGTTTGTTGCCGTCGACGAACGGGTGATTGCGGACGATCCCGAATGCGTAGGCGGCCGCCAGCGCGCACCGATCGCTGTCACCGTAAGCGTGAAGGTTAATCGGCCGCGCCAGAGCCGACTCGAGGAGGGCGTCGTCTCGAACCCCTGCCGGTCCGCCGTGCTCAGCAAGCTGCATGTCGTGAACTGCGAGTACGACGCCTTTCAGCAGCCAGACCGGCTGGGTCACTTCGCCAATTCGCGCAGGGCATTACGGTATTGCGCCATACCCTCCTGCGCCGCGCGCATCTGTTGCTCGAAGTCTGGGTCGAACGGCGTGATCCGCATGGAACCGTCTGGCGCTTCCGTCAGGAACAAGGAATCGCCGTCCGTCACGTTGAGGCGCGTCAGGACGTCTTTTGGCAGCACGACGCCGAGGGAGTTGCCGATAGGGCGGACTTTAACGGTCGTCATACGGGGCCTCGCAGCGCGTTGTGACGGAAGTTATAACACACGGCTCGCATGCATCCAAGTCGCCTCCGTGCGGCGCGCGTTTGGCTGACGCTGTTTGCGTCCCCGTGTTGGACCGGTAGGCCTCTGGCTCCCAAGTGGGGAGCCAGAGGCGTCCATGGCGGTCATGCCGCCTGCGCAGTCGCGAAGCCCTGCGATCGGAGCGTGCCTTCGCCGAGCTCGACGGCGATGTAGATCTTGCCGCGCCAGGCTTTGGGCGGCTGGTCCTGCCAGCGATCGTGGCGGAGCTTGCCGGTGATCTCGACGAGGGCGTCCTTGGGGAGCGCCTTGGCGGCAGTCGCGGCCTTGCCGTCGTGGACGTCGACGTTGAAGCGGTCGCGGCGTTGGCCGTTCAAGCTGCACAAATCCCAATTGAAAAGCGACCGCACCTCCTGCACGTCGGCCAGTGCCAATCAGATGCGCCTCTTTCTGCACACGGCAGCGTATTGGCTTATGCTCACCGTGCGCGAGGCGATCCCTGAAAAACACGCTTTGGCCAAGGCCGAGTTCACGACGCTGCGCCTGGCGCTCCTGAAAATCGGCGCACGCTTTCGTGAAACCGCCCACCGCGTGCGCATCGCGTTCGCAGCCGCATGCCCGCACGCTGAACTTATCCGGGATCTTTTCGACGTGCGTGGCCTTAAGCGCCCAAACAAGCGCCCAGCACCCGCCTGACCGACGCGGCGCATACGCCGCCCATCACAGCCATCGACCGCAACCCTCCTGGAGTTCACCGTCAATCGCAAAAAAATCAACCGCTCCGGCGGATTGATGACGCGCGACTGGAATTTGCTGCGCTAGAAACTTCCAATTCGCTCGACCGTCACGAATAATTCAGGTTAGCGGCAAGGTCTCTTTTCAGATCGGACCAGCTTTGGGCCTTTTCCGCATCAGTGTCGAACCGCAGAACCGCGCCAGCCGCCTTGACAATTCCACTGGGGTAGGTGACCCAAGCGCCAAGTCTTGCTGCGCAAAGAGCGTAATGGGGTGATCATGCGCGCGACCAACAAGAAGTCCGGTCCAAGGAGAACGGTTCGACTGGCTTCAGCCGGGCTGGCGGGCGCGTCGTTGCTTTTGGCGGGTCCTGGGTATCAGGGCGCTTTGATCGCCAGCGGTAATCACGCCAGGTTAGCGAGGGCCAGGGCAGATGATGCTTAAATTTCCGTTCACATCTAACTTTGTTGTCGGAGATCAAGCGAAAGCTTTTGCAGTGCTTGAAGGGCTTATTGCGGTGCCGATGGTTGCTGTCCTTGTGGGCTATCTCGCATCGTTTGCGCCGGTTGAGCCCTGGGTTCAGCGTGCGGTGGGGATTTCGGCAGCAATACTGCTCATTGTTCCGTACGGCGCTCTCTGGCGGCAATGAAAAAGGTGCCGGATCTGAGTTTTTCAGGTCCGGCATTTTTTGGTTTGGGTCGTGATGTGGTGTTTCCTGACTTTGCTGGGGTGATTTCTGATTGCGTGGTTGGGGTCGAGGCCGTGAGTGGTGGGCTTGAATTAAGCTGGGTAGATGGATTTGACGACTATGCTACAAACGATGTGCACGACGTTGATCGCTATGGGCTTGTGTCAATACCCTCAACAGCAAGTTTGAATGATACACCAGAAGAGGAAGCGGAAAGGGAACGCAACGGGGGCGTTATGTCGACGGCGCTGACGCCTGGTTGGAATGGGCCGAGCGGGTCGCCGATGGGCTCGATCCGTTGTCGGACCTTCGGTTCCTGTCAACCTCTGCGACGGGCGAGGATCGGTAACCGGTCGATTGGGGCAGCTGCAGGGGTGTGCTCGGGCCCATGAGCGGCCAGGAGTTTCGCCCTGGCCGCCTCAGACTTTGGCTATGCCGCTTCGCCAGCCGTCGCGAGGCCCTTGGAGCGGACAGAGCCCTCACCGGGCTCCACGGCGATGTGGATCTTGCCGCGCCAGGCTTTGGTGGCCTGGTCCTGCCAGCGATCGTGGCGGAGCTTGCCGGTGATCTCGACGAGGGCGTCCCTGGGGAGCGCCTTGGCGGCGTTCCCGTCCAGGAAGTCGTTTGGATACCCGATCGCGCCGCGCCGAATTCGCTGCTGAGCCCTCGACGTGCATCGGGTACTGCTTTGCCGATCAGCCATTCAGGGCGTCATCCCGCCTCCGGCGTTGCAGCAAGAAATTCGAGTGAGTGCGCAGTCACGGGTCGTCCCGGAAAAGCAGTGTGGGGAAGTCGCGGGCTCCATGGAGAACGTGGAGCACCACGACCCGACCGGGTTCGGCGCGGTAGAAGATCGTAACTGGTGCGAGCACCTCACCTGACACGGCGTGTCCCGCCCGCACTACCCTGTGCTTATCGACGTTGTGATTCTCCGGCGGGGATGAAGTGGTAGTGATGTCGGATCGCGAGGACG
>JBILMQ010000284.1:0-4571 GCA_044375455.1 Caulobacterales bacterium | reverse complement strand
GCGCTGCGCCGGCGCGCACAAAACTCGCATAGGTGCGCTCCAGCAGGCGCGCCTGCTCGCCGGTTAACCTCAGACGGGCGCGCTGCTCATAGACTGCCTTCACGCGGGCAAACAAAGCCGGATCCAGCAGGATGTCCGTAGAGTGGCGCGACAACACCGGCGCCATGGTGCGCTGCACCGCCTGCAGCGCTTCGGAGGTATTCGCCGAGGTCATGTTGGCGAAGATCAGCTGAACCCTGCTGAGCGCGCCGCCGGCGCGCTCCAGGGCCTCAACGGTGTTGGCGAAGGTCGGACGCGCCCGGTTGGCGGTGATGGCGGCGATCTCGGTCCTGTGGTCGGCCATCGCCGCAGCGAACGCCGGTTCGAAATGGGTTGGGCCGATGCGGTCAAACGCCGGCGCCCCGAAGGGCGCCGTCCAGGCGGTCGCAAAGGGATTGACCTCTGCCTGAGCGACAGCGGCGGCCGGGGTCGGGTCAGGCCTGATGACCTCCGCAAGCGCCACACCCGAACCCACATAGCCGAGGGGGGCAAGAACCATCGCCAGGGCCGCATGCGCCATCAACCGCCGCATCATTCCATCAACTCCGTTCAACAGACACGCGCCTGCGACATATCGCGCCTGAGGCCGCAGGCAAGACCATTCGTCAACCGCTGCTGCGGCGCGCTGGCGCGAAGGTCGGATGACCCATGCGCCACAGCACAAAGCTGATGGCGTCGGCCACGTCAGCGTCGAGCACGGCCGGGTTCGCGGCGGGTGCATGGCCACCCTCGAAATGGGTGCGCAATAGTGCAGCCGAGCGCCCTCGGGCGCCTGCCTGCAACGTGGCGGCGAGTTTCGCCGGCATCCACGGCGGCACGCGCTGGTCGTTCGCGCCGGTGGTGAGCAGCATGGGCGGATAGCGCCGACGGCGCGACGCCGCCTGCACGACGTCCATCTCCAGGAGCGCCTCGAAACCCTCCCGGGTCGCGATCGAGCCGAACTCCGGCGTGTTGCGCGGCCCGTTCTCGGCCGCCTCCAGGCGCACCGTGTTGACGAGACCGACATCCAGGATCACGCCCGCGAACAGGTCCGGGCGCTGCGTCGCGGCGCGCCCGGCCGTGATCGCGCCGGCAGAGCCCGCGCGCAGAAACAACCGCGTCGGATGGGTCCAGCGCTCGGCGATAAGCAGCTCCGCAATGGCGATGAGATCAAGCCAGGAGTTCGGTTTGTCGCCGCGCCGGCCAGCATCATGCCAGGCGCGGCCATACTCCCCGCCGCCGCGCACATGAGCAAACCCGAGCACCCCGCCCATTTCAAGAAACACGCCCCACCGCCCGACATAGGACGGCTCAAGCGGCTGGCCGTAGGCCCCATACACCGTGAGGATCAGCGCCCGCGCGCCGTCGCGCGCCATGTCGCGCGGATACACCAGACTGACCGGCGGGCGGGCCGGACTGCGTGCGCGGGCGCGCACGCTCGCGAACCGATCGAGCTCATAGATCGAGCGCGGGGTCACCCCTGCGTCTGAGGCGCGATCGCCGATCACCCGCAGATAGCGCGGGGCGGAGGTCCAACCTGACAGTGCAAACCAGGCGCCGGGGGCATCTGGCTGGGTTTCCAGACCGGAGATGCGTCCCTCCGACGGCAGTTCGATCTCCGTAAGCCGATGATCCGGGGCGAGACGCTGAAGCCGGTTTTTCCCCGCCTCCATCAGACGCAGGTACAGACCATCCTGTGCGGACGCCAGATCGGTGATCACGGCCTCGCCGGCGGCGGCCGCCTCGACCGCCTCGCCATCCTCACGCACGCGCACAACCCGTCCAAGCGGCGCGTCGCGCGTGCTCAGGAGATAGACGCCCTCGCCCCAGGGCTGCGCCTGCAGCACCGCGTCGGCAAACCCCGCAGCCTCGCGCCAGCGCGCCCGATCGGCCAGCAGGTCGGAAAGCTCAGCAAGCAGCACCCGGCGTTGCGGCTCGACGCCGCGTGCGATCTCGAGCACCGCGAAGCGGGCGCCGGGATGTACGATCACACGCGCCATGTCGCCCGCTGCAGCAGCGCTGTCCTGCACAGGATCCGGCGCATAGACCAGCCGGTCATGCGTCCCCGGAGCGACCCGCCATACGGCGCACACGCGCGGCGCGCCGGCGCCTCCGCGCGGTGCAGGCCGGTCCCACCGGCGCAGGAACAGGCTCTCCCCGTCCGGCGCCCAGCAGGGCGCGCCAAGCCAGGCCCGGTCCCAGCTGCGCGGATCGACAGCGCCAGTCGCCACATCGACCCATAACACGGTCGTCTCTTCCGACCCGTTGGCCGAGACGCCGACCGCGATGCGCCGACCGTCCGGCGACGGCTGCCAGTAATCAATGCCGATCCCGGCCCCCTGGCTGGCGGCGTCGAACACCGTGCGCGCGCCGCCCTCCGGGTCGCGCACGATCAGCTGCATGGTGCTCGCGCCGGGCGGACGCATCTGCATGAAGAGCAGGCCTCCAGCCGGCGCGACGCGGGCGATGGTCAATGATGCGCCCGACAGGCGCTGCAGCCTGTCCAGCACGATGCGCCGGCCGGGCAGGCTCGCCAGAACGGCGCGCGCGTAGGCGTCCTGCCCGCGCAGCCACGCCTGCATCGCCGGATCCTCAAGCCGCTCCATCCAGCGATAGGGATCGATCAGACGACGACCCCACAGACGCTCGGACACCGGCGCGCGGCGCGCCCGCGGCGGCGCGTCCGGCGCGACGGCCAGGTTCGGGAGCGGGTCTGCAGCGCCGTCCAACGGCCCTGACGCCGCGCCGGTCGTCGCGGCGGGCGCGCCAGGCGCGACGGAGAGGCAAACCGCCGCCGCCAACAGGGCGCGCCGGGTAAGGCGGGCCCGGGTGATGCGGGCCCGGGTGCTGCAGGCCCCGGTGGTGGGGGGTGGGAGCGGCTTTGTCGGGGGCACGCCCAAAAGAGACAGGCTGGCGCCCTCGCGCGCAAGAGCGCCCACCGCAGGATTTCGTGATCGCGCGATTGAAACCCGGCGTACCCTGTGCTCCCCTCTGCGACGATCAGATCGGATAGGCCATGGCGGACATTTTTCTGTCCTATGCGCGGGAGGACGCCGCGCGCGCTGAAGAGGTGGCGGCGAGCCTGACCGGCGCCGGTTATGACGTATTCTGGGATCGCGAAATCCCGCCGGGGACGACCTGGGCAGATTACCTTGAGGAGAAGCTCACTGCCTGCAAAGCGCTGGTTGTGCTGTGGAGCGCGCACTCAACCCAGTCGCAATGGGTGCGCGAGGAAGCCCGCATGGCGCGCGACCGCGGCAAACTTCTGCCCGCCATGCTCGATGCAAGTCCCCCGCCCTTCGGGTTCGGCGAGGTGCAGGCGGCGGATCTCACAGGCTGGCGCGGCGATCCCGGCCATCCCGACTGGGTGCGACTGATCGCCGGGCTGCAGCGCCTTGCCGGCGGCGATGCGCCGGCGCGCTCCGCGCCGGTCTCGCCCGCGCCCGCCGCCTCAGCGCCGAACGCCAGCCCCCCGACCCCGCCGCCCGTCCAGGCGCACACGCAGGCGCCAGCGGCGCCGTCGCCGGACCCTGACGGGCGCAAAAAGGGCGTTCCGATCCCTCTCCTGGCAGGGATCATCGGCGGGCTCGTGCTGGTCGGCGCCGTCGTTTCGAACCTCACTCCAGGGCCGGGAGGCTCCCCGGGAGGCGGCAGCGGGATTTCGGTGATCGACCCGCTGCCCGGACCAGCGCAGACGGCCAACCCTGTCACCCAGCCGGCGGGCCCGACTGTGGGTTCCGGTGCAGGTTCCGGCGCACCCGCAGCAGGCCAGCTTGCCCCGTCCGTCGCCGCTGCGGCGGCTGAGGCGCGCAGCGCCGCCGATGCGGCGGCGGCGGCAAGCCAAGCGGCTGCAGCCAACAGCGCCCAGGGCTATCAGGCGGCTGCCGCCGCCCAGGCGGGACAACCACCGTTCGGCGTCACGCAAGGACCGATGGGCGCGACGGCTGGCGACATCGCAGCGCTGCAAGCGATGCAACCGGCGGCTGTCATGATCACCATGGCCCAGGGCGTGATGTTTTCCGGCGTCATGCAGATCCAGGATCCGGCGAACGGTTCCTACACCATGGACGGCGTGGCCGCCCTGACCAGCGGGCCCGCGGCGACTGGCAGCTGGCGCTATGCGGGGATGCTTTACGACTTTGTCGGACAGACCCAGTTCCCGGGCAGATTTGGTGCGCTGACGCGCGAACGCGGCGGGTCAGCCGGGGCGACCGGAACGGGCGTGATCACCTATGCCGGCGGGGAGCGTTACGAAGGCCAGTACCGCACCGTCGGCGCGCTGCATGCCATCCAGCTGTTGCGCCATGGCGTCGGCGTGCTTTACGCGCCGGACGGGTCGATTGCGGCGCAGGGCCGGTTCGAGAACGACGTGCTGGTCGTTCCCCAGTGACAGGGTAGGCATCCCCCGACCGCGCCGCCCCTGAGACGCCGCCCCTGAGACGCCGCCCCTGAGACCGCCTCACACGGCGAACTGCCGGTCCGCGTCGTTGCGCAGCTCCGACTGAATATAGGCCTTGAGCCGGTCGGTCACCACGCTGGGATCACCCTCGAGG
>JBILMQ010000283.1:0-4572 GCA_044375455.1 Caulobacterales bacterium | reverse complement strand
TTCCGAGATCTGGGTTCCGAGATCTGGGTCTTCAGATTTGGGTCTCAGGATTTGGAGCCTGGGGTCTGGACCCTGGCGCCTCCGCAGGATGCGGCGGGCGGGCGTCCGCCAGACGCCCCGCCCGCCCTGTCACAGCAAGACCTACTCGGCCGCCTTCGGCGCTTCCCAACCGAACACGCCTTTGATCTCAAGGAAGTCGTGCAGACCCCACTCGCCCCACTCGCGTCCGTTGCCGGACTGCTTGTATCCGCCAAAGGGACCGTTCATCGGATCGAGCTGGGCGCCATTGATGTGCACATTGCCGGCCCGGATCCGCCTCGCGACGGCGCGGGCGTGATCGAGCGACCCGGACTGGACGTAGCTCGACAAGCCATAGGGCGTATCGTTGGCCATCCGGATGGCGTCTTCCTCGTCCTTATACGGCAGAATTGTCAGGACGGGCCCGAAGATCTCTTCGCGTGCGATGGTCATTGTCTCGGTGGCCCCGGCGAACACCGTCGGGCGCACATAGTAGCCCTTGTTGAAGCCCTCTGGCCGTCCAACACCACCCCCGAGAAGGCGCGCGCCCTCGTCAATGCCGGTCTGGATCAAGGCCTGGATCTTGGCGAACTGGTTGGCGTTGGCGACCGGGCCGATTTGACCAGGCGCGGCTGTCTTTGGATCGCCCACTTTCACGGACGCAAGCACTGCGCCAGCGATTTCGGCCGCCTGATCATGCACTGCGGCGGGCACCAGCATCCGGCTGGGGGCGTTGCAGCTCTGGCCGGAGTTCAGCATCATGTGCATGACGCCGCCGGTCACGGCTTTTTGCAGATCCGCATCTGCCAGAATGATGTTCGGCGACTTGCCGCCGAGTTCCTGGGCAACCCGCTTGACCGTGTCGGCGCTGGCCTTGGCGACCAGGATCCCGGCGCGGGTGGAGCCGGTAAAGCTCATCATATCGACGCCAGGATGCGCGCTCATCGCCTGGCCGACGCTGGGGCCGTCGCCGTTGACGAGATTGAAAACCCCTTTCGGCACGCCTGCCTCGTGCATGATCTCTGCAAAGATCATGGCGTTCATCGGCGACAATTCCGAAGGTTTCAGCACCATGGTGCAGCCAGCCGCAAGCGCGGGAGCGACTTTGCAGGCGATCTGGTTCAGCGGCCAGTTCCAGGGGGTGATGAAGCCGCACACCCCGATCGGCTCACGGATTATATGAGTGGCGCCTTTCTGTTCTTCCCAGTGCAGGTTCTTCAAGGCCTGAATGGTGGCGGCGAAGTGTCCCAGACCGGACGGCGCCTGGGCTGCTGTGGCGAGCCACATCGGGGCGCCCATCTCCATGGAGACGGCTTCTGCAAGATCGCCGAGGCGCTTTTGATAGGTCGCCACGATCTTCTGCAGAAGATCGAGCCGCTGCTCGATCGACCACTGGGAGAAGCTCTCAAACGCGCTGCGCGCGGCGGCGACGGCCTTGTCGACGTCGCGTGCTGAACCGAGCGAGATCACCGCGCACGGCTCTTCTGTCGACGGGTCGATCACATGATGGGAGCGCGGCTCAACCGGATCAACCCATTCGCCGTTGATATAGAATTTGAGATATTGGCGCATCGCAGCACTCCCGTGACGGTTCTATGTGCCTGTCGTTACCACGCGAGCGCCGCCGGCGCCAAAGGCGCCGCTGCGGAAACTCCCCGGGGCGCCGATGACATCGCAGGCAGGGCCAGGACAGGCAGGGCCAGGACAGGCAGGGCCAGGACAGGCGGGTTCAGGGCAGGCGGGTTCAGGGCAGGCGGGTTCAGGGCAGGCAGGCTCAGGCGAGGCCGAGCACGTCCTGCATCGAATAGAGCCCGGCCGGCTTGCCCTTCACCCAACGCGCCGCGGCGAGCGCGCCGCGGGCGAAGATGCTTCGGTCCGCAGCGTCATGGGCGAGGCGCAGCACTTCGGTCTCGGTCGCGAAGACGACCTCATGCTCGCCGACGATGCCGCCGGCCCGTACGACCGCAAATCCGATGCCCCCCTCGGGACGCGGGCCGGCATGCCCGTCGCGCGGCGGCAGGCGCACCTCATCCAGCTTGACGCCGCGCCCAAGCGCGGCAGCCTCTGCGAGCAGCAGCGCAGTGCCGGATGGGGCGTCTACCTTCCGGCGGTGATGGGCTTCGATGATTTCAATATCCCAGTCCGGGCCGAGCCGGCCGGCCGCCTGACGCACCAGACCGGCCAGCAGATTGACCCCGAGGCTCATATTCCCGCTTTTGACGATCGCTGCGGTGCGCGCGGCGGCGCGTAAAACCGCCTCCTCCGGTCCGGTAAACCCCGTCGCGCCGATCACGAACGCAAGCCCCGGGCGCTCGCACAGCGCCGCCGCCGTTGCTGCAGCGGCGCTGGCGGTGGAGAAATCGATGAGAACATCCGCATCACGCGCGGCGTCGCGCGGATCGCCGGCCAGCGCCACGCCAAGACCGGGCCCCGCCACGCCCCCGCCGCCCGCGCCGGCGGCCACGCCAGGGCGGTCGGCTGCCCCGACAAGGCGCAGGTCCTCCGCCGCCAGCGTCGCGTCAACCACGGCGCGACCCATCCGGCCAAGCGCCCCGGCCACAGCGATGCGCACAGGCTCGCTCATGGCGCTGGCGCGCGCCTGGGAACGTCGAAAGCCGCAAGCGTCGCCAGATTGACAAGATCGCTCACGCCAGCCCCCAAGGATGCAATCTGCACCGGGGCCGACAGGCCCTGCAGGATCGGGCCGACGACTGTGGCCCCGCCGATCGAGGCCAGCAGCTTGGTCGAGATTGAGGCCGAATGGATCGCCGGCATGATCAGCACATTGGCCGGTTCGGAAAGCCGCGAGAACGGATACAGCCGACGATGATCCGGATCGAGTGCGACGTCTGCGCCCATCTCGCCGTCATACTCAAAGTCGACGTCGCCGCGCGCATCCAGAATGGCCACCGCCTCGCGCAGCCTCGCCGCGCGCTCCCCGCTCGGGTTGCCGAAGGTCGAATAGGACAGAAACGCGACGCGCGGCGTCAGGCCGAACCGCTTGGCCGCCCGCGCAGTCATCACCGCAATGTTGGCGATCTGCGGAGAGTCCGGAAACTCCGCGACATTGGTGTCAGCGATGAAAATGGTGCGTCCCTTTGAGATGATGATTGAGACCCCGATGGCCTGCTCGCCCGGAGCCTCGTCAATCACCAGACGCACATCATGCAGCGAAGCGTCGAAATGACGCGTGACGCCGGTCACCATGGCGTCGGCGTCGCCCAGCGCGACCATGCATGAGGCAAAGACATTTCTGTCCTGGTTTACAAGACGCTGGGCGTCGCGGTGCAGGTAGCCCTGACGCTGCATGCGTTTGTATAGATATTCCGTATACGCGGGATTTCGATCGGACAGGCGGGCGTTCACGACCTTAAAACCGGCATCACCCGGCTCGACCCCGACCAGCGCCATGGTGCGGCTGACCTGGTCCTCGCGGCCGACCAGAACGGCCTGGCCAAAGCCCTGGCTCTGGTACGCGTAAGCGGCGCGAACCACGGCGGGTTCTTCGCCCTCGGCGAAGACCATGGTGCGCGGATTGCGCCGCACCGCCCCCTGGATGCGCTGAAGAAACGACGCAGTAGGATCAAGGCGCGCGGCAAGGGAATGCCGGTAGGCGTCCATGTCCGTGATCGGGCGGCGTGCAACCCCGGTCTCCATCGCCGCCTGCGCGACGAACGGTGGTATATAGCTGATCAGCCGGGGATCAAACGGCGCCGGAATGATGTAGTCGGGGCCGAATTGCGGGCGCTTTCCCGAATAAGCCGCCGCCACCTCATCAGGAACGTCCTCCTTTGCAAGCTCCGCGAGGGCGCGTGCAGCCGCGAGTTTCATCTCCTCGTTGATCGTGCGCGCACGCACGTCGAGGGCGCCGCGGAAAATGTAGGGAAAGCCCAACACATTGTTGACCTGGTTGGGGTAGTCGCTGCGCCCGGTGGCGATGATGGCGTCGTCGCGCACCGCCATCACCTCCTCCGGCAGGATCTCGGGATCCGGGTTGGCCATGGCGAAGATGATCGGCCTGGCGGCCATGGATTTGACCATGTCCTGGGTCACGGCGCGCGCCACCGACAGCCCCATGAACACATCCGCGCCCTGCATCGCTTCCGCAAGGGTGCGCAGCCCGGTGTCGACGGCGTGCGCGGCCTTGAACTGATCCATGCCGTGGGTGCGTCCCTTGTAGACCACGCCGGCGCGGTCGCACACGATCACGTTGTCATGCCGGACGCCGAGCATCTTGATGAGACTGATGCAGGAAAGGCCCGCCGCGCCGGCGCCGTTCACGACGACCTTAAGGTCGGCCATCTCGCGCCCGGTGATCTCGCAGGCGTTCATCAGGCCGGCCGCCGCGATGATGGCGGTTCCGTGCTGGTCGTCATGAAATACCGGAATGTCGCATTCGTCGCGCAGTCGGCTCTCTATGATGAAGCATTCAGGCGCCTTGATGTCCTCAAGGTTCACCCCGCCGAAGGTCGGGGCGATATTTCGCACCGTGCTGATGATCTCCTCGACGTCGCGCGACGACACCTCGATGTCGATCGAATCGACATCCGCGAA
>JBILMQ010000282.1:0-4600 GCA_044375455.1 Caulobacterales bacterium | reverse complement strand
GCGGGGGCGTCGTTGGTGTGGCGCGCCGACCGGAGGCAGAGTTGAATTCCTTCCAGGAGGTGGTCGCGCTGATCCAGAACCAGCGCGACTTCGATCTCCTGACGGATGTAGAGCGGTATGTGCGCCCCGTCAGCTTTGAGCCCGGCAGGGTCGCCTTCGAGCGGGCGCCCAACGGTCCGGACGACCTCGCGCAACGTCTGGCGCGCCGCCTGAAGCAGTGGACAGGCGACGCCTGGCAGGTGGCGGAGATCAAATCCGGTCGTGCGGTTGAGAGCCTGTCGGAACGCCGCAAGCGCGAGGAACGTGAGCGGCGGGAGCGGGCCGGAGAACATCCGTTCGTTCAGCGCACGCTCAAGGCCTTTCCGGACGCCGTGGTGCGTGACGTGCGCGACGAGGGTGCGGCCGTGATTGAAGGCGATTTCGCCAAAGGCGATGGCGCCAGAGGAACCGCGCGCGACGCATAGGCGCTGCGGGAGCGTCCAGTGCGCCCCAGCCAGCGCGCGTCACATCCGGTGTGTGAGGCCCGATATGTCAGGCTGGCGCGGATCCTGCGTCATCCAGTCCGGCAAGAGCGCGGGCGAAAGCTTCGGCGTCGAAGGGCTGGAGGTCCTGAGCACTCTCGCCGACGCCAATGAAGTGGATCGGGAGACCGTGCGCCTGTGCGATCGCCACCAGAACGCCGCCCTTCGCCGTTCCGTCCAGCTTCGTCATGACCAGACCGGTCACTGCCGCCGCATGGCGAAAGGCATCGACCTGACTGAGCGCGTTCTGCCCAACCGTCGCGTCCAGAACCAATAAAACGTGATGCGGCGCGCCAATATCAAGTTTGTTCAAGACACGAATGATCTTTGCCAGCTCAGCCATAAGTTCGGCTTTGTTCTGCAGCCGCCCGGCTGTATCGATCAACACGATGTCGGCATCCTCGGCTCTGGCCTTCGCCACGGCGTCAAAGGCGAGACCCGCCGGATCCGCGCCGGGGGTGCGCGCCACAAACCCGGCGCCCGACCTTTCCGCCCACACGCGCAGCTGATCAATCGCCGCCGCGCGAAATGTGTCGCCCGCCGCGATCACCACCTTGCGCCCCGCGCTGGAAAGATTGGCCGCGATCTTGCCGATCGTCGTCGTTTTGCCTGACCCATTGACGCCGACAAACAAGATGACCTGCGGGCGAGGCGGGGCAGACCAGTCGATCAATGCCTCGCGCGGCCGCAGAATGTCCGCCACCGCTTCAGCCAGCGCCGACTTGATCTGGGCTTCCGTCACGTCCTTCTCAAAGCGATCCTTGGCGATCTGCGTCACGATGCGCGCGGCTGCAGGCGCCCCGAGGTCGGCCGCGATCAGAAGCTCCTCCAGTTCGTCGAGCGCCGCCTGATCGAGCCGGCGCTTCGTCAACGCGCCCGTCACTCCGTCCGTGATCTTCGAAGACGACTTGCGCAGACCGTCGAACAGCCGCTGGAAGAGCCCAGGTCCGCGCGCCGGCGCATCAGCCGCCGGGGGCTGCGCCAGCGCAGCGGCGTCCTTCTTCTTGTCGCCCCAGCCAAACACCGCGCGCTCCTTCCTCAGTCTGCTGCAACCGCGTGCAATCGCACGCCGTCATGACCCGTGATGCGGACGCAGACAAACTGTCCCGGCTCGCCGGGCGTGACCGACACCGGTGTGAAGTCCGCCAGACGGCCAAATCCGGGGCGTTCGATCAGGACGCGCCGGGCGGCGCCGACATGGCCGGCCAGATGGCGTGCAAGCCCGGCTGCGCCCGCCGCCCGCAGCCGGGCGGCGCGCGCCCTCACCTCCGTCGGGGGCACTGGCGGCATGCGCGAGGCCGGCGCGCCCGGACGCGGCGAAAAAGGAAAGACATGCAGGAAAGCCAGTCCAGCCTCATCGACGAAACGCACGGTGTTCTCAAAGGCTTCAGCGGTCTCGGTCGGAAAGCCTGCGATCAGGTCGGCCCCAAAAGCGATATCGGGGCGGGCCTGTCGCGCCCGCGTGATCAGCTCGAGGGCCTGCGCCCGCGAGTGCCGGCGCTTCATCCGCTTCAGGATCAAATCATCGCCATGCTGCAGCGACAGGTGAAGATAGGGCGCAAGGCGCTCCTCGCGCGCCAGCGCCCGGTAGAGCGCCTCGTCGAGCTCGGCTGCATCGATGGATGAAATGCGCAGCTGCTTGAGGTCTGGAACAAGCTTGAGGATGCGGCTCACCAGGTCGCCAAGCCTTGGCTGTCCAGGCAAATCCTGACCCCAGCTCGTCAGGTCGACCCCTGAAAGGACCACCTCCGGCGCCCCGGCCGCCGCCAGCCGACGCACCTGCTCAACCACCTGGCCTGCCGGCGCCGAGCGCGACGGGCCGCGGCCATACGGGATGATGCAAAAGGTGCACCGATGGTCGCAGCCGTTCTGCACCTCCACATAGGCGCGCGCGCGTTCGCCAAACCCGTCGATCAGATGACCTGCCGTCTCGCGCACGCTCATGATGTCGTTCACTGCGACGCGGGCGGCCTCCGGCGTGCGCAGGGCCTGGAATGTCGCGGCGCGCATTTTCTCCGCATTGCCAACGACGTGATCTACCTCCGGCATCGCCGCAAAGGCGTCAGGGTCGATCTGGGCTGCGCATCCGGTGACGATGACGCGCGCCGACGGGTTGGCGCGGCGCGCCCGCCGGATTTCCTGGCGCGCCTGGCGCACCGCCTCATTGGTGACGGCGCAGGTGTTCACGATCACCGCGTCGCTCAGGCCAGCCGCCGCTGCGAGCGTGCGCATCGCCTCGGATTCATAGGCATTGAGCCGGCACCCGAGGGTGACCACCGACACGCGCGCGTCGGCGCGGTCAGCCGCCGCGCGCGGCGCTGTCGTGTCGGTTTCGGGCAGATCCATAACTCGGCATAGGTGGGCAAGCGCCGGACGGGGTCAAGCGGGGCGCGCGGCAAGCCGTCGCGCCAGCTCCGGAAGCTTCAGCACGAACCACAGCGCGGGCACGATGTTGCCGAGGAAAAAGGTCGGGACGATCCACACGAGGGCGACCAGTTTGTTCGGCTCGGCCAGGAACACGAGCACCGCCCACAACAGGAAGCCGACATAGAGGTCTAGCAGGGTGATCTTGCCCCAGGGCAGTCCGCTGATCGTCTTCACCTCATTGGCGAAGTGCCCGCCGCCCCAGGCCCAGACAATGCCGGCGATCAGGGCAAGCCCCAGGACAGCGCAAAACAAGCGTGCAAGCGTCATGATCATCTCCTGTGCGACAAGATAGGCCGGCCGCCGCCGAGGTCGACGGCCCCGGTGGTCAGACTGATGGCCAGACTGGCGGTCAGACTGGTGGTCAGACTGGGGTCAGCTCGGCGCTCCCCGGCGGAGCCCGACCGGCGCGGCCCAGAGCCGGCCGAACGGCCTTCGAGGGGCCATCTGCTACTTTCAACGGTTTGCAGCGCGCGACGGCTGCGCTATGGGGTCGCCTGCTTCGTCCACACGCGATGCCGGGAGCCTCGTTGCGCATGTCCATCCTCGTCGACAAAGACACCAAGGTTCTCACCCAGGGTTTCACTGGCAAGACCGGCACCTTTCACAGCCAGGCCGCCATTGAGTATGGCACCCGTATGGTCGGCGGCGTGAGCCCGGGCAAGGGCGGCTCCAGCCATCTCGGCCTGCCCGTGTTCAATTCCGTGGCGCAGGCCAAGGCCGAGGTCGGCGCCGACGCCACCGTGATCTATGTGCCGCCGCCCGGCGCCGCCGCCGCAATCGAGGAGGCGATCGACGCAGAGATCCCGCTGATCGTGACGATCACCGAAGGCATCCCCGTGCTCGACATGGTGCGGGTCAAACGCAAGCTGCAGGGCTCCAAGTCACGCCTCATCGGTCCCAACTGTCCAGGGTTGCTCACCCCTGGCGAGTGCAAAATCGGCATCATGCCCGGAAACATCTTTTCCAAGGGTCGGATCGGGATCGTCTCGCGCTCCGGCACGCTGACGTATGAAGCGGTGTTCCAGACCACCAATGTCGGTCTTGGTCAGTCCACGGCCGTCGGGATCGGAGGCGATCCGGTCAAGGGCTCGGAGTTCATCGATATCCTCGAGCTTTTCCTGGCCGATCCTGAAACCGACGCCATCATCATGATCGGCGAGATCGGCGGATCAGCTGAAGAGGACGCTGCGCGGTTCATCGCCGACGAGGCGCGCAAAGGCCGGAAAAAGCCGATGGCCGGCTTCATCGCCGGTCGCACAGCGCCGCCGGGCCGGCGCATGGGCCATGCCGGGGCGATCATCTCCGGCGGCTCGGGCGGGGCGGAGAGCAAGATCGAGGCGATGCGCAGCGCCGGTATGGTGATCGCGCCGAACCCGGCCGCCATGGGCCAGGCCATCCTGGAAGCCATCAAGGCCTGAGGCCGGCTTGACTGAGCCAGACGTCGCCTGTGCGCAGGCGCTGGCGTTCGCGGTACGGCGGGCAGCCGCGTGCCGACATGTCGCGGCCGGGCCGGCCGTCCGCGCATCGGCTGCCCCGGGTTGGCGGCTCTCCGGGGATGTGGCTCTCCGGGGATGTGGCTCTCCGGGGAGCGGGCTCTCCAGGGCGCCTGCTCTCCAGTTTCCCTGCGGCGCCGGGGTCCCGCGACCAGACTT
>JBILMQ010000054.1:0-15625 GCA_044375455.1 Caulobacterales bacterium | reverse complement strand
CATCCTTAAAAAGATCCCGCAGGAACACAGTTCCCGGGGCCTCGCAGCAGTGACCATGTGCGCGCGGCGGCGCCCCCGAACCAGCACCCCCGAACCAGCACCCCCAAACCAGCACCCGCAAACCAGGATCATGAAAACCCGGCTTCCTGGTCCCGGAAATTCCCGCAGTCGCGCTTCGGATTGCGGCGATCAGCCGCAATGCACACACGCCGCCGTAGAGGCCTCGCGGCCCGTCAGGGCCAGCGCAGGGGGGGTGCGGCCATGTGCGCCCCGGTCGCCCGAACCTGCCAGCTTGCCCGAACCTGCCAGCTCAGGCTGCTGCAGGCGACGGGGTCATGCACAAGGAGCGGGGCGGCTCGCGGTGTGTTTGCGCTGCGCCGGCGCAGAGCTCAGTGCGCCGTTTTCTGGCGCAGCTGCTCGATTTCTTCTTTCAATCGGAGTTTCTGTCGCTTGAGCTTTTGAATTTTGAGGTCGTCGCTTGAAGGGCTCTGCAATTCTGTTGCAATGAGGTCATCCAGATCATGGTGGCGAGCGCTCAGCTCGCGGATCCTGGCGTTGACAGCCATCGTTGCGCCTCCTTGGCTCAAGGCTTCATATTGGGGCGCCGATCCACGCTTTTGTCGATTGAAAAAGCGCGGCTTGCCGGAGAAAATTTTCGTGACCGCTGCTGATGCCGGCGAACGCCGGGTGATTGTCGGAATTTCAGGCGCCTCGGGCGTCATCTACGGCGTGCGCGCGTTGCAGGCGCTGCGCGAGGCGGGTGCGGAGACCCATCTCGTATTGTCCCGCGCGGCGGAGCTCACCCTCTCGCTGGAAACTGACTGGACGCTGGCCGACGTTCTCGCTCTTGCCGACAGGCGTCACAAGATCAAGGACATCGCTGCACCGATATCGTCCGGCTCCTTCAAGACCCGTGGCATGCTGATCGCGCCATGCTCCATCCGCACGATGAGCGAGATCGCTACGGGGGTCACCACGACGCTGCTGACGCGCGCGGCCGATGTCGTGTTGAAGGAGCGCCGTCGGCTGGTCTTGATGGTGCGCGAGACCCCGCTCCATCTTGGACATCTTCGCACCATGGCCAGCCTTGCCGAAATGGGCGCGGTCATCGCGCCGCCGCTTCCGGCCTTTTATGCGAAGCCGCGGACGATCGAGGACGTCGTCGATCAATCGGTCGGGCGCGCGCTTGATCATCTGGGCTTCGCCTGGGCGCGGACCCGGCGCTGGGGCGAAGATGTCGGCGGGCGTCCCGCGTCGGAGCCTGAGGGCGGCGCCGAATGACCGGGTCTCACGGATGAGCGCGCCAGACCCGGACCTTTGGCGGTGGTCATGCGCCGTTTATCAGCGGGAGGGCGTGGCCGCCGCTGCGCTCGCGTTGCAGGATGACTATGGCGTCAACGTCAACGCAGCCCTGTGGGCTGTCTGGTGCGCGCTGCACGGCGGCGCGATTGATCCCGATATTGCAGAGCGCGCCGGCGCCGCGCTGCAGGGGTTCAACCCGATGGTGACCTGCATGATCCGGGCGGCCCGGCATGCGCTGCGCCGGCCGGTCGCCGATGCGCCCGAGGGCGCCGCGGCTGACCTGAAGGCCAAACTCCTCCTGGCCGAACTGGACGCCGAGCGTATCGAGCAAAGCCTCCTGCAGGCGGTCGCGCCGCGTCCGGATCGTTCGGCCAGCCCTGCGAAGAACCTTGAGCACATCGCTGCTGCGATTGCTGGCCCCGGCGATGCGGCGCGCGCCGCGGCGCTCGGGGCGTTCTGCGGCGCCGTTCTGCGCGCGTCGGCGGCTTTACACGGCTCAGGGCGTGTGTCTTGAGTCCGGGGAGCGCCAGAGGATCGGTCGCGGACACGGCGGTCGGGTCCTGAGGCCCGGATTGCAGGGTTCGCGCGGCGAGGCGTTGGGGCAGGGCGAATGATCCGTTTGGTGGAAGGCGGCGGCGAGAGCGACACCGAGGAGGAGGCCCGCGGTCTCGTCATCACCCCGGAACAGGCTCATGTCCGCGCGAAGCTCGCCGAGCTGCGCGCGGAACACCGGGCCCTGGACGCCGCCGTCGAGGCGCTCGGCGACGCCACTGCCAGCGACCAGATCCAGCTGATGCGCCTGAAGAAGCGCAAGCTGCAGCTCAGGGATCAGATCACCCACCTTGAAGACCAGCTGACGCCTGACATCATCGCCTGAGGGCGCGGTTGCGCGCACCGGCGGATCCGGGCGGGGACACAACCGCGTGAGACCGGGCCGCGCGCAGCCCGGCCGCGGCCCACGGGGCTTGCGAAGCATCTCGGCGGGGAGCTATCCCCGAACATCTCTGCGCGTGCGCCGGCTTTGTTGAGGATGACATCTATGACACGAAATATCTCGTTCGCCGTGCTGGCCACAGGCGTCGCGCTTGCCGCACTTGGCGCCTGCACCCACGCCGCTGGGCCAGGGGCGACCTCGCGCCCGCCCGCGGTGCAGACGTCGGCGCCGGCGCAGGACTCGCTCGCCTGGGCGATTGCCGGCGACTGGCGCGACGCTGAGGATCGCGCGCGCGACGGGGCGCGTCACCCTGGGGAAACCATCACGTTCTGGGGACTGAAGCCGAACATGACCGTTGTCGAGATCGGCGCTGGCGGCGGTTATTGGACTGATATCCTCGCCCCCTATCTCAAGCGCGGGGGCGGCAAGCTGATCGTGACCTTCGCTGATCCTGACGCCGCCACCGATGCGCAGAAAGCGGCGCGCGCGAACTTCCTGAAACGCTATGAGGCCGACCCCAACCTGTACGGCGTCATCGAGCCCGGCGTGTTCGGCCGCACCACCTCAAAGCCGATCGCCGCAGCAGGCAGCGCTGACATGGTCATTTCCTCGCGCAATATTCATGGCTGGCTCAGGTTCGATATGGCCGATAAGGCGGTCGCCGATATCTTCTCGGTGCTCAAGCCGGGCGGGGTGGTCGTCGTCGAGCAGCACCGCGGCGATCCGGCCAGGCCGCAGGATCCGAAGGCGCTTTCTGGGTACGTGCGCCAGGACAGTGTGATCGAACTTTTCAAGAAAGGCGGTTTCGAACTGGTGCGTGCCTCGGAAATCAACGCCAACCCGAAGGATACCCGCGATCATCCGTTCGGCGTGTGGACCCTTCCGCCTGTCCTGCGCACCGCGCCGGAGGGCCAGCCCGCCGATCCCGCATTCGACAACGCGCGTTTCAGGGCGATAGGCGAGAGCGATCGCATGGCGTTGGTGTTTCGCAAGCCGCTCTGACACGCTTGGGGCGCCACTGCTTCGATACACGCGTCAGGCTGCGCTGAACCGCCACCCTCGGCCACCCACACGGCGCGCACATCGTCCGGGCGAAAGGCAGAACTCGCCCTGAAGCCTGGGCAGGTATCGGTTGATCGGGGTTTTTCGGCATGCTCCGAGGAAATCTGCCCCTCTGGAGCGATTTGGTCAGGGGTCTCAGCGCGATAACGCCGCAGCCACCAGCTTTGGCAACGGGATCGGCCTGCATGCAGCGGGAGTGAGCCCTGACGTCGAGGCGACCAGTTTCGGCCCTTGTGGCGGGTTTTGCGCATGCCGGTGCACGCCGTCATCCCACCGAAGCGGTCTTCGACCGGTTGGCGGACACGATGGCCGATGGCATAAGCAGGGTGATGCGTCGTGCGCCCGGGGGCCTTGCACGCCCGGCGACACATGCACGCCCGCCCGGCGGCTTCGTCAATCGCCGTTCGAGCGGCGGTAGCAGGCAGCGCCCCGTCCTGATTGCGTCCAGGGCGCGCGGAAGGCCATCCTGCAGGTGATGCGCCGCGGCGGGAACTGCGAAACCCGCAGATTTCCCCAGTGCGTCCGATCCTGACCCGTTAACGGCCCTTTAACGGGCGCGGCGCTCGATGGTTAAGTCCGGAGAAGCTGGCTTGGTCTGATTCGCTCCGTTCGCGACAGAGGGATGCACGTATGTCCTTGGCTTCGAGATTCGGTCCGCGCTTGAGCGCGCAGGACGACGAGGACGATATGCGTCGGGAGGGCGTCAGTCTCGGTCAGTACATTGATCGGCTGTTGCGCGAAACGCGTGAGCATCCAGGTCTTGCGGGCGCATCGCAGCTTGGGCTTACCGCCGTTGGCGGCGGGACTGACTATGACGGGGCCGCCCAGGCCATGGACCGGCTGACGGCCCGGATCGAAGCCGCGGAGCGGCGCTCAACGCTCGCCATTGCCGGGATCGATCAATCGGTGCTTGGGATGGTCGCCCGCCTTGATGGGGCGGAGCGCGGTCAGCGGGCCGCCATTACGAGGATGGATCAGACGGTTGATGCGCTGCGCCAGACGCAGGAGGCGCTGGCCGAACGTCTGAAGCGGATGGAAGAGCAGGACGCCCCTGAACGCACCATCACGGCGTTCAAGCAGCTGGAGTTTGCGCTCGAAAAACTTGCGGAGCATGTCAGTCGGCAGGAAATCGCGGCGAGCGACCGTATCCGGGGCGTCGAAGATCGCATGGGCGCCTTCACCGGTCGCCTGGACGCGACGCTGGCTGATTTCGCCACCCGGATGGATCATGCGGTGACGGTTGTGGACCGCCGCAGCCGCAATGATTTCCGGGACGTTACAGATCGTCTGCAGCGCATCGAGTCGGGCATGTCGGGCGCGGTCGACCAGATGGGCGATACGGTCAAGCGCATCGCTGATCGGCTGACCCGCGCCGAGCACGCCACGAACGACGCGATCCGCGCTCTTGAGCACTCCTTTGTCAATCTCGATGATCGCCTGAAGGCGATGGCGCCGAAGCCGGGGCAGCCGACGATTGATGACGTGCGCTCCGTGTTCGAGCGTCGCATCGACACGCTGGCGGCTGATGTCGCGCGCATGGTCGCGGACCAGCGCGCCGAACTCGCGCGCGAAATTGAGAAGGCGCTGCGCGAAGGCGATGCTGGACGCGCGATCGCAGACATCCAGGCGCGCCTTGGCGCGACGGAGCGACGCCAAGCTGAAACCTTCGAGCGGGCCGGTGCGGAGATCGAGAGAATCGCCGTGGCGCTGGATGAGCGCGTCCGCGCCATGGAGGCGCGCAACGAAACCGGCGCAGCCTCGGCGATTGCCGAGATCGAACGCATCGCACTCGCGCTGCAGCGGCGCATGGATGGACTTGAAAGCCGCGACAGCGAGGCCGCCGTGCGGCTTGGCGAGGAGATGGCCCGCCTGGCTGAGCGTCTTGAAGCGAAGGTCGACCAGTCGGAAAAGCGCGCCGCCGACGCGATCAGTCAGATTGGCGATCAGGTTGTCCAGGCCGCTGAACGCCTGCAGCAGCGTCAGAATGAGGGCATTGCCGATCTGGCGACCCGCATCGACGAACTCGACCAGAAGACGCAGCGCACCCTCGATGACCGGATAGGTCAGATCCAATCCCGCATGGAGGCTGCCGAGCAACGCGCCAGCGCCGCCGCCGCCCCGGTCGAGAAGGCGCTGGCGGATGTGCTCAACCGGCTGGACTCGCTGGAAGATCTGGCCAAACCCTCTTTCGCACCCCGCGTGACGCCGCCCGGCGGATCGTCCTTCGGGCCCACGGTTGCAGCTGCGACGCCCGCCTACGCGCTTGGGCCCGTCACCCGCACGGTCACGCCGGAGCCGGTAAGCGAGGTCACGAAGCCCGCGCCGCCGCCGCCGCCGCCGCTTTCGGACGACGAACCGCGCGCCGCCACAGCCTTCGCGCCGCCGCCCGCGGTCGGTCCACAGCCGGACAGCATTGCGACATTCGGACCTGCGCCGATCGATCTGGATCCGCCAGGGCTTGACGAGGTCGATCCGGCGCCGCTGAGGCCGACGCCGATCCCGATGCCAATGCCGTCGGCCGCAGGTCCCGCAACCGGGCCGGACTACTTGACGATGGCGCGCAAGGCCGCCCGTCCGGCGGGCGTCGTGGAGGCGCCCAAGCCGGAGCGCAAGTCGCCGAAGGTCGGTCTGCTGTCTGCCGCTTCCATTGCGGCTGCTGTGGCGGTGGTCGGGGCAGGCGGCTATCTGCTGCTGAAGGGCCGTCAGGCCCCGGACGACCCGCCAGTCCAGCCTCCGGCCAGCAGCGCCGAGACGCCCCAGCTCGCGGCCCCGCCCGTGGCGCCTGGGGCCCACAGCGAGGGATTGCCGGGCGGCGCGTTGACCGGCGAAGGGGCGGCGCAGGATCTGGTGCTTGATGCGCCGCTCCCGCCGCTCGATACGGGCATCGGCGCTGCGCCTGCGCCACCCGCGCGGGCGACGGGTCCGGCGAGCGGACCGCCTGCTGCACGCGCTGCCGTCTCAGCCCCGGCCTCCCGCCCAACGCCGCCGGGTGCGGTCGCGCCGGCAGCAGCCGTGCGCAGCGCGCCGGCGCCGCGCCCCGTGACGCCGCCGCGGGCGGACACGCCGACGCCGGCGGTCCTGGATCCACGCCCGTCTGCGGCGTCCGCCAGAGCGCCTGGCGCCGCTGAGGCGACGCCCCAGACCGCCTCCCCCCAATCTGCTCCTGCGGTCGCCGCTCAGGCGGCGCCTCAGACCCCTGCCCAGACCGCAGCATCCGCCGCCCCCCGCGCTGGCGCGCCGGCGCCGCCGGCTGGACGCAGTCTGCCGGTCGCCCCGGCGCGCGAGGTTGCCGGGGCCAGAACCCAGGCGCTCGCGTCCCTCTCCTCGCTGCAGGCCGGCCCGCCTGGCAGCGTGACTCTTGAACAGGCAGCCGCCAGCGGCGATGCCGTGGCGCAGTTCCAGATGGGACTGCAACGCCTGCGCGACGGCGACGCCCTGCTTGGCGCCAATCTGGTCCGCAAGGCCGCGGCGCAGGGCCTGGCGGCGGCGCAGTACCGTCTCGCGAAATTGCATGAACGTGGCGAGGGTGTCCCGAAAGACCTTGCCGAGGCGCGCCGCTGGACCGAACGGGCGGCCTTCGCCGGCAATCGCAAGGCGATGCATGACCTCGCCGTCTACTATGCCCAAGGCGAGGGCGTTCCGCAGAGCTATGCGGCGGCCGTTGAATGGTTCCGCAAGGCCGCCGAGTTCGGTCTGGCCGACAGCCAATACAATCTCGCCGTGCTCTTCGCCGAGGGCCAGGGCGTGACCCGCAACCAGACGGAGGCGCTCTATTGGTTTCGCGTCGCCGCCAACAATGGCGACCGCGAGGCGGCCGCCAAGGTCGGGGATCTCCAACGCCAGCTTAAACCGGACGAGGCTGCAGCGGTGATCACCCGCGCCGATGTGTTCCGGGCGCGCGCCGCCAATCCACGCGCCAATGGCGAGTTTGGTCCTTTGCCCTGGGCGGCTGCGACGGGCCGCTGAGGCAGCGGCTCCCGGCCAAGCCTGATCAGGCGGCTTCGCTTTCAGCAGGGCGCCTGAACAGGGCAAGGACCGCTTCGCGCGTGTGGGCTGCGCGCAGGCGCTCGCGAAACTCGGGCCGCCGGAACGCCCGGCTGACTTTCGACAGGGCTTTCAGGTGGTCAGCCCCGGCGTGCGCTGGCGCCAGCAGCATGAACACGAGATCCGCCGGACGCTGGTCCACCGCGTCGAAGTCCACTGGCACGGTCAGGCGCGCAAAGGCGCCGACCGGATGGTCGAGAGCAGGCAGGCGCGCATGCGGAATGGCGACGCCCTCTCCCACGCCGGTGCCCCCGAGGCTCTCCCGCTCCATGACGGCGTCATACACCAGCCTGGGGTGCAACCCGAGCGCTTGAGCCGCTGACGCGCACAGTGTGCGCAGCGCCGCCTGGCGGCTGTCAGCCTCCAGCGCAGGCAAGATGGCCTCCGGCAACACCAATTCGCCAATCTCGCCCATGTGCGGTCCTATGATTGTTTGAGGCGGCGGCGCGCCCTATTTCGGGTTCACCCAACCGATGTTCCCATCGGGGCGACGATAGACCATATTGAGTCCGCCATGCGCCGCGTTGCGAAACAGCAGAGCCGGCGCATCAGTTACCTCAAGCTGCAACACCGCCATCCCTACAGTCATGGTTGTCACCTGCACAGTGGTCTCCGCGACGATTGCAGGGCCCGGTTCTGTCTCAGGCACAAAGTCGCCGAGCCGCCCGCTCCCATCTTCCGCCTCGCCGTGACCGGCGTTGCTGTGGCCACCCCCGCCATCATCGGCCGCATCGTCCTCTGCGGGCGGTTGCAGGATGAAGGCGGAGGCCGCCTCCGCCGGAAGCGGCTGCTTATGTGCGTTATGGTGATTTCGCAAGCGGCGTTTGTAGCGCTTGATGCGCTTTTCAAGCTTCTCAAGGCTCTGGGCGAAGGCTGCATGGGCGTCGCTCCCAAATCCCTGCGCCTGCAATGTGATCCCTGACGGAAGACGGACCAGACAGTCGACTTCGAAGCCGTGGCCTTCCCGGCTCACTGTCACAGCGCCTTCCGTAGCGCGACCGAAAAACTTCTCGACGACCTGCGCCATTTCAAGGCCGATCCGGCCACGCAACGCGTCGCCAACATCAATTTTGCGTCCGGCGACCTGAATGGCCAACGGGGGAGATTGCACTGCCGCGCCAGCAATCGCCATGTCATTGCTCCTCTGCGAGGCGGCCCCGCCGGTCCAGGGACAGCCGGCGCCGGACCGCGGTTGGTCAGTGCGCAGGCGTCTTCAGCCGGCCCGCAACGCCAGTCGTCGGCGCTGGACTGAGGACGGGATGCGCAAAACCTCCCGGTATTTGGCCACGGTCCGACGGGCGATTTCAACGCCTGCCTCGTGGAGAAACTCTACAATTTTGTCATCTGAGAGCGTGTCGAGCGGGTTTTCGTTATCAATCAGCGCCTTGATCCTATCGCGCACGGCCTCTGCGGAATGCGCTTCCGCGCCATCCGTGGCGGCGATCGCCGCGGTGAAGAAATACTTCAGCTCAAACACGCCGCGCGGGGTGGCGATGAACTTGTTGGACGTGACCCTCGAGACAGTGGATTCATGCATGTCGATCGCATCGGCGATCGTCTTCAGGTTCAGTGGACGCAGGTGGCGCACCCCGAAGGCCAGAAAACCGTCCTGCTGACGCACGATCTCGCGCGCGACCTTGAGGATCGTGCGTGCGCGTTGGTCGAGCGACTTGATCAGCCAGTTCGCGTTCTGCGCACATTCGGTGATGAAAGTCTTCTCATCTTCGCGCCGTGCGGCGGCGTGCACCTGTGCGAAGTAGCGCTGGTTCACCAGCACGCGCGGCAGCGTCTCGGTGTTGAGTTCGACGAGCCAGCCCCCGCCCTGCGCCTCGCGCACGAACACGTCCGGGATCACTGTCTGCGCGTCGCTTGCGCCGAATGCGGCCCCGGGGCGCGGCGACAACGACCGGATTTCGCCGATCATGTCCATCAGGTCGTCGCCGTCGACTCCGCACAGGGTTTCAAGTTTCTGGAAGTCCGCACGCGCCAGCAGGTCAAGATGCGCCACGAGCCGCTGCATCGCCGGATCAAATCGGTCGCGCTCCTTGAGCTGCAGCGTCAGGCACTCCGCCAGTGACCGCGCCATGATCCCGGTTGGTTCGAATGTCTGACACAGCGCCAAGGTCTGCTCAACGTCAGCCAGGGCGCAGCCGAGCCGGTCGGCGACTTCCTGCAGATCCGCACGCAGATATCCGCTGTCGTCGGTGGCGTCGAACAGTGCGGCGGCGATCAGCCGCTGGGCGGGCGTATGCGACGCCATGAGCAGCTGTTCCTCGAGGTGGTCCGTCAGCGATTTTTCCCGGGCCAGCGAGTCCTCAAGTCCGGAGGGATCCTCCACCGAGCCAGATCCGGTGCGCGACCAGTCGGCCAGCGGGGCCGCCTCCGGCGCGGCGGCGGCGTCGCTGGCGCTGTCCTCCGGATGCAGCGCCTCGTAGTCGGCGTCCATCGCTGCAGCTGCATCGCCGTCGTTTCCGTCGCCTGCCAGCGATACCTCGTGTTCGCTTTCATCGCGGGGTGCGCTTTCCACGTCGCGCGGCTCGCCGGACGCCTCGTCGCGTTCATCGCGCTCCAGCAGCGGATTGCGCTCCAGTTCCTCCTCAATGAATTGGGCGAGTTCGACATTGGACAGCTGCAGCAGCTTGATCGCCTGCTGCAGCTGCGGCGTCATCACCAGAGCCTGCGTCTGGCGGGCTTCGAGGCGCGGTGCCATGGCCATGCGGCCGGATCTCCGTTCCGTCGACCGGAATATGGGGATGTACGGTCGGCGGCCCAAGACTTGCAGGCCCAGCCTAAGACAGAATGAACGCAAGGGCGCAAGATTGGTGCGATGCGGCGGCAGCGCTGCGCCTGACGCCCGTCGGCTAGGCCTGAAAGCGTTCGCCCAGATACACCCGGCGCACATCCGGATTGACCAGAACCTCGGCGGGCGCGCCCTCGAACAGGACGCTGCCGTCTGCGATGATCGCCGCCCTGTCGACCAGATCCAGGGTCTCGCGCACGTTGTGGTCGGTGATCAGGATTCCGATGCCGCGTCCGCGCAGATAGCTCACCAGCCCGCGAATGTCCTCGATCGCCTTGGGGTCGATCCCGGCGAAGGGCTCATCCAGCAGCATGAAGGACGGGCGCGAGGCGAGGGCGCGCGCAATTTCCACACGCCGGCGCTCTCCTCCTGAGAGAGAGGTGGCTGGCTGCTTGCGCACATGGCCAATCGATAACTCATCGAGCAAAGATTCAACGCGCTCGGCGCGCGCCGCGGCGGTTTTCTCCACGAGCTCCACCACCGCCATGATATTTTCTTCCACGCTCATCCCGCGAAAGATCGACGCCTCCTGCGGCAGATAGCCAAGTCCCAGGCGGGCGCGCTGAAACATCGGCAGGCTCGTGACATCCTGCCCGTCGATCAGGATCGCGCCGGAATCAACCGAGATCAGGCCGGTGATCATGTAGAAACACGTCGTCTTGCCGGCGCCGTTGGGCCCGAGAAGCCCCAGCACCTCGCCGCGGCGAAGGCTCAAGGACACCCCCCGCACCACCGGTCTGCCGCGAAACGACTTGCGGATGTCGCGCGCTGCGAGGCCCTCCTGGGACTCCTGCACGGACCCAAGGCCTGGGCGCAAAGATTTCCGACGTCCGTCCATCGCTGGGCGCTTTCTCTGGCTTGCGGTCAGCCCGGCGGGCGCTGTGGCTGCGGCGCCTGACCTGGCACGATCACTGTGCGCACGCGCTTGGGCGCCCCGTTCGTCGGCGCCTGATCAGAGCTGATTGTTGTGCGCCCGCCGCGCACGTCGATGATGATCTTGTCGCCTGCGATGACATTGTCGCCGCGCGTCACGGCCACATTGCCTGTCAGGGTGATCTCGTCCGTTTCGACATTGTAGACGCCGCGGTCGCCGGCCGCCTTCTCCCGCGGCGTCGTATAAAAGACGCGACCTTCAGCGATCAGGCGCTGGATCTCACCGAAACTGGCCCCGAGGCCCTGGCCGCCGCTGCCCGGTGCAAACTCGACGCGCAGGCGCTGGGTCTGCAGGCGCGCGTCGCCCTGTCTGGCGTCGACATTGCCGATGAAGATCGCCGCCCGCTCCGCGTCAAGCACTTGCAGTTCCTCGGACGTGATGTCGATAGGTCCGCCCTGGCGCGCAATCTGCGCCAGCGCGCCCGGCGTCCCACACGCACCGGCGATCAGTGCTGCGGCGAGGACTCTCTGTATTGCCTGTCTCATCCCGGCCTGTCTCGTCCCGGCCTGTCTCGTCCCGGCCTGTCTCGTCCCAGCCTGTCTCGTCCCAGCCTGTCTCGTCCCAGCCTGTCTCGTCCTAGCCTGTCTCGTCCTAGCCTGTCTCATCCTGTGCATCCCATGGCTGCGTCCCCGGTCGACCCTGATCAACCTGCCCCGGCATACCTATCGCGAGTGACCCGGTTCCGACAGCCCAGGCTGCGCAGGTCTGTCGTCAAGCACCCGCTGTCCGGCCGCGGTTATCGGTTACCGGGCAGCGTGGCGCGCACATTGCCGCGGAGAACCACCACGTCGCCACCGTCGCGTATTTCATACGAGTCTGCGCGCAACTGTCCAAGCGGTCCGGCGCCGCGAACCGGCGACCGGCCAAAAACTCTGTTCTCGCTCAGCTGCATGCTTGCGCGATCCGACTCGAACGCGTAGCCGCTGGCGTCGGCGAATTTGACTGCGCCCATGAGCTCAACCGCCTCGCTTTCGGTGTCATAGACTCCCGAGGCGGCCTCTACGCGCACCCCGTCCTCTGAGATCAGCACCGGCCCCGTCAGATCGATCAGGTGCGGGTCCCCGATCCGGCGCGCCGCGCTTTGGGCCGTGACCTGCATCACCGCGCCCGTACTGTTGCGGCTGGTGAACCGCGGATTGACCATCCGCACAGTGCGGTCTGCTTCGACAGCGCCGACGCCCCGCCCATCCGAGCCGCGCAGGCCCGACAGGACCACAGCGCCGACGAGAGCCGCGCTTGCCGCAAGCGCGCCGGCGATGAAAATCAGACGCAGCCAGCCGACGCGCCTGCTGCGCCGACGCGCGGCCTCCAGGGACACAAGCCGGCGCGGCTCCCATTGGATCCCCGCCGGCCTCTGGTCGATTGTCGCGCCCACTGGCATGCGCGCCTTTCCATAACGCTGGGGCGCTGCGTCATCGACCATGCGCCTGATCGGCCCATAGCAAATCCACGCGCGCGGCGAAACAACGGCGCGCCGGCGCCTCAGGCCTGGCTCACTCGAGCGTCAGTCCGAACACCTTCGCGAAAAACATTGTTTCCGCCTCACGCTGGAAGTCGCGGTTGGTTTTCTTGGCGAAGCCATGGCCCTCGTCTTTGGCCATCAGGTACCAGACCGGACCGCCGCCGGAGCGCACTTTGGCGAGCATCTGCTCGGCTTCGCTCACCGGCACGCGCGGATCGTTGAGACCCTGGATGATGAACAGGGGCCGCGTGATCTTCGTCGCGTTGTTCAGCGGCGAGATCCGCTCCAGATGCGCGCGCATGGCCGGATCACGCTCGTCGCCGTACTCAGCCCGGCGCAAATCCCGCCTGTATCCCTGGGTATTCTCAAGGAAGGTCACGAAATTTGAGATGCCCACGATGTCGACTCCGCCGGCGAGGCGGTCGTTGAAGTGGGTGAGCGAGGCCAGAACCATGTACCCGCCATAGCTGCCGCCGTAGACCACAACCCGCGAGGGGTCCAGGTTCGGCTGCCGGGCGATCCAGTCGAGCAGGGCCCCGATGTCCTTTACCGAGTCCTCACGCTTGAACCCATTGTCGAGACCGACATAGGTTTTCCCGTATCCGGTCGATCCCCGCACATTTGGCGCCAGCACGGCCGCTCCGAGCTCATTCACCCAGTACTGCGCGGACGGTGAGAAGTTCGGCCGCGACTGGCCCTCCGGGCCACCGTGAATCGTGATGATGACGGGATGGCGTCCCGGCCGGTCAGGGGTGTAGAGGAACGCCGGAATCTGTCGCCCGTCGAAGCTGTCATAGGTGATCAGCGAGGGTGACGCGAAGCGCTGCGGCGCCAGACCGCCGATCTCGCTTTCGGTCCAGCGCACCAATTTGCGGGCGCGCAGGTCATAAACCCACACGTCGCCCGGCGAGGACGGCGTGGACAGCGACAAGCCCAGACGCCGGCCGTCCCTGTCGAAACCCAGGCCGGTGAGGACGCCCTGGGGAAGATCCGGGGCAGGCAGCGCGCGCCCGCTGCGCGCATCCATCAGTTTCAGCCGCGACAGACCGCCTTCATTGACCGAGTAGGCGATCACCCGGCCGTCGCGGCTCAGCTCGAACCTCTCCACATCCCATGACAGGTCGCCCGACAGGACGGTGCGCGCCCCGGTGGCGAGATCGATCCGCACGAGGCGCGCGAACTCGGCGCCTTCGTCTGAAACCAGAAACACCGTCTTGCCGTCAGCCGAGAAACGTCCTCCATCCATCGAGACGTCGCTCCCGTCGGCAGCGGCGGCGATCTCGACAGACGTCCCGACCGCAAGGTCGAAGATCATCCGCCGCGACTTCGTGACTGACACATACTCGCCCAGCAGCAGGCGGTTGCCGTCCGGCGACACGTCGATCACGGACAGGCCGGAGGGGCCGCGCGTCACCACCTTGCGGGTTTCAGGACGGGACGGATCGCCGGCGACGATCTCCCGCTGCCCCTGGCCGGAGCGCGCCACCGCCCAGTAGGCGATCTTGCCATCGCGCGACCAGACGAGCCCCTCATTGCGCGTGCCGGCTTCGGTGAACGCCGTCGCACGTCCACTGGCGCGGTCGAACACAAAGCCCTGAAAGAACTCGTCGCCGCCCCTGTCCTTGACGAAAACCAGATCATTCGATCCGTCCGGGCGGGTCGATGCGCCGGTGATCGGTTCGGGGTAGAAAGTCAGCTGACGGCGCATGCCGAGCGGCGCTGCGATCTCATGCAGCTGGGCCACGTCGCCGAACCGTGTGGTGATCAACACGTTTCCGTCAGCCGTGAAGTCGGCAAAGGCCGCCGCGCGCACATTGTTGTACTGCAGCAGGCGCTCCCTGGCCGTCTCCGGGGCTTCAGGAACGCCCTCCATGACGAGCTGGCCGCGCTCAATGCGCGTGACCGGCTCGCCGCCCGCCGGCTGCGCCAGCGCGAGCCCGGGGGGCGCCGCGGCGATCGCGCAGGCCAGCAGAAGCTGTGGCAGCAGGGACTTCGGCCGCCTCATCCGGGCAAAATTCATTCGGGGAAATCTCATCACTGCTCTCCCTTCAACTCATTGTCCGGCCTGACGCGCTGGGTCCGCTTGCGTTCCCGCCGGCGGCGCGCCCGCCAGCACTTTGACTGTCACAGCCTTCTCCGGGACAAAGATCCGGGCGGCAAGCGCCTTCACGTCGTCCAGGGTTATGCCAGCGTAATCCTGCTTGATCGTCCGTGTCCGGTCCAGCCAGCCGGGTCGGGATTGCGATTGCGACAGCACGTCAAGCCAGTAGCCGTTGCGTTCGAAGCGCTGGTTGATCTGCTCCAGAAGCGGTGTGCGCGCCCGCTCGAATTCATCGGTCGAGATCTCGCCGGCGCGCATGCGCGACGCCACGTCCGAGATTGCGGCAAGCACAGCCTCGACGTCGCTGGCGCGCGCATCCACCGTCGCCTGCACATAGCCGTATCCTCTAAAAATGTCCGATGCGCTTGCCGTCACGCCCGGCGAGTACGTCGCGGCGAGACGCTCGCGCACCTCATCGGTCATCTTCACGTCGAACACGTCGCGCAGAAGGCGCAGCACGCGAGCCTGACGCAAGTCGGTTTCGTCGATCCCAGGCCAGCTCACCGCGACGGCCGCCTTGTCCGCGTCGCCGGTGTGGGTCAACACGATCGGCGCGCCTGGCGGCGCGGGAAACCGCACGTCTGAGGCGTTGCGGGTCAGGTCAAAGGCGCCCGTGCGCGCCGGCAGCGCACCGAACGTTCGCGCCACGGCCCCGATTGCCGCGTCCACATCGACGTCGCCCACGATGGAGATCTCCATCGGCCCGTACAGCATCGCGGTGTTCAGGACGGCCCGGATCTCGGCCGGCGTGCGGGCCTGGATCTCGGCCAGGAGAGGCACGCCCCAGCGCGGATCGCCGCTGTGCACAATGCGCCCGAGATCGCGCCCGAGAACGCCCTGCGGTGTGGACCCGAGCGTTGGATACCAGACGGCGATCGACTGGGCGAATTGCTCGAACGCCTCGGGACGGTAGCCGGGATCGCTGGCGAGCGCGGCCATCAGCTGGAGCTGAAGCGCCAGCTCCGCCGGCGGAACGACGGCGTTCA
>JBILMQ010000281.1:0-4623 GCA_044375455.1 Caulobacterales bacterium | reverse complement strand
CCCTGCCGGAAGCGCTGTACCGATGGACGACCCCGGTCCGCCTGCCGCAAGGGGCCGATGCCGCCAGTCAGTGCCGCGCGCTGGGCTACGATCCAGCGACTGTTCGACATGTGATCCTGTCGCATTTTCACGGCGATCATGTCGCCGGGCTGCACGCATTTCCAAATGCAGCGATCCATTGCGCCAAAGCGGGGCTCGACGATCTGGCCGCGCACGGGCGGTTCGCGGCGACCCGGCGCGGCCTGTTGCCGACATTGCTGCCGGCCGATCTTCGTGCGCGCGCCCGCTTCTTCGAGGCGGCGCGTGCGACGGCGCTTGCGCCAGATTTTGCACCCCTTGACGTCGGAGCGGATATTCTGGGCGACGGGTCCCTGCTTGGCGTCGAACTGCCCGGTCATTGTCCCGGCCATTGGGGCCTGGCGCTGCGGGATGCACGTTGGGGTCTGCACCTGCTGGTTGCCGATGCTGCGTGGTCGCTGGAGGCGATCCGGCGCAACCGCCCGGCGCCCGCCTTTTCATCCGGCTGGCTGGGCGACACGCGGCAGACCCGCGCCACCCTTCACGCCCTGCACTGTCTGATGCTGCGCAACCCCGATCTGCGTCTGACGCCGTGCCACTGCCCTGAACGCGCGGCGGAGATCGCGCTGAGGCCCTCTGCGCCATAACGAGAGCGCGCGTTCGCAGACAGATCCGTGCTGCCGGCGCCCGGTCACGCCGTCTGCAGACGGCGTGACCCACCGGAACACAGCTCCAGCGCCGCTGACGGCGCGGTCGCCTCAGACCGGCTCGCGGGCCGGCGACCATTGACGCTGCACCCGGCGCAGCTTGCGCGTGTAATCGGCCTTGATGCCGCGCCGGATGACAATGTCAGCATACAGATTGCGCCGGGCAAGCGCCGCCGCCAGAGACTCCCTGACCCGTGTCCCGACTGCGCCGTCGAGCCCATTGGCCGGCCCAGCGGGTAGCTGAACGACAATCTGCGATTGGCCTGTCTGGATGACACGAAAATCGAGGATCGCCGGATCTGCGTCAACCACCGCGTTGCGCAAGACGTCCGGCGTGACCAGCCTTTGCTCACCGGTCTGGTCGAGAAGCAGAAAGGCGTCGTCGCTGCGCCCCTCTATCCGGCGAACCGCCTGAAGCGCCGAGCCGCACGGGCACGGGGCGGGATCAAGCTCCAGCAGATCATTCATCCGATATCGGATCATACCCTGGGCGCGCCGGGTGAAATCCGTGACGATGGGGCAGACGAGCTGGGTCCCGGCGTCCGGATGAACGAAGTCGAAATGCACGACATCCTCGGCGAGATGCAGCACGCCATGCCTGCAGCTGACGCCGAACAGGCCCTCGGTCGCCATGTAAATCTCGCGCACACGCGTCCCTGTCGCGGCTTCGATGACCCGCCGGTCGAGCGGGTCGAGCACCTCGGCCCCCGAAAAGATGTTGGCGCCGCCAAGCGCGCCCCGCTCGGCGAGCCAGCGCAACGCCTTGGGCGGGGCGACAATGGTGTCGGGCGAAAACTCGCGCAGCGCGTCCACCCAGCTTTCGGGCCCCGCCGCCAGGTCAAAAAACTCCAGAGCGATGCGGCTGCCGGCGGCGGCGGATTTGTAGAGGCCGGAGAATGCGGGCAATGCCAGCGCGACCCGGTGTTGCGTCCACAGGGCGTCGGGAAGCGCTTTCGCGAGGAGTGTCCCCAGCCAGACGAAGCGTTCAGCCTGGGAGATGACATAGTAGCCGCGGTTTCCGCTGGTCCCGGTGCTCATGCCGACGAGATGACCCGCCAGGCGGTCGCCCCCGCGCGCCAACACGGTCTTCACGGCCTCAAGGGTCAACCCGGGGCGGTTCATCTGTGCGAAGTGTGCGAGAAGTTCCGCCTTGTCGATCAAGGGCCACTGCTCAAACGGCCGGCCCGCATAGCCTCGGTAGTAGTGCAGATGCCGTGCGGCGTGATGCAGAAGACGGTTCAGGCGGCGGCGCTGATAGACGGCGATCGCATCCCGGCCCGTCAGCCGGCGGGTGCGCCATCGCGCAGCCGCATAGGCCCCGAGAACATGGGCGACGGCGCCAATTCGCATCACGTGATGTCCTGTCGGGGCCTGAGGGGGGAAGCTAGGCAGCATTCCACCGCCTGTCCATGGCGGGCGCATGTGAGGGACGCCTGCGAACAGCAAAAGCCGTCTTGCGTTGCCCTGGCTGACCGGGCGCTGTCGCAGTGCGTTTGGCGAGGGCCTCGCCCGCAGACCCCGGCCATGCCGATACGGAGAGGTGCGCCGGATGTCAGCCCCACGATCGGGTCCGCCAATCGTCCGGCGGCATGCGCCAACTTGGCCGATGCGCCAGACCGCCGCCGATGGGATATGAGGCTGGGGCAGATCAAAGCCGTGGCCGCTTTGGACTGTGAGCCGGCAGGCGATCGACAGGACCAGGAAAGCCTGAGGGCGGCCTCAGCATCTGCCGCACGCCGGTGAGGGCGGCGGCATTGCCTGCGCTGAGGCGCCCACCCCGGTGGAACTCATTGGCCGGGGGGACCAAATTGGCCGGGGGGACCAAATTGGCCGGGGGGACGCTTTGCCCCACGACCGTCGCCGCTCGCGCTCACGTCGTCCGTGCGGCTTGCAGGCGCGTGCGCCGGCGCATCCACCAGTCGCGGATCCGCTCCCGGGCCGGACGCTCGATTGAGTGGTGCGCGACTGCAGCGGCAATGATCACGGCGACGAACACGCCGATCCATGCGACGAGGCGAACGGCGAGGGGGCTGTCCTCGGACACGCCGAACCGGGCGACCGCCTCGAAGTAGACAATGTCCACGGGCAGATGGACCATATACATGGCGTAGGAGATTTCTCCGCAGTAGACTGCGCAGCGTCCGCCAAATGCGCCGTCACGTCCCTGGCGCGCAACGTCGGCGAGGGCGAAGACGGCCAGCGCGAGGCCTGGCCAGGCCCACAGGGACTCAAGGTTGAAGGATGTCGTCACAACGACCCCAGCCAGGGCCAGGCCTGCGAGCGGCCAAGCCCAGCCCTCCGCCAGGCGATGGCGTCGCCCGGTCAGATAGAGCGCAACCCCAATGGCGAAGGATGGGACGATCCGCAGAGCGCCATTCTGCGCCGTCAGGTCAGTGAAGTCGCGCCCGAAAATCCACTCCCCGGCCGCGTAGCAAACGAGCAGCAGGGCAAAGGCGGCCACTAAGCCAAGGAGCGGTCGCCGGCCAAAGGCGAGCCAGAGTCCGGCAAACAGGGGAAACAGAAGATAAGCAAACCATTCGGCGCTGATCGACCAGCTTGGAAAATTCCAGCCAACCGTTTCGGTGAAGCCCCAGGCATGAACCATCGCCAGATGGGCCGGCAGATCGGTGAGCTTGAAGGCGTCCTCCGGAAAACTCACGCCCAGCATTCTGGCTCCGGCCCACAGAATGAGCATCGCCGCCAGGGTCGCAAGATGCAGCGGATAGACCCGCGCGATCCGATTCACCAGGAAGTCGATGTGGGCGTAGCTCCGGCTCTCCACCTTCCCGGCATAGACGTGCGCAAGGATGAAGCCAGACAGGATAAAGAACAGGTCCACCCCCAGGCTGCCGCGCGCGATGGTTCCCGACACCGCGCCGAGGTCAAGCCCGAGCCGATCGCGGAATTGGTAGGCAAGGAGCCACGCCGCAGCCACGAAACGCAGCGTCGTCAGCGCCCGGAGGTCATTTGGGTAGGCGACAGGCATGACCCAGGATCGCATGTCCGGGTAAGGGCGCCCTTAACGATCCGTCACGCGCGCGATCCGCCGTTGCGGTGGAGGGGGTGCAGCATCGTCGGGTCCTGCCGGCGAGGCAAGGCTCTGTCGGGCGATGTCGCGCCATGCCCGCGCAAAGGCGCCCGAGGCGGCCCACAGCGCTTCAGGCATCGCCCTCGGGCTCTGTGCCGACGCGTCAAGCACCAGAGTGTCGATGATCGCCAAGGCCGCATCCTGCTGTCGGCGCACTGCCGTGCGCACCGCGTCGCTGACCTGACGCTGCAGCTCAAGCTGCGCCCGCGCGACGCGTTCCCAGAGCAGCAGGCCTGACATTGGGGCGAGAGGACCGGCTGTCCATTTTAGCCAGAGCGGGCTCAGGTCGTGATAGGCGCCCTCGGGGCCGTGAGCTGACGTGCGATGTTTCGCCATGGCGTCTCTCCAGCGCGCGTGCGACCAGGATCTCTCGCACCCGTGTGACAAGTCGTGGCAGCTGACCGGGATCGGCTGACCGGGATCGGCTGACCGGGATCGGCTGACCGGGATCGGCTGTCCGGCGGCGCCGGAAGGCAGCACGCGATCAACTGCGTGATCGATACCCGAGTGCGTATAGCACGGCGCGCCCCATGGACCGATGGGGTGCGTGGTTCTGCGTAGCGTGAAGCACACGCCGGCGCAGCATATCAAGCGCGCCCAGCCACTGAAGCGCCGGGAGTTCTGCCCGAAGCTATGGGTTCCAAGAGCTGGGTTCTGAGAGCTGGGTTCTGAGATCTGGGTTCTGAGATCTGGGTTCCGAGATCTGGGTCTTCAGATTTGGGTCTCAGGATTTGGAGCCTGGGGTCTGGACCCTGGCGCCTCCGCAGGATGCGGCGGGCGGGCGTCCGCCAGACGCCCCGCCCGCCCTGT
>JBILMQ010000280.1:0-4625 GCA_044375455.1 Caulobacterales bacterium | reverse complement strand
GACGCGCAGATAGATGGCGGCGCGCAGCGGCTCGGTCATGGGCGGTGTCTCCTGCTCACCTCATCGGCATGGCCCGAACAGCTCATTGAAGATGATCGCCGAACCATGCCTCGAACACGTCCACCTCGGCTTCCGTACCGGGAGTGTTCTCGGGCCAGCCGTCGGTGACGGTCCATGTCGAAAGGTCGTGCCTCGGCGGTCGACCGGGAAACGGCCACGGGTCTCCAGGCAGTGCTTCCAGCTGCTCCGATGCGGTGGGCGGGCGAGGTGTGGACTCGCGGGGCATGGCGACAGGATCGCCCATCGCCGTGCGGGACTGAACGGCCGATCTCCACGCTGGAGCACGCTGCGCTTTGCCATGGTCATGATCCCGCCGCCAACAGTCGCACTACGGCCCTCATTGGCAGGACGAGCCCCGCGCGGGCCGCGACTGGATTGGCGTAGCCCGGGTCAGGCCGACCAGCCCCGCCACGCGACATAAACGCCTGTTGTCATCACCACTCCGGCGAAGATCAGGCCCATGGCCTTGCGGTTCTTCAAAAGCCGCTGCGAAGCGGCCCCGCCGGCCATGGCGCCTGCCAATCCACCAAGCGTCATCAGGGCGGCGACCGGCCAGTTGACAAATCCAGACGAGGCGTAACTCGCAAGCGCCGTCAAACCAAAGGCGACGACGGCGACCAGCGAGGTTCCCATGGCGAGCCCCATGGGCAGACCGGCGGCGATCATCAGGCCTGGCACGATCAGAAAGCCGCCGCCGATGCCGAAAAACCCTGAGACCGCGCCGACGCTGAAACCCGACAGCGACAGGCGCGGCGCCAGAACCGAGGCGTTGGCGCGCGTCATGCGGACTGCCTCAGCCAGTGCGCCTTCCGGGCCGCCGCGCAGGGACATGGCGCCGATCACGACCATGACAGCGCCGAAAAGCATCAGGAGTTTCTGACCGTCGATCGCCTTGCCGAGCACGGCTCCGAAATACGCCCCGACCACGCCGGCGCCGGCGAAGACGAGCCCGCAGGGCCAGCGCACATTGCCCGCCCTCGCGTGACGCCAGAGCGCCATCATGGCGTTGGCTGCGACTGCCGCTGCGCCGGTGCCGATCGCCGTATGCGGATCAGAGACGCCGACGAAGAAGAGGAGCAACGGCACGGCAAGGATCGAGCCGCCTGCGCCAAGCAGCGTCAGGATCGCCCCGATCAACGCGCCTGAGGCCAGTGCTGCGGCGAGATGAAACGCGTCGGGCGTCATTGCATCACGCGCCAGACCGGTTCCACGGCATCACCGCAAGGAGTTTCGCCATGCCGCACCACCCGCTTGCGCCTGCAAACAGAAGACCAGCGCCGATGAAACCGGACAGGGCATGGAAAGCGGGGTTCACCGTCAGGCCCAGCACGAAACCGAGGAGCGCCAGCCCTCCTGCCGTGATCTGGACCTGCCGCATGATCTCAATCGGGGCTTTCCGGTTTTTCTCGATCGGCAGGCCTGCAGCCTTCCAGGCGTCGATGCCGCCCTCCAGCAGATAGACTTCGCAGGCCGCGCCCTGTGCGGCGGCGCGCAAAGCAGGCGCATTCATGCGGGTGCGGTTCCCGCTCTTGCAGTGGACGACGGCGACGCCGTTCTGCGGCGCCTGAAACGCGCCTGTCGACAGGGGCGAGGAACGGGCGCCGGGAATGCGCTCGCGGGCATGCTCATCGGCCTCGCGTATATCCACAAGCACGGCGCCCTGCGCGATCAGGGTTTTGGCGTCGCGGGGAGAAATCGTTTTCATGGCGACTCCTTATGCTTTTGTCGGGTCGGCTGATTTCGGGTGGCAAAACACGGGCGTACAAGGTGGAGGTGATGACCGCCGCCTTTGGATCAGCGATGGCCTTGGCGCCCGCGCAGCCGCGGCGGCCTTGTGAGCCATCACGCAAGGAGCCGCGCCAGGCCCAGGCTCTGGCGCCAGCCCTGGAGCATGTTCCGGGCCAGACGACTTGGGGCTTGGCGGGGGGCCAGACTTTGCGTCTGGGGCTTGGAAAGACGCTTGAGACAAGGACATTGCAAGCTCCGTGCGCCAGCGCCTTTATATAAGCCTTGCCTAAATCAGTAACCTCTAATATTTTGGCTGGGTGCATGGAGTCAACTGGCAATGTCGCCCACAATCACAGCCTTTTTTGACGAACCCACGTACACGGTGACCTATCTGGTCGTCGATCCGGCCACCAAGGCGGCGGCCATCATCGACCCGGTGCTTGATTACGATCACGCCAGCGGCGCGGTTCGCCACAGGTCAGCCGCGAAGGTGCTGGAAGCGGCGCATGCGGACGGTGCAACGGTCCGGTATGTGCTTGAAACGCATGTCCACGCAGATCATTTGTCCGCCGCGCCGTGGATCAAGGCTGAGACCGGCGCGCTGGTCGTCATTGGCGCCGCGGTGTGCGAGGTGCAAGCGATTTTCCGGCCCGTGTTCGATGCGCAGGACGTGTCCCTGACGGGCGCTGAGTTCGACATCCTTGCTAAGGACGGGGATGCTTTCGCTTTGGGGGCGTTGACGATCGAGGCGATCCATACGCCTGGCCACACGCCGGCGTGCATTTCCTGGAAGATCGGCACGCAGGATGTGTTTGTCGGAGATACGCTGTTCATGCCGGATTACGGCACGGCGCGCGCGGATTTTCCAGGCGGCGACGCTGCAATGCTCTATCGCTCGATCCGCAGACTTTTGTCGCTGCCGGCTGAGACGCGCCTGTGGATGTGCCACGACTACAAAGCGCCCGGCCGTGATACGTTTGCCTGGCTTGCGACCGTGGCGGACCAGCGGGCGGGCAACGTTCATATTCACGACGGCGTGGACGAAGCAGGTTTCGTCGCCATGCGCCAAGCGCGCGACGCGACTTTGAAGGCGCCGGCGCTGCTTCTGCCGGCTGTGCAGGTCAACATGCGCGCGGGCAATCTGCCTCCGCCCGACGCCAATGGCGCGCGTTACCTCAAGATCCCGATCACTTTCGCGAAAGCCTGACGCGGGGGATGGCGGCTGACGCTCCTGCGCGCCCGGCCTGACCTCGGCGGGCGATGGAAACGCGCGGCTTGACCCGGACGGCGCGTCGGGGCTTGTGTCATCCGCTCCAGGCCAGGATCCGACCGCCATGCCCTTTGTTTCCCGCCGCGACTCCCTCAAACTGGGCGCAGCGTTCGCCGCGACCACAGGTCTTGCATCCGTGTCCGCCTGCAGCACAGCCGGCCTCAGACCGGATGGCGCGCGGCAAGCCAATGCGGCGTTCGAAGCCCTCAGCGCGAAATGGCTGAAGGACAGCGCCCGCACCCGGCCATCCTGGGCGACCGCGCTTGGGGATCACGCCTTCGATTCCGAACTCACCGACATGAGCCCTTCCGGTCGCGCCGCGCGCACCGCCGTGACTGCCGAGACGCACGCCGCGCTGCGCGCGCTCGAGCTGGACCAACTCACTTCGGACAATCAGCTCGACGCCCTGATGCTGCGGGACGCCCTCGCCGCTGCTGACTTCAGCGCCAACGCCCTGCAGGACTGGGCGTGGGACCCGCTGGTGTATTCCGACCTGGTGGGCGGCTCGCTGTACGCGCTGATGGCGCGCGATTTTGCACCGCTGCCGGAGCGTCTTCTGTCGGCTGCGGCGCGCATGGAAAAGCTGCCGGAGCTTCTCAGCCAGGCGCGGAGCCAGCTTGATCCCGCACGCACGCCGCTCATCCATGCCCAGACCTGGGCGAAGCAAAACCCAGGTGCGACCGCGATCATTGACGAGCTGATCGCGCCCAACGCAACCGCGCTTGGCGCGGGGGACCGCGCTCGCCTGCTTGCCGCCGCCGAGTCGGCAAGGCAGGCGCTACGCGCGCATCAGGTGTGGATTGAGACCGACCTGATCGCGCAGGCCGCCGGCGACTTCCGGCTGGGCGCAGCCCTTTTTGACCCCAAGCTGCGCTGGTCCGTTGATGCGGCCACGGCGAGGGCCGACATCCGCAGACAGGCCGAAGCCGACCTTGAGCGGGTGACCAGTGAAATGTACGACATCGCCCGCACCGTGCTTGCGACCCGCAGCGGCGCCGCCGCGCTGCCGGAGACGGCGTCGGCTGACCGCAAGCGCGCGGCTGTGCTGGACGCGCTGGCGATCGCCGCCGCCGACCGCTCGCCGCGCATGCGCCTGTTCCAGGATGTCGAAGCGTCGCTTGCAAGCCAGACCCGTTTCGTGCGCGACCGGGATCTGATCACCTTGCCGGACGCCCCGGTGAAGGTGATCGAGATGCCGAAGTTCCAGCAGGGCGTCGCTGTGGCCTATTGTGACAGTCCAGGACCACTGGATCGCCGGCTGGAGACCTTCTACGCGGTCTCGCCGATCCCCTCGGAGTGGACGCAGGAGCAGGCGGACTCCTATCTCAGGGAATACAACCGACGCTCCGTTGAGGAGTTGTCGATCCACGAGGCGATGCCTGGTCACTATGTGCAGATCTGGCATGCCAACAAGCATCCCAGCGTGCTGCGCGCCGTGCTCGGTTCGGGAACCTTCATTGAGGGCTGGGCCTGCTACGCGCAGGACATGATGATCGAAGCGGGCCATGGCGGCGATGACCCGCTGCGCCGCCTCGTCAATCTCAAATGGGCGCTTCGAGTCATCGCC
>JBILMQ010000306.1:0-4065 GCA_044375455.1 Caulobacterales bacterium | reverse complement strand
GCTTGCCTGCCAGTGCTTGCCTGCCCGTGCTTGCCTGCCCGTGCTTGCCTGCCCGTGCTTGCCCGTCGCTGCGCAGCTCGTGGATCTTCCGAACTGTGCGACCTCCCCGGCTGGGCGCCAAAGCCTGCGTGCGCATCGTGACCTTGGCCGCGGTTTCACCTACAGGACGGGCGCGGGTCAGCACGCGCCCCGGCGCGGCTCGATGTGACAGTGCCGCAGGACATCGTGGTGAGCTACGCAGTCAAGGAAATCTTCTACACCCTTCAAGGCGAAGGCGCCCATGCCGGGCGCCCGGCCGTGTTCCTGCGCTTCAGCGGCTGCAACCTCTGGTCCGGCCGGGAGGCTGATCGGGCGCAGGCCGTATGCCGCTTTTGCGACACTGAGTTCGTCGGCGTCGATGGCGAGGGCGGTGGACGGTTCGCAACCGCGGCGGATCTCGCCGACGCGGTGTTCGCCGCTTGGCCCCACGCCAGCGACGCGGCGCCATTCGTCGTCTGCACGGGCGGGGAACCGCTGCTGCAGCTGGACGCAGCCGCCATCACGGCGCTGAAAATGCGCGGGTGTACAATCGCTCTTGAGACCAATGGAACAATCGCTGCGCCGGGCGGGATCGACTGGATCTGCGTGAGCCCCAAGGCAGACGCGCCCCTGATGCAGACGGCAGGGGACGAGTTGAAGCTGGTGTTTCCCCAGGCCGGCGTCGATCCGGCGCACTTCACCCGGCTGGCGTTCGGCCGCTTCAGCCTGCAGCCGATGGACGGACCTCAGGCCGCAGCAAACCTTGCAGCCGCGGCGGCGTATTGTCTTGCGCATCCAATCTGGCGACTATCACTTCAAACCCACAAGATCATCGGCATCCGCTAGGCTCCGTCCCGTGTCAGCCCCTCACGTCATCTACGAAATCGTCAAACGCGCCAGTTTCGAAGCCGCTCACAACCTGTTGCGCCACGAAGACCCAGCCCGCCAGGAAACGGCGCGTTACCTTCAGGTTCACGGCCACTCGTTTCAGGTCGAGGCCGCGGTCCGCGGACCGCTTGACCCGGACCGCGCCTGGGTTGCTGATTTCGCGCAGATATCAAGTGCGCTCGGCGCTCTGGCCGGGCAGCTGGATCATCGCCTGCTGAACGAAATCCCTGGTCTTGAAACCGCCACCCTCGAGCAGCTGGCGCGCTGGTTCATGGACAACCTGATCCACCAATTCCCAACCCTGTCGCGCGTCACGGTATCGCGCCCCTCGCTTGGCGAGAGCTGCACGCTGACCATAGAGGCGACCTAGCCTCGCGCTCAGCTCGACACGACCGCCCGCGCAAGCTTGCGGGCGAACCGGTCAAATGCGAAATTGGCGTCTCCCCAGGTGCTTCTGCCGTACGCCTGATCAATGTCCGTTTCGTACCATCGATCCTTCAGGATGGCGAGCACACGTCCATCCGCACTCAAAACGCGCCCCTCCACGGTTGCTCCGCCGATGCCGAAGCTCTGGTAGGAAAGCCCCGGCTGATCGGTCATCTGGCCAAGCGTTGGCCGGTTGGGCTTCGCGTCCGATATCGTCAGCTCCACAATCACCCCGGCAGGAACGCCAGCGCGCTGCAGCGCCGTTTCAACACTGTGGGCAAGATCAGCTTTGAGGATCTCGCCCTCACGCACGCCGTAGTCCTGGTCGAGGGCCTTGGAAAAAGAGGCGCTGAACTCGATCATGCGCACGTGGGCGGGGCCTGATGCGGGCGACTGGGCAAGGCTCCCCGCGCAGAACGCCATCAGGGAAACAGCTGCAAGAAGCGGGCGAACAAACATGACCTAGCCTTCCAAACCAGAACTGGACTGCAGACGCGTCAGGCCAGGATCAAACCCAACGCCCGCACGGTCAACCGGCGCGTGATCACATTACGGCGAGGCGGTCGGCATGGCGAGGCGGGGGCGCCCGTCGCCTGCAGGCCGGGCCGGGGCAGTGCGCCCGCGGCGCCTGCGGTTGCGCTGTTCGGCCGCACGTCGGCGCAGGTCGCGGCGCTGCCCCGCCGGACGCAGCAGGCGATCCTCGGCCAAGCCCGCGCCAGCACCAGCTGCGGCGCGCCCAGGGGGCTTGCATGCGCGGCGCACGCGCCAGACGCCAGGGCGCGGGTCCTGTCGCAGAGCCTCCACGCCTGCAAAAGGCCCAGAACGCGAAGAGCTGTGGCGCTGCCCCGGCAGGCGCCACCGGGTGACGTGATGGATCAAGGGGCAGGCATCGCCGCGCCCGTCGCCAGCACGCCGACGGGAAAGCACACAGCGTCGTCCAGGCGCCGGATGCGACCAGTGCAGGCGACGGCCACGGTCAGGTTTGTGCGGAGCGAGTTTGTGTGGAGCGAGGGCTGCGCGGGCCGGTGAGATAGCCTAAGATGAGTCGGGGCGCGCTGGGGCTGGCGCGCGAAGGCTTTCCGGCAAGGGAAGCATTTTTCGGGGCGGCGCCTAGCGCCGGAGGCAGATGTATCCTTTTCGCGCCGATCTGATCGACAGCGTGCGCAGTCTCGAGCGCCGGACCCAGATCATGCTGGCGGCTGGGCTGATTGGCGGCGTCGCCGCGGTGCTCGGCCCAATCGTGGGCGGCTGGCTTTATCTCTTCGGCGGCATGCCAAAGATCCCGGACGCTGAAGCCCTTTGGACCGTCAACAGGGAGCCGGCGATCGAGTTTGTCGATCGCAACGGCGTGACCATCGGGGTGCGCGGCCCACGCTACGGGCGGGTGGTGCCTGTTCAGGAGATGCCGGATCACCTCTGGCAAGCTTTCCTCGCCATTGAGGACGAAGGTTTTTATCGTCACGAGGGCGTCGATCAGTTTGCAATCCTGCGCGCCGCAATTGTGAACGCCATGCAGGGTCGGACCGTTCAGGGCGGCTCGACGATCACCCAGCAATTGGTCAAGAACCTGTTTCTCACGCCGGACCGCACAATCCGGCGCAAGGCGCAGGAAATCCGTCTGGCGGGCGAAATCGAACATCGCCTGACCAAGGACGAGATCCTCACGCTGTATCTGAACCGGGTGTTTCTGGGCGGAAACGCCTATGGCGTCGACGCTGCAGCCAAGCGGTACTTCGGCAAGCCCGCCACTAAAGTGACGCTGGCCGAGGCGGCCATGCTCGCCTCCCTGCCCAAAGCCCCGTCGCGATTTGCGCCGACCGCCAACCTCCAGGACGCCCTGCAGCGGCAACGCCTGGTGCTGAACCGGATGGTGGAGGCGAAGTTCATCACCCGCGCGGCCGCCGACGCAGCGGCGCGCGAAAAGATTGTTATCGTTCAGCAGGAGCCGTCCGCCGAGTTCGGCTATGTGATGGATATGGCTGCCGAGCGGGCGAAGGAACTGGTCGGCGATAAGGCCCCTGACCTGATTGTGCGCCTTACCGTTGACGCGAAGGTGCAGCGCGCGGGCGCACTGGCTCTGCGCGAAACACTTGCCAGAGACGGGGCCCAGGCCGGGGCCCGCGAAGCCGCGTTGGTTGTCATGGACCTCAAAGGCGGCGTGCGCGCCGTCGTCGGCGGCCGGTCCTACGCAGACAGTTTCTTTAACCGCGCCACACAGGCGATGCGCCAGCCCGGGTCTGCGTTCAAGACTTTTGTCTATGGCGCCGCGTTCGAAAAGGGCATGAAGCCGTGGACGGTCAAAGTTGATGCCCCCATCACCATCGAGGGATGGTCGCCGAAAAACTATGATGAGGAATTCCGAGGATCGATGACGCTTGAATCGGCCTATGCTCGCTCAATCAACACCATCAGCGCGCAGGTCGCCTATGAAACCGGATTGCGCAATGTGGTGGCCTTCGCGCAGCGAGCCGGCATTACCTCGAAGCTTCATCCCTATCCGGCCATCTCGCTCGGCTCGGACGTGACGACACTCTATGAAATGACGCGCGCCTATGGTGCGTTCGCCACCGGCGGCATGCGGCTCGACCCTTACTTCATCACCGCAATCGACACGTCACGCGGAAAGTCGCTCTACCGACGTCCAGCCTACGAACAGCAGCGGGTGATGGATGAGGCCGTGGCGCGCAACATGAACTCCATGATGAAACTTGTGGTCACGAACGGAACGGGACG
>JBILMQ010000053.1:0-15776 GCA_044375455.1 Caulobacterales bacterium | reverse complement strand
CCAGCGCCAGAGTGGGGGGCATGATGGGCGGCTAGACTGGCGATGCTGCAGCGAGCGCCCAGTCGCGGCCCTTGCCGCGAAACAGAGCCTGGTTAATCCAGACCATCGCTAAGGGCTCAAGAATCCGGGCCTGTATCAGCCCGCCCGCGTCCATCACCTCAAACCCCAGCGCTTCGACAACCCTGCGCGCGTCGGCCTTGGCTGCATCATCATCGCCAGCCATGAATTGCACGGGGCGCAGCGCCAGGTGATCGTTGCGCGCCATGATCTCAGCGCCGACCTGATTGAGCGTCTTCACCACCCGCGCTTCTGGCAGCCAGGACTGAACCATTTCGCCGCCGCTCGTCGTATGGCCCACCGTCAGGCCAAGTACACCGTCGATCATGCCGAGTGGATTCATGCAATCGATCACGACCTTGCCGGCGAGCGAACCCAGGGAGGCAAGAGCCTGCACCGCCGCCGCCCAGGGAAGCGCGAGGATCACGAGGTCGGCGCGCGTCGTCGCCTCACGCATGCGCGCAATTCGAGCGCCGACGACAAAAGCAAGTTCACGCACAGCCGCACCTTTCGGGTCACGGGCGCCCAACGTCACATCAAAGTCACTCCCAGCGAGCCCTTTTGCAATCGCGCGCCCGACATTCCCGGTTCCAAGAATAGCAATCCTCATTGACATCCCACCGCACTTTCATGACTGCGCCGGGCATGACCTTGCACGCCCTCTGCCACCGCGTCACATCAAGAAGAGGTCAGTCAAGAATCAACTTAGCCGCTCGGTCAAGCACAGCCAGGCAAACGTCCCACTGCTCTGCCCAAGCAGAAGGCGGCGAATGCACCGGCGAATCTGCGTCGGATCCGGGACGCATGGGAACGCAGACGTCGGCGCTTCAGCAAGGTTGCAAACACATCAAATCGGGGGAGCGGGCCACCAGGCGGGGTGGTGCGCCGCCCGCACAACGGGCGCCCAGACCATCCGCTCACTGATTCCAGAAGCACTGCGGATCCCGCAGTTCACAGCTTTGCGCACCTTACGCGTTCCACCAGGCCGCACAGGACGCCAAGGGAAGATCATGCAAGGAACTTGATGTCTGCTTGCTGTGCCCGCCCAACCCACGCCGCGAGAAATCGATGGCTCCCGCAGTCACTGAATTATTCAGCGCTGGACGAGGTCAGGGTCTGACAGGCGGCTTTCGAGGAAGGTATCCCATTCCTTCGGGGCGCACCTCACGCGCAGGCAGCGCCGTGGACGAACCCGCGACGCATGGCGGCGTCTGCCTTTGTGCGGCTGCCAGCGTCGCAGTCTTAGACAATCATGCCATGGCGCGGCGTTTTCGCCGAACCAACCGACAGAGGCGCAGACGTCACCTCTGGACGGCGGCGCGCACATGCCCGGCTGCACGGATGTCGATCACAAGCGCACTCTCGCAATCCGCTCCATGGCCCCGGCGGGAAGACACCATTTTCATGGATGTGGCTTAACCCTAAAGTTTTGACACTGTGGTCAGGGAGCGCCGAAAAGACCGGCGTCTGCAGGATCCTCAGCGCCTCTTTAGGGCGCGCGAGCCATGCTTTCGTGAGGCGTCGGCGTGGCAAAACAGGCTATGGAGCGTCGTCATGAGCGCGGCGATCCGCGCATCCGCAATGGAATAGATCACGCGCACACCGTCACGGCGCGTGCGCACAAAACCCCGCTCCCGGAGGATGGCGAGATGCTGGGATAGCGCGGACTGCGACAGCCCCGAAACCTCGACGAGGCGCCCGGCTGACGCCTCGCCCTCCTCAATCAACGCGCACAGCGCCAACAGCCGTCCATCATGGGCAAGACCACGCAGAAACGCGGCGGCCTCGCTTGCTCTCTCGGCCATTGAGAACAGGCTTGACTCAGGTTGAGCGGCTGGCATGCGGCGGGACTCCTCCATAGCTCACTTTATATCAGCGAGCACTAAACAAGCAATGCCTAATTATAGAAAGACGACAGACCGATCCCCGACATCGAGCCTTCCAGTACAAAAAATGCCATGATCAAAGGCTTGTCGACGACCCTAAGCAGACAGTCACCTATCTTGTCGTGGACATGCACGCCAGGACGCCTGCGATCATTGATCCGGCGCTTGACCATCACGCTATGCGCAGGCGCGCTCATTTCGCCTCCTGGCGACGGCTCTTCAGGTCGCGATGGCGCACGGCGATCGTGGCGGAAAAGCCCCGAGTCAACATCATCTGCGGGCCGTTCATGCTCGACGCTCTCGGCCATCGTGCTTTGCGGGACTTTCGCTCCGGACATCCAGAGGTGCGCATAGCGCTGCAATCCATGACGGCGGCGCTGGCCGCCAAGCAGTCGACGCAACGCCGGGCGGATCTGCTCCTGGTGCACCGCAACGTCGCCCGCCAGATCCCCCATCGCAACACCTTCACCACAGAAGAAATCGTGTCGGAGCCCTATGCAGTGCGTGTTCCACGTGATGGTGGGCGGCTATTCCATGGGATGATGGGCAGGGATTCCAGGTGATCATGGGCACTTGTTCCATGGCATCGTGGGCAGCCATTCCACGCGATCGTGGGCAGGTCTGGCCGACAGTCTGAAGCTACGGTTCGCCTTGCAACAGCGAGGGGACCCCATGCCAACGGAACGACTGTCGATGCGCCGGATACGCGAGGTTTTGCGGCTGAAGTATGCCCAGCGATTGAGCGAGCGAGAGATTGCGCGCTCGGTCGGACTGGGAAAGGGCACTGTCGGGGCGTATCTCGGTCGCGCGCGCACTGCTGGTCTGAGCTGGCCGCTTCCGGACGCGCTGTCTGATGACGACCTTGAGTTGCTGCTGTTTCCTGCGGCCCCTTCGGTGGCCGATGGGGAGCGTCCGATCCCGGACTGGGTAGCGGTGGATCGCGAGCTTCGGCGCCCGGGCGTCACGCGTGCCCTGGTCTGGGAAGAATACCGCGCGGCCCATCCCCTCGGCTTTGGCTACGCCTGGTTCTGCGAGCACTACGAGGCATGGAAGGGCCGGGTGCGCCCCACGATGCGTCAGACCCATCTCGGCGGCGAAAAGGTCTTCGTCGACTTCGCGGGTGACACGGTCGACGTGATCGACCCTGCGACCGGAGAGGTCCGGACTGTGAAGCTGTTCGTCGCGGCGATGGGCGCGTCGAACTACACCTATGCGCAGGCCGTGGCCACCGAGGGCCTTGAGGACTGGATCGGCGCCCATGTCCGGATGTTCGCCTTCCTTGGCGGTGTGCCGAAGGTCGTGGCGCCCGACAACCTCAAGTCAGCGGTTCTGAAGGTGTGTCGGTTCGATCCGGGGCTGAACCGGACCTACGCCGAGATGGCCAGCCATTACGGCGCCGCCATCCTGCCAGCGCGCCCCTACCGGCCGCGCGACAAGGCGAAGGTCGAGGTCGCCGTGCAGGTCGCGCAGCGCTGGATCCTGGCGCGACTGCGCAATCGGCGCTTCTTTTCGTTGACCGAGTTGAACGCCGCAGTGACGCTGCTGGTCAACGAACTGAACGTGCGCGTGATGCGCGGATACGGCGCCAGTCGTGCAGATCTGTTCGCCACGGTGGACCGGCCGCACCTGCAACCGCTGCCACCAGAACCCTATGCCTTCGCCTGCTGGAAACGCGCGCGTGTGGCGCCTGACTATCACGTCGAGGTCGACAGCTCCTGGTACTCCGTACCCTTCAGCCTGATCCGCCAGGAGGTGGACGTACGGGTCTGTGGTGGCATCGTCGAGATCTTCCACAAGGGACAAAGAGTTGCCAGCCATGCCCGCTGCCCCGGACGGCGCAGCCATGTGACGGTGCCCGACCACATGCCCTCCGCCCACCGGCGGTACGCCGAGTGGACGCCGGCCCGCATGCTGGCACAGGCCGAGAAGCTTGGCCCGTCCGTGGCGGCGTTCTGCGAGGCGGTGATGGCGGACCGCCCGCATCCTGAGCAGGGCTTCCGTACCTGTCTGGGCGTGCTAGCGCTGGCCAGAAGCTACGAGGCCGTACGTCTCGATGCAGCTTGTCGGCGCGGCCTCTCGATCCGAGCCCGGTCGGTCACATCGATCCGGTCCATCCTGCAGAGCGGTCTCGATCGTGCCTTCCTGGAAGAGGGAACGGAGCAGCTCCCCCTGCAGCACCCCAACATCCGCGGCCAAGGCTATTACCATTGAAAGGAGATCTACCTTGCTGACCCACCCCACTTCCGAGCGGCTCCTTGCGCTCGGCCTGACCGGCATGATGGAGGCGCTGGAAGGGCAGCGTCAGGCGCCGGCCACCTTCGACGCCCTCAGCTTCGAAGAGCGGCTCGGCCTTCTTGTCGACCGCGAGGCTTCAGAACGCGATGCCAAGAGGCTGATCACCCGGCTCAAGTTTGCGGCCCTGCGGCAGGCGGCTTGTGTCGAGGATCTCGACCTGCGTACGCCGCGTGGCATCGACCGTGCCGTGATGGCCCATCTGGTTGACGGTGCCTGGATCAGCCGTCACGAAAACCTGCTCATCACCGGCCCCACAGGGCTCGGCAAGAGCTGGATCGCGTGCGCACTTGGACACAAGGCTTGCCGCGATGGTCGCATGGCAGCCTACCACCGAGTGCCGCGTCTGTTCGAGGCGCTGGCCATCGCTCGCGGCGACGGCCGTCACGCCCGTATGCTCAAGGCTCTGGCCAGGACTGACCTGCTCATCCTCGACGATTGGGGGCTGGCCGTCCTTGCCTCGACCGAACGGCGTGACCTGCTCGAGATCCTCGAAGACCGCCACGGCCGCGGCTCCACGATCGTCACCAGCCAGCTTCCGGTCGAGCACTGGCATGAGGCTATCGGTGACCCCACCCTTGCCGATGCCATCCTCGATCGGCTCGTTCACAACGCACACCGACTGGCTCTCGCCGGCGACAGTATGCGCAAGCGGACGTCAATGTCCAAAACGCTTGACCCAACCGAAAAGACCTGACTCAGTAAAAATGTCGGACAGACTGCCCGAGGCGTGGAATGGCTGCCCACGATGCCGTGGAATGAGTGCCCACGATCGCGTGGAACAGCTGCCCATCTTCCCTGGAATGCGCACTATGCAGTACTGGTTGGGCGCGGGCGCCCCGCCACACGCTCGGATTTTTCGCTCACGACGCTGAGTCTCGATTGTGTGGTGGCGGAACTTGACAGCATGTTTCAAAATGCGCCGCCGCCATCTCAGCTTGAGATGCTGAGAAATAATCGCTTTTCAAAGTATCGGATCTCCAGCCTGAGCGCCTGCGCAGACATGGCAGAAGATACCGATCTGTTGACGTTCGCTCCAGCCTCCGCGGTCGCCAACCTGGTCGCGGACCGCGCCCTGGCAAGGGCGCCCCTGCCAAGCCCCGCACTGTTGTCCATCTGCGCAGTGGCGCGCGCAGATGCGATGCTGGCGCCCCATGTGCGCAGTTTCATTGCAGCGGTCGGGTCCGCCTGTGCGCGCGCGCTGCGAAGGCGCAGCACCTCCCTGACATGTTGCATCCTGATCTGCTTTCCGCGCATGAGCCCCTCCGTGAAGGGGACGACCATGCCGGAAGACCTGCGACCCCCTCTGAAGGGTGGCCGAACCCAAATCGGAATCCCCGGCCGAACTCATGTTGGAATCGGTGGCCAAACTATCCCGGAATCCGCACCTTCCCGAGCCGGGGCGCGTTGGCCTACATTCGGCACGGCTGCCATCCAGGCGTGGCGCTCGATCTCGCGCTGCGACCATCAGTCGACGCCGACCGCAGCGCCTTGCGACGCGCAGGCGCATCGACCGCCAGAGAGGCCTCCGGCGCCAACTTTTTCCGGCCGCCGCGTGATTGCGGCTGCCTTGTCACGCGACTTCAAGCGTGATGACCTGCGCTGAACCAGAAGCCGCCAACGCCTGCGCCTGCGCGCGGACGCTTTGATGATGCGTCAACAGGATGACCTGCGTCGTCTTTGCAAACTGAGCCAGAAGCGACATCGAGGCCGCCGCGCGCGCATCGTCAAAGTGCACGAGAATGTCGTCGACCACGAAGGGCAGCGGCTCGGCGTGCGCACAGTAGTGTCCAAGGCTGGCAAGCCTGAATGACAAGAAAAGCTGATCACGCGTGCCATCGCTCATTCCTGCGATGGCGACTTGGTCGCCGTTCGCCCGCACGCCCATCACCGACGGCGCGCCCCGCTCATTGACCTCGGTCTTGATGCCGGAATAGGCGCCCTGCGTTGCGGTGGCGAACAATCGGCCGGCTGCAGCCAGCAGCGGGTCCTGCTGTCCCGCGCGCACCTGCTCGATTGCATGCCGCAGGAGCACATGAGCGAGCTTGAGATCCAAGAAACGCTCCATCGTCTGGAAAAGACTGCTGGCCGAACTCTCCCGTTCCGCCACGTCAGAACCCAGTGCGGCGTCGCCGAATTTATCCGCAAAATCTGCCTCAGCGCGCTCAGACTCCTGAACAGCGGCCTCAAAATCCTCCTCATGCTGTTGGAGCAGTTCCCGCACGTCCTCAGTCTGCGCGCGCAGAGCGTCGATCGGCAGACCTGCCACCTCCGCCAGCAGCGCCTCGGGACTGAGCCCGTCGCCATTCTCCAGGATCGCGGCACGCGCAGCGCGGGCCTGAGCTTGCAGGTCATCGCGCATCCGCAGGCGGACCAGAACCTCAGCCGCATCGCTCGCCGGACAGCCTGTCTCGAAACACAATGAGGCGATGCGCGTTTCCTCAGCCCGGACCCTCGCCGTCAGCCGTTCAAGCTCGGCCTTGGCCTGCCCCAGCCGCGGGGCAAGGGCGGCGCGTTTCTCACGCAGCGAGAGAGCAGCCGAGAAGCGCTGGCGCAGCATGTCCATCGCCGCTAGCCCATCTTCAGGAAGCACAAGCCCAAGCCCGCTCCCGAGCGCCGCAAGCCCGCTCACCAGAGCGGCGCGATCGCTGGCCATGCCTTCAAGGCGACGCTGCGTGAGCTGAATGGTGCTCAGATACCCGTCAGCAGCGCGCCATTGCCCGATAACGGCAGCCGCAACCTCCAACTCAACCCCTGGCGCCAAGCCAAGTTGCGAGACCAGGCTCGCCCAATCGCCGGCCCATGCCGCCGCTGCGCAGTCCAAGGCCGCAACCTCCTGTATATCCGCGTGGCGCTCGGCGGACAGCGTGGCAAGCTCCTTACGCAGGCTTTGCCAGGAAGCATACCGCGCCTCACGCTCCTTGATGGCGTCATTCACGGTCTGAACACGCGCAGCCAGCGTCGGGCTGGCGGCAAGCCCGAGGCGCGCTTCAATCGCCTCAAGCTTCTCGATGTCGCTGCGCACGGCGAGCGCATCGTGACGCGCGTGCTGCAAAGCCTGCGCCTGGGCGAGCTGCGCATCGAGCCACACGCCTCGCTTCTGAGCAAGCACCCGCAGAAACTCTAGGTCATCGGTTCTGGCGGCAGCCTGCGGCCAAGCCTTGCGCCAGGCGTCCGCCCAGCCCTGCAAGTCCGAGGCCAGCCCACGCGCCGCGTCCTCCTGGAGAGCAAGGTCGCGCGTGGAGACCTGCTCGGCTTGCTGCGCCTGCTGCAATTCCGCCGCTCGGCCAGCCGCGTCGCGCGCACGGTCAGCGAGCTGATCGGCTGCCAGAACCGAATGCTCCAGCGCCTCAACACGCTCCAAACGCACGGCGAGCGGGCTCTCCTCCCACGCCTGGGGCGAGGCGTTGGTGTAGTCGCTTCGAATGCACGCCCACACGCCCGCGCGATCGGTGCGCGCCCGCCTCAGCACATCGGGCGTTGGAGCCCCTTCCGCACCAGCCAGGCGCGTCATGGCGGCTCGCGCCTCCTCAAGCCGCGCCTCGGCCTGCAAACGCCGTTCGCGCAGCTGGTCTTCGCGATGGCGAAACGACGACGCTTGCGCAGCTGCAGCAGCGAACGCCGCGGGATCCGGCCACAGAACATGACGCTCGTCTTCAAAAGGCTCCAATCCGAGCGTCACGCGCTCGCGTTCCAGCCTTTGAGCATCCTCCTCCAAACGAGCCAGGGTGCTCGCGCTAACCTGCGCGCGGCTCTCAAGCGCGTGCAGGAAGGCGATGTCCAACTGTAGCGGCGCATCGGCTCCCGCCCCCGCCAGTTCGCTTACCGCTTCCTCGAGCTGCACGATACGTGGCGCGCGACGCGCAAGGCGCTGCTGGAGCGCCTTCTTTTCGGTTCGCCGATTATGCTCCTCGTTGACCAGTGTCTGTGCACGAAGCATCACAAGGTCAGACGGGCGTCTCGATCTCAAATCCTCAACATCTCGGATCGAAAGAGACTCCATCAAAGGCCGGATTTTCTCCAGCGCCTGCGCAAGCTCCTCCTGGCGTTTAAGAGGCGCGTCCGCTGCCGCACCCACCTTGCCGGCCAGGCTCTCAAGTTGCCTTATGTCCGCCTCTGCTTCCAGCAATCGAGCATCCGGCGCGAGCGCTTCGATTTCCTGGGCGAGGTCACGAACGAGCGCCTCAGAGGTTACTGTCGCATCCCGCAGATGCCGCAATGCATCAAGAGCCGCGGCAATTTGATCCGCATGCCCCGGCGGGGCATCAGTAAGATCCGCAACGTCACTGAGACCGAGTTCGATCTGTTGCAGGCGCCCAAGCAGGGGGGCAATACGCACGCTGCGCTCCATCTGCGATAGGCGTCGCCGGGTCTCCTCGCGCGCGGTGCGAAGCGCACTCACGCGACTCTTTGCGTCCGCAACCTGTTTGCGCACCGCCGCGAACTCGCGCTCGCTCACCTGCGTCACCTTCAGGACGCGCTCAGCTTGCATGTATCGGTCCAGCGCGACATAAAAGGGCTTTCCAGCAGCCCTGCGTGGCCCGAAAAGGGAGTCGGCCTCCGCTGCCAGGGCGTCCACCCGAGCGACGAGCGCGCGCACGCCCCCGCCGGCTTCGACAATCATCCGGCCGATGTCGCCATCAGCCGCCAACAGAGCTTCACCGCCGCTGCGCAGAGTTTCATGGTCCAACCCAAACAAGGATTGAAAGCGCTCCCTGGTCACGCCACCGAGAAAGCGCGCCAATGTCTCTTCAGCGGGGCCGCCAGCAGCATTCAGCACGGTCTTCTGGTTGCCCTTGCGCCGCTGCAGAGCCACGGTGGAGCCATCCGCGCCTTCGATCGTTGCGAACAAGCGCATCGGCGGATACCCGAAGCGATGGCCCTGCGATGATTGTGCAGGGATCCCGAAGAGAAAGTCCTTGAAGGCGCTGAGAAGCGTGCTCTTGCCGGCCTCGTTAGGACCATAGATGACCGCAAGCCCGGGCTCAGGCTCGAACAAAAGAGTGCAGCTTTCAAATCGACCGTACTTCTCGAGGCGCAATTCCCTAAACCGCATCGCCGCCCTCCATCGACGACGCCAGAATCGACTGCGCGAGCGCCCGCGCCCGCGCAATGGCCTGCGCCTCGATCGCGGCCGTTTCCTCACACTGCGCGAGCGCACGGGGAAGTTTTTCACGCAGCTGTGCGACGCTTGCTTCGAGCTCCGCTGCAAGCTTGTCCATCGCCTCGGGCGTCATAAGCGCCTGCATGACCTCGCCTGCGATCGATGCGTCAACTGCGTCGGCGGCTGCCGGAGCAGTTGCAATATCAATGCGCTCGATCCATAGGGCGTCGCCGACCGAGGCTGCATAGGTCACAAGATCATCGCGCAGCGTCTGCACATCAAGCAACAGCGCCGCATGCGCCGCAGTGCGCCCCTCAAGCCGAAGGCGCATCGCGAGGGCGCGACCCTCGGCCCTTTCATAAGCCGCCCGTATGGCGCGGCGCACGCGGGCAATCGCCGTATCTGCATCGTCAGATCCAGTAAGGTCCACACACTCGAGCTCCCAACGAACTGCATCGAGCGCCTGATGGCTGACGCTTGCAATCCGGCCGTCGTCCACACTGACGAGCACCGCACCTTTGGGCCCAGTCTCGCGGATGTGCCGGCCCTGCAGATTTCCGGGAAACACGACATACGGGTCTGTGCAGACGATCTCATGTCGATGCACGTGTCCGAGCGCCCAGTAATCATAGCCATGCTTCTGGAGTTGCTCGGGCGAGCACGGCGCGTAGGAAGCATGCCCGCTGCGGCCCGTCAGTGCAGTGTGAAGCAGCCCGACGTTGAACATGCCGGCTACAGGCGCAGGATAGTCCTTCACCAGGTTGTCCGTCACATCGCGTGCAGCGAAGCTCAAGCCGTGGATTGCGGCGTTTACATTCTCAAGCAGGTGGGTTTCCGGGGCGGCGGAACCGATGAGAGTCACGTTTGGCGAGAACTCAAGGCGGCGCGTGAACCGATTCTCCGCATCGTGATTGCCGAGAATGACGAAGACCGGAATCCCGGCGTCCTCGAGGCGGCGCATGCGTGACACGAAGTACTGTCCGCTGCGAAAATCAGGCCATTCGCCGTCGAAGATGTCGCCTGCGAGCAGAACGAACGCACATCGTTCGGCAATGGCAAGATCGATCAATCGTTCGAACGCGGTGCGCGATGCATTGGCCACCGAGGCAGCGATCTCAGCGGACTTGCTCTGCAGCCCCTTGAGGGGGCTGTCCAGGTGGAGATCTGCAGCGTGGAGAAAGCTGAATCGCAAAGCAGGTGATCCTATCACGACGCCAGTCGGGCTGACTTTTTGCGCGCCAGGAGTGTCGCGCGTGTCTTTTTTTCGCGCGCATGCAGTCCAGCGCGCTCGTGTGACACGCCCCTCTGGGACACGCCGGCGACCAAGCTCGCCGTCAGCGCCCGCGCGGCGCATGCTGTTGAGAAGCGAATGACCAGCGGGACGCCGATTGACGCCTGCGCAATCTAATCTGGGAAGCAAAACGGACGCGCGCTAAGCATAGGGTCAGCAAGTGATTCTGCCAACTGAACCGCCTCGCCGATCTGGCGGGATATGGCTCGGCCTGTCTTCACGAAAACGCGCCCCGTCCCCCGGGCAAGATTCACCCCGGACCAACCTTCACCGGGAGCAGAACCGCGGTGATGTTTCAGGCCATGGCGGCCGGCAGCACAAATATCTCGAGAGCGGCTGGCGAGCGCGGGGCCTCACCCCAAATCGCCGGGTTGAGCGCATGCGAGGCCGTTTCGCCGGCCGGGCGCGGAGCAGAGATCTGGCTCACTGGAAGCGACAAGGTCGGCAGCTTCGGGACTGTGAATTTCGGAGCCAACCCCAGCTCCGGCGGAGCGGCTCGCTGTGACGAGCGAAGCACCGCGTCAGCCAGGACTTCATGCAGTTTGGCGCGGATCGCGCCTTGTCCGATTGGGGCGGCCCCGCAGGCGTTTGGCCTTCGACGCGGATGCGTCTGCCCGCCGGGATCAGCGGCAGCCAAAGCAGCCAAGGTCATATCGACCGGCGGCGCGAGACGAAATGGTTCTTCCCGCGCCGCTGGCGGCGCAAAGTGTCCGGCGGGACGCCCTGCCTCTTCGCGCAGCGCAGCCACACAGCCCCACCAGCAGTGCTGACCTGCCACCAGAGCAGGACGCGCCGCACCGCCTGGCGTGTCCTCAATCACCCGGATGTGCGTGTCATCACCACCGCCGCCTTAGGCGCCCGCGGGTGAGGCTTGAAGCCAACGCCGCTTTCGGCTTCCATGCAGGCTGCACGGTTCTCGACCCGGGTAATTCCGCCGAGGGATGTGCCGGTCTCATGCGAGACTCTCACCCTGGAGACGAAGATGGCGCTTGCCCCCAAACCCGCCGCAACCAGCCCTGAGACCGCGTCGTCCCCGTCACACATCGACGCACCCGAACTTAGGCTGTTCGTTATGGTGCTGTTTTTCATATTCGGCGGAATCACATCCCTCAATGACGTAATAATCCCCAAGCTTAAGGAGCTTTTTACCCTGAACTACACCGAAGCCATGCTGGTGCAGTTCTGCTTCTTCACAGCCTACTTGGTGATCGGCATTCCCGGAGCGCGTCTTGTCAAACGCATCGGTTACATGCGCGGAGCCGTTACGGGGCTTACGGCGATGATGCTGGGCTGCCTGATGTTTATCCCTGCGGCAGCCACCGCGACGTATCCTCTTTTTCTCCTGGCTCTGTTCATCCTCGCTTCGGGCGTCGTGATCGTTCAGGTGGTGTCAAACCCTCTTATCTCCTTGCTCGGCCCGGCTCGCACAGCGCACTCCCGTCTGACTTTCGCGCAGGCGTTTAACTCGCTCGGCACGACCATATTTCCCTTTTTCGGGGCCATTCTGATTCTCGGCAGCATTGCCAATGTGACCGCAAGTCAGCTCTCCGGCGCCGAGTTGCAGGCCTATCGAACTGCCGAGAGCCAGGCGATTGTCGCCGGCTACTCAGGTCTTGCCGCAGCTCTGCTGGTCGTCGCACTTGTGGTCTGGATGTTCCGCAACCGCTTGAAGGGCGAAAGCCATGAGGCAAGCGGCGGGCTCGCAGGGCTCGATCTTCTCGCCCGCCCGCGGTTTGGTCTCGGCGCTCTTTGTATTTTTCTTTACGTGGGCGCCGAAGTGGCGATCGGATCCCTGATCGTGAACTATCTCATGCAATCCCACGTGTTGGGACTCGGCGAGCAGGACGCGGGCAAGCTGATCGGTGTCTATTGGGGCGGGGCCATGATCGGCCGCTTTATCGGTTCGCTGATCCTGAGGATCATCAGCCCAGGTGTGGTGCTTGCCTTCACCGCTGCGGGCGCGATCGCCTTGATCGCTGTGTCCACGCAAAGCACCGGCGAGGTGTCTGGCTACAGTCTCCTCGCCATAGGACTGATGAATGCAATCATGTTCCCGACCATCTTCGCATTGGCTTGCGAGAAGCTTGGGCCGCGAGCCGCTGACGGTTCGGGGATCATCAATGTCGCGATCTTCGGCGGAGCTGTTATTCCTCTGCTGACCGGAATGATCGCCGACGCGTCCGGCAGTCTCGGAGTGGCGCTCGTCCTGCCAGCGGCCTGCTACCTGGTCATCGCCGGTTTCGGGATCTTTGCGCGGCGCCCGGCCTGACCACGGGCGGGTGCAGCAGCATCCGCTCTGAAGCATCCAGGCGCCGCGGCAACGCACGATCCGGCCCGCGGCGGGAAGCAGAATAGGCGCTGATCAGGAGAGCGCCGGATGCGGCGATCTCTTGATCTACCCGCAGGCGCGCTGCACGACCGTCTCATACACCACGCCCGTATCTTTGAGCTCAGGCGACAGCTTCCAACGCACCGCCAGCCAGAAGCGACCAGACGCCAAGCGAGCCGATGCAGGGGGCAGGCCCCTCAGTCTCATATCCCGGCGCCGTTAGGACACGTGCTGGCGCTTGAGTTCATGACGACGGGCGACGTCCGTCGCAGACCAGCCGTTCGGCCCGACATCGATCGCTTCAGCGCCGCCCGCCGCGTACGCGTCGTAGAGACGGCGGACATGCCGCTCGCTCAGGCCCAGCGCCTGCGCCGCCGCCGCCCGACTGAGACCGCCCCGCCGAACCCGCCCGAACGCGTCGACGAGACGCGCCATCCGTATCTCCGCGTCACCCCGATCCCTCCGGTCCAACCGGACAAACGAGTGCTACGGAAACCGGACATAACGAATGTCACCCAAAGGGTGAGATTGGACGCTTGCTGAATGATAGCATATACACTATCAGATCGGCTAGAGATCGGGTGATCATTGACACGAATGTCTTCGTTCCGGCTTTGCTCAACGCAGACGGCGCGCCGCGCGAGGTTCTCCGGTTGGCGCTGACGGCCAAGATCAAGCCGGTATTCGGAAACGCCCTCTTTACCGAGTTCGAAGATGTCCTGGGACGGGACGCTCTGTTTTCAAAATCGCCGCTCAGTTCCGCTGAACGTCAAGCCCTGTTCGAGGCGGTGTTGAGCGTGAGTGATTGGGTACGCATCTATTATCTGTGGAGGCCAAATCTTGCCGACGAAGCCGACAACCACGTTTTGGAATTGGCGGTAGCGGTGCGGGCTGCCGCCATCATCACAGCGAACAAGCGCGACTTCGCGCGTTCCGAGTTACTGTTCCCTGGCGTGCGCATTGCGAGCGCCTCGGAGTTTTTGGATTGGAGGCGGAAATCATGAGCGTCATGACCATTCGCTTGCCCGAAGATCAGCACGAGCGTCTCAAGGCGCTCGCGGCGCATCGCGGCGTTAGCATGCACAAGCTCTTTGAGGAGTTCGCGACACAAGCCGTTGCGGAGTTCGACACCGAGTTGCGATTCCGGGCGCGCGCCGCGCGAGGCGATGCGGCAGCGGGGCTCGCGCTGCTCGACAAACTCGATGCTGCGTTCGGCAAGAAGTGAGTGCGTGTAAACCTCAACTCTGCCGGAAAGACGGCAGGGAAGCGAAAAAGTCATCAGCAGTTTCAAAATCAATGAGCGTCTTCGCCCCCAGCCTCCGCGCCTTCAGCGATCCGTCGCCCAATAGTTCGTAGAGCTTCGTGCGGCCGATGCCGTATCGCGCGAGTGCTTCGTTGACGGAAATAGAGCTCGGCTTGTCCGGGGCCCTCGTGCATCGCTTGGTCTTCGTCGGATCGATCCGTCGATTTTCGCCGAACAGGTCCAGTTGCTGGCGTATCGGATGGGGTGTTGTGCTCATGGCGTCCCCCGCATGACACCATCGGATCACGCGAAACACGCGCGGACAATCACGCACAGCCCGCCCGCGAGATTGCGGTGGAAGCGCCGTGTATTCCTTATACGGGCGAACCGCGATCGTGCAGCCGGCGTCAAGGGGCGCGGGTTTCCCGCGACGGCTTCGCCGCTACGCGCTTGACCCCGCCTGCCGCGTGGCGGTGCTGGTTGGGGGTGGCGATCAGATGCGGGCTTTGAGATCGGCGAGCCCGTCGCGGGCCGCCTGGCGGCTCGATCATCCCTGCCGCCAGACTGTCGGGGGGCGCGCGCGCCGGTGCGAGGGAGCGCGGGGTGGATTGGCGGCAGGGCGGAATGTCGGGTTTAGGTGCAGCAGTATCTATCTGATCTGACATTTCGTTCCCGGCGTGGCGGGTGTCCGCCGGGTCGAAACTGTCAGACGCCAACGCTCATGCGGCTCGGCCTAGGTTCTGTTTTTTCGCGCGCGAGCGGTGCGGAATCAAGGAAGGTCTGCATCGGGGTTTTGCCGAAACCCCAGCGCCCCTGATGCGGGCGCGCCTGGTTGTAATGCGCGACCCATTCGTCGAGATCGGCCTGCAGCGCGTCGATCGTGGCATAGACCTTCTTGCGGAAGGCTACGCGATAAAACTCGTCGAGCAGCGTCGTGTGGAAGCGCGCGCAAATTCCGTTGGTCTGTGGAGACTTCACCTTCGTGCGGGTGTGATCGATGTTTTCCACCGCGAGGTACAATTCAACCTCGTGGCGATCATGGGCGCCGCAATATTCCGTGCCGCGATCCGTGAGCACGCGATCGACGCGAATGTTGTGCTCGTCAAAGAACGGGATGACGCGATCGTTCAGCACATCCGCAGCCGTCAGCGCCGACTTTCGATCGTACAGCTTCGTGAAGCCCAGCCTGGAGTGCGTATCGATCGCGGTCTGCTGCCCGGCGCGCAAGGCGCGCCTGACTCTGAAAATGCCGGATCAGCCTGCTGATCCGGCGGCGCGGCCAACGCCCTTCAGCGTGCCGACATAGAAGGGCCCTTCAGGCCTTCTCCGATTTGATTTGATCCACTGGATCAAATCATCCGCTTCCAGCGGACCAGCTCCGAAGCCTGCGCCAAGCAATAGCCGGGGTGTTCGCTCTCGAACTCGCCGTGCGCCTCTTTGTCCGCTGTGGCCTTTTCCAGTGCGACAAGCTGGCTTTCGGTCAGCACCCCGCGCCCTTCGGGCCTTCTGCGCCTGGAATTGATCCGTGGATCAATTCCTCCGCCTTTGGCGGACCGGCTGCGAAGCTTGCGCGA
>JBILMQ010000052.1:0-15889 GCA_044375455.1 Caulobacterales bacterium | reverse complement strand
TGCGTCCGATCCAGCGGGTCATCCCCGCAATTGGCGGCATCGATCTGAGCCCTCTCATTCTGTTGTTCGCCCTCCAGATCCTGCGCGGCGCCGTGTATATGATTTTCTGAGAGACGGGATTTTCTGAGAGACCTGTTTGTAAGGACAGGCGCATCCACGGCGATTGACGCTGGCTTGTTGCCTCGCCTTCCCTGCGCGCGCCCCCGCTTGCGACTGGCCTGTTTCGCGCGCCGTCCGGGCATACCCTCCAGCACCCAGACGCGTCTGGGTGACGCCGGTCCGTGCGGGGCTTGCGCGGGCGCGCGTGACGACTCTTGAACCTGATCAGCGGCGCCTGCCCCGGCCACGGATGCGCCGTAGCGGCGCTCTCTGTCAGGCGGCCCCGCGACGGAGCACCTGCAAGAACCGGGCGCCGTAGCGGGCGAGTTTTGCGTCGCCGACCCCATGGACCATCCGCATGGCGTCAAGGTTCTGCGGCCGCAGCAGGGCCATATCGACGAGGCTCTTGTCAGAGAACACGACATAGGCGGGCGCACGCTCTGCTTTCGCGAGTTCCGCCCGCAACGCCTTGAGCCGCCCCAGCAGATCCTGATCCACATCCTCGATGCTGGCGCCATGGGCTGGCTTGCGTGCGCGCGCCGTGCGCTCCAGGGTCCCCTGGCGCAGCGAGAAGGCGACGCGTCCGAACAGCAGGTCCTTGCCCTGGGCGGTGATCTGCAGACCGCCGCCGCCGGTGACGTCCATCGTCACGAAGCCTGCCGCGTAGAGCTGACTGTAAAGGTCTCGCCAGTAGGTCGCACTCTGTCCGGCCCCGACCGCGAATGTAGGCAGACGATCATGGCCGAGCCGGATCACAGCTTCCGTGGTCTCACCGCGCAGCACCGCCACGAGGTATCCCACGCCGAAACGCTGGCCGGTGCGCGCCACAGCCGACAGCGCCTTGCGGGCGTCTGTGGTGGCGTCCAAGGAGACGAAACCACCCGCGCAGAGATCGCAATTCCCGCAGGGCTTGGTGTCCTCGCCAAAGTAGGAGAGCAAGGTCACGCGACGGCATACCGGTGCGGAGGCCAGCGCCAGCAGGGCATCGAGCCTGGCATGCTCGACGCGCTTGCGTGCGTCCGAAGCCTCGCCTTCCGCGATCCATTGGCGGCGCCGGGCGATGTCCTGCAACCCGTAAAGGGTCAGCGTTTCGGCGGGGAGTCCGTCACGACCCGCCCGTCCGACCTCTTGCCACCAGGCTTCAATCGACCCTGGAAGATCGGCATGCAGAACAAACCGGACATCTGGCTTGTCGATGCCCATGCCGAATGCGTTGGTCGCCACCACCACAACCCCGTCCTCGGTCTGAAATCGGTCCTGTGCGGCGTTGCGCGCGTCCGCCGGCAAACCGGCGTGGTAGGCGACCGCGTCGAAACCATGTGCCACAAGCGCGTCCGCAATCTCCTGCGTGCGTTTGCGCGTGGCCGCGTAGATGATTCCTGACTGGCCTTTGCGATCCTCGACAAAGGCCTCGATCTGGCGCTGCGTGGTCGCCTTCAGCGTCATCGCAATCCGGATATTCGACCGGTCGAAGCTCGAGACGAAGGTTTGCGGCGGCGCATCGAACAGCCGCTCGATGATGTCGGCGCGCGTGGCCGGATCGGCAGTCGCCGTCAACGCGATCGTCTGCACCCCGCCCAGGGCTGCACGCAACCGGCGCAACTCAAGATACTCCGGTCGGAAGTCATGCCCCCACTGGCTGACGCAGTGGGCTTCATCGACAGCAAGAAGACGCACACCGCACGTGGCGAGACGTTCCAGAACACCGTCGAGCAGCAGGCGTTCCGGCGCGGCATAGAGCAGTTTGAGCCGGCCGCTGCGGGCTGCAGAGAACGCCGCAGCATTTTCCTGCGGCGTGTTCGCCGACGACAGGGAAGCCGCCGCCACGCCAAGCCGGTCGAGCGCCGCCACCTGATCGCGCATCAGAGCGATGAGGGGCGAGACGACCAGCGTCAGACCGGGACGCACCAGCGCGGGAAGCTGAAAGCACAGGGATTTGCCGCCACCCGTCGGCAGGATCGCAAGAACATCGCGGCCGGCGAGCACGCTTCGCACAATCTCGGACTGCCCGGCACGGAAATCCGGGAAGCCGAAGACACGCGCCAGGACCGCCCGGGCTGGGCTCAGGTCGGGTCCCACATCCAGGCCAGGCTCAACAACGCGCCCTGGATCCGGCGGCGCAGTGTCGTGCGTCACGCTGTCGTGCGTCGCAGCGGTCCTGCGCGCCGGGGCCGGCGCAGCGGGGGCGGCCCGTGTCATCATGGGTTCCTGTATCGGGCGAGTCGGCGGGGGTGCAAACCATCGCGCGCCGCAGCGTCCGGTTTGGCGAGCCTGCCGACGCGCTGTGGCGTGAGGTCTCAAACGACCGCCTCAAACCCCAGACCTTAAACCCCAGAGGTATGACTAGGGACCTTAAACTCCGGACCTGCAACTCCAGGCCACAGGCCAGAGGTAGTCCACCATCGACCTGCTGCCGAATGGCTCAGTCCAACGGCTCCAGCGGCGCGCGCCGTCCGGGTTCGGCATCGCGCGGACGCCGTCCCTCCCGGAATGCCGCCACTGCCTGGGGGTCGGCGAGATCGAGCGCGAACGTCGCCCAAAACTCACCGTCGACCAGCGCCGCCGAGCCGACGCCCTCCGCGTCCATGTCCGCTTCAATCGCAATCAGATGGCCGTGGCGGTTGGAAAAGCCATGGTCGAGCAGATAGGACACGCCGTCGCTCTGTTCGACGAGAAAGCCCATCACCGCCTCAAGCGCTTCGCCTGCATGCTCTGGGGCCTCGGCCCAATAGGGTGTCAGCGTGGCGATCGCACGGGCGCGCGTGACCAGGCCTGACGCGTGCCGGGCGCCGGCGTCGGGTTTCGCCTCGCGCAGACGCCCCAGCAACTCGGACCGATCATCCTCAAAGAGGCCGTCTTGGTTCGGTCGCGCAATGTCGACGTCCAAGACAGGCTCCCCGCCCGGCGCCGCCACCTCGAATTGGCTCTCGTCGCCGCTCACCGAAACGCGAAGGTCGGCTTCGCGCAGGATGCGGCGCAGCAAGTCGGCGTCCATGCGCGGTATCGTGCGGCCAGCCCAGCGAATGAACATCTGCGTGAATTCCTTTGGCGGCGCTTTCTTAGCCGCGGTTGAGATGCAAAGAACAGAGCCTAATGCGCGGCTGCGGGAGATATCATGACCTGGATGCGTTTCGCCTTATGTGCTGCAGCCTTCGCCTTGACCGCAAAGGCTGGCGCGGTCGAGACAATCGATTTTTCGCACCCTGCGCAGCCGACCGGCGGCGCGGTCGCCTTCGCGGTCACCGGCGCGACGCTGCCGGAGCCTGCGGCGCAGGCGGATGCGGCTACGGGAGGCGCGATTGTGCGCGCCATGGCCGCGGCGCGGTTTGCCGGCGAACCGGGCAGAACGCTGACCTTGTTCGGCGTCGCCCCTTTCGAACGCGTGGTGCTGATCGGTCTTGACCCGGCCAGCCCGCCGCAGACCCGGCTTGAGGACTTCGGGGGCCGGCTTGCCGAGGCTGTGCGCGCTGGCGCGCCGACGGCTCTCAAAGCCTACGCGCCAGATCTGCCTGAGATCGCCGACGACGCTGCACTGACCGCGTTCGGCGCTGCTCTGGGATCCTACGCCTATGGCAAGGTCGGCGCACGCGCCAAACCAGACCCGGCCCGCACGCTGACGATCCTCAGCCCAGACGCGGCGCGCCAGAGCAGCGTTTTCGCGCGGGATTGGGCGCGCGTGGCGGCAGGCGTCACGCTGGCGCGCGATCTCGTTTCAGAGCCTTCCAACCTGAAAGATCCGCAGGGCTTTGTTGACCAGGTTCGTGCAGCGTTCCGCGGCGTCGCCAATGTCAGCGTGGATGTGCTCGACGAGACGGACATGGCGCGCCTCGGCATGGGGGCGATCCTCGGCGTCGGGCAAGGCTCGACCCGGCCGCCCCGGCTTCTGGCGGTGCGCTACCAGGGCGGCATGCGGGGCGCAGCGCCAGTCGCGTTCGTGGGTAAGGGCATCACGTTCGACAGCGGCGGCATCTCGCTCAAACCCGGGGATGGGATGTGGCGCATGCGCTATGACATGGCAGGCGCGGCTGCCAGTGTGGGCGCCGTGCTGGCGCTCGCCGGACGAGGCGCAAAGGTGAACGCAGTCGCCGTGGCCGCCCTGGCGGAGAACATGCCCGACGGGGGCGCCATTCGCCCAGGCGACGTGCTGACCTCGATGTCGGGAAAAACGGTGGAGGTGCTCAATACGGACGCCGAGGGCCGTCTCGTGTTGGCAGACGCCGTCTGGTGGGTTCAGGCACGCGATGCGCCGGCGACCGTGGTGACCGTTGCGACCCTGACCGGCGCGGTGCGCACCGCGCTTGGCGATGACTATGCCGGGCTGTTCGCAAATGATGATGCGCTTGCGCACTCCCTCATCGAAGCTGGACTGAGCGCGAATGAACCCGTATGGCGGTTGCCGATCCACGAGAGCGTACGCGAAGACCTCCGCGCAGACGTCGCCGACATGCGCAACAGCCTGGAAGGCTCTGGCAATCCAGGCGCCTCGATCGGCGCTGCCTTCATTGAGGCCTGGATCCTCCCGCAGACCCGCTGGGCCCATCTCGACATCGCGGGCATGGCCTGGAAGGACAGACCAAGCGCAACGACGCCCAAGGGCGCAGCGGGTTTTGGCGTGCGACTGATGGATCGCTGGGTGCGCGAGAATGCCGAGACTCAGTAATCGGAGGTCTCGCGCACTCATCCTGGCCATCGCAGCCGCGACAGCGATCACGTCCGGGGCGCACGCCGCCACCGGCGCTGCTTCGGCGTCCGGAGTGTCGGTGGTGCTGCTCTGGGTGATCGGCCTCACCCTGTGCATCGGCTTACCGCTCAACGGCCTGGTCGCGCTGCGCCTGATCAAGACCCACGGAGCGGCTGCGGTGTTTCCGCCGCGCGCTGAGCTTTATCTGCACTCCGCCATTATGTGGGCGATCATCGCGGCGGCGTGCATTGGCGCAGCGCTCGACCCGGCGACAGGTCTGCCGCTTGCATGGTTTGCGCCGCCGACCGCGCCGCGCGCTGGCGCAGCGCTGCTGGCGGCAGCGGCCATCGTGGCGGCGCTTGCCTGGTGGGCGCGCGATGTCAAGGCCAACCGGACCAAACGGGCCATCCTGCGCGCCCATTATCGCAAAGGAAGCCATGCCGTCGCGCCGCGTCAGCCACGCGAACTGGCGTGGTTTCGGGCAATGGCCCTCGTGACCTCCAGCGGAGAAGAAATTGCGTATCGCTTTGTACTTATGAGCCTCGCCAGCGCCGCCCTCGGCCCTGCAGCGGGGCTTCTGGCGTCCAGCGCAATCTTTGGGTTGGCCCACTTCTATCAGGGCGCACGCGGCGTCGGCTATACGGCGGCATTTGGCGTCGCGGCCGGACTTCTCACGCTGTGGGCGGACAATCTTTGGCCGGCGATCGCACTTCATGTGAGCTGGAACATTGTGGCAAGCGGCGCCCTGTATTCAGTTTACCGTGGACGTAGTGTCTGAGCCAGCCGGCGTGCAACGCAGAGCCCGCAGGTCGTGGCCCTGGCGTCAGGAGCCGACATCATGGAGAGGCTCGGCGCAGCCGGGCCCGCGGATCGCACCGCATGCACGCGCTGCGATCGCCGCGACGGCGCCATGCTGCCCGCACACAACGATGAGTGGACGGTCTGCAGCCGCTCAATGCCCCTTGAGACACCCGCTCCCGTGAGCGACGCTCCCTTCATCAGCCTCGCCGCCCTGGAAAGCTGCCCTCCGCGCACGCGGTTGAATGCGATGTGGGCCTCATACACCCCTCTATGGGACACGACCCCGATGTTCCGCGACGTCCAGGCGATGACCATCACCTGCAAGGGGCGCGAAGCCACCGTCGACACGCCCGGCTGGTATTGTGATACGCGCGATGAGAGCATAAACACCGGTGAGGACATGAAGGTTTGTGATCGGGCCGTGGACCGGCTCAGGGCCCAGGTCGAGGCCTGCTCGAACCCGAAGCGGTGCGCCGGATCAGGAAGCGCCTGCACCTCACCCGGAAGAATGCTCGCCGTCTCATGGGCAGCGGGCCCAACGCTTCCCGGACATACGCGAGCTGCGACGTGGTTATCAGCCATGCGGTGACGAGCGCCCTGCTGCTGCGCGACAGGGATCCATCCGGACTGTCCGTTCTGACGCAGCGGGGGCGCCGCAATGAACCCGCATAGGCCTGTTGCGATCGCTGATCCGCAATAGCCGACCGCACCTCTTCGCAGGGTCACTGGCGGCTTAGATGCTCTTCGGTGAGAGATCGTCGGCAAGACAGGCGACATGTCGGTTCCGGACGCCCGCCAGAACTTCTCGCGCGTCCTCAGTCTTCCCCGGCTGCCGGCGGCGGCGCGTGCGGTCGATCTGCCTCACGCGGTTGCAAACACCTTCGATGCCGCCGGCGTTCGGCGCGTCTGCGATGTCCTCAGCGCGTACCGCTCGCCCGCACGGCGCAAAACTGCCCTGGTCTATGCGTTGGGTCGACGCCGTCCGGTCGGGCAAGACCGTTCGTTGGAGCGTGGCGTCGTCCAAGCCGGCCTCTCCAGCCCCCAAGACACCTGAACCCGTCGGGTCATGCGACACTCGTCTGCCGCCCGCCGCCCGCCGCCCGGCTGCACAGGGATTGGTCAGTTGCGTGACCTGTCCACGAGCTTGTTCTTGCCAATCCATGGCATCATCGCGCGCAGGCGCGCGCCGACCTCCTCGATTGGATGCTCGCCTGCGGCGCGCCGGGTTGCCTTGAAGAAAGGCTGGCCGACACTGTTTTCGAGCATCCAGTCCCGCGCGAACTTGCCTGACTGGATATCGGCGAGAACGCGCTTCATCTCCGCCTTCGTCTCACCCGTCACGATGCGCGGCCCGGTGACGTATTCGCCGTATTCGGCGGTATTCGAGATTGAGTAGTTCATGTTGGCGATGCCGCCCTCGTAGATGAGGTCTACAATGAGCTTCACCTCGTGCAGGCACTCGAAATACGCCATTTCCGGCGGATAACCGGCCTCAACCAGCGTTTCAAACCCGGCGCGGATCAACTCCACGAGGCCGCCGCACAGGACTGCCTGTTCTCCGAACAGATCAGTTTCGCATTCATCGCGGAAGGTTGTTTCGATGACGCCGGCCCGCCCGCCGCCGATCGCGCTGGCGTAAGACAAGGCTACATCATGCGCCTTGCCCGACGCATTGCTGTGCACTGCGATCAGGCATGGGACCCCGCCGCCTTTCTGGTACTCCGAACGCACCGTATGGCCCGGACCCTTCGGAGCGACCATGGCGACATCGACATCCTTCGGCGCCTCGATCAGATTGAAGTGCACGTTGAAACCGTGGCCGAACAGCAGGGTCTTGCCCGCCTTCATGTGCGGCGCGATGTCACTGTTGTAGATGCCGGCCTGCGCCTCGTCAGGCGCAAGGATCATGATCACGTCGGCTTTCTGAGCCGCCTCGGCGACGGTCACGACCGGGAGCTTTTCAGCCTCCACCTTCGTCGCCGTGGCGCTGCCTGGCTTCAATGCGACGAGGACGTTCTTCACGCCGGAATCACGCAGATTGAGTGCGTGAGCGTGTCCCTGGGAACCATAGCCGACAATGGCCACGGTCTTTGACTGAATGAGCTTCACATCAGCGTCGGCGTCATAGAATACGCGCATGGGTGTACCCCCCGAGCATGCAAAAGGGCGTGCGTTGCGCAACGCCCGCCCCGAAAAGCGGGCGTCACTGAGCCGGTTTTCGCACCTGCGTCAAGCGCGGCGCAGCCGGGGCGGCAAAATCATGCGCCGCCAGCAGGGCGCCGACGATGATCAGCGCGGCGTTCATGGCGCCGACGGCGACGGGCGAAACGGCGATGAGCGCCAGAACGCTGAGGCCGAACACCACATGAAAAATGATGCACACCCACACCGCCCCGCCGGAGCGCACATACAGCCAGGCGAGCATCCAGGCCCCCGCCAGGAGGCTGACGCTGTACATCAGCGCATCAAACGCCCCTGCGACTGATTGCCGGTACAAAAAAACCGGCGCGTGGCACACAAGCCATCCCCCGGTCGTCATGATGGCTGCGTTCGCAACGCCATGTCGGGGCGCCAGACGTTGCAGCAGGAAACCGCGCCAGGCGGGCTCCTCAAATATGCCGTAAGCCAGAGCGATCAGCAGATTGAGCCTCCAGAACGGCTCGTTCAAGACGATGACTCGCCAGGAGTCCGGTCCGGTGACCCCCGCAAAAAGGGCCACGGCAAGGCCGACCGCGGCAAAAGCCAGGGGCGCCGCACCTGCAGCGAGCGCCCAACCGAGCGGGGCCCGGCCTGGATCGAAGCGCACCGCCCAATTCACAAGGCCGCGCCGCCCGCGCGCCCATGACACGGCGATTATCGCCGCCGTAATTGGCCCCAGGGCGCCCAGAAGATGGGATGCAATCGCCGCGTCGGCGTCGAGGTCAACCCAGCCAACGGCGTCCAGCAGTGCCGGGGTCAACGCGCACCAGCTGCTGGCAAACGCCAGGATGATGAAAAGACTGGTTTCGTGGCGCGCCGCAAAGGCGCGCCCTGGCATGGACATAGACCTCGCCTCCTCAGCGCGGTCGACCGCTCACCTTGCCTACAGGCAGCGGCGCTGCCGCGCGATGGCGCAGATGCGCGCGCGGCGCTTGGCCTCAGGGTCGCCTATCCCCAAGTTCGCCTATCCCCAAGTTCGCCTATCCCAGGGCCGCCCAGGTTCAGGCGGGGCGCTGTGGCAAGCCCCGTCCAGGGCAAGCGACACCGGTCTGTGCTGCGCCGACTACATCCGTTCGGGACCGCGCGTGATGGACAGAACCCCCGTGCGGCTCACCTCAACGAGGCCCAGCGGACGCATGAGATCGATGAAAGCATCGATCTTCTCTGAGGCGCCGGTGAGTTCAAAGATGAAGCTCTCAAGCGTCGTATCGATCACCTTGGCGCGGAAGATATCGGACACGCGCAGCGCTTCAATGCGGTTCTGACCAGTGGAGCGCACCTTGATGAGCGCGAGTTCGCGCTCCACGCCCTGGGGGTTTGCGGTGACGTCGATCACCCTGTGCACCGGCACCATGCGCTCAAGCTGCGACTGGATCTGGTGCAGGACTTTGGCGGTGCCGCGTGTGACGATGGTCAGGCGCGAGGTATGCGCGTTGCGGTCGGTTTCAGCGACTGTGAGGCTCTCGATGTTGTAGCCGCGCGCAGAGAACAGACCGACGACGCGGTGCAACACGCCAGGCTCGTTATCAACCAGAACGGCAAAGGTGGTGCGCACCTGCGCCTCGTGGCCGTGATCAAGAAAATAGGCGGACGCCGGAGGCGTAGCGGGCGGATCTTGTTTTGCCGTCATGTCGGGACTGCATTGCTCCAGTAAGTCAGTCAACAGACCATCACATTGGGTATTAGACGAGTTTTCTGCCGGCCTCGTCGATGACGCTGCCGAGATCGAGCGCGCTTTGCCCAAGGATCATCTCGTTGTGCGCTTTGCCGGACGGAATCATCGGGAAGCAGTTTTCCTCCTTCGCCACCCGACAGTCGAACAGAACCGGCTTGGGCGTTGCGATCATGGCGCGGATCTGATCGTCGAGTTCGTCAGGCGACTGGGCGCGTAATCCAACACATCCATAGGCCTCGGCCAATTTCACGAAATCCGGCAACGCTTCAGAATATGAGTGACTGTAGCGTTCACCGTGCAGCAATTGCTGCCATTGGCGCACCATGCCCATCCATTCATTGTTGAGAATGAAGATCTTGATGGGCAGATCGTGCTGCACGGCGGTCGACATCTCCTGCATCGTCATCAAAACGCTCGCCTCCCCGGCAATGTCGATGACCAGGGACTGTGGATGTGCAGCCTGCACCCCGATTGCCGCCGGCAGACCATACCCCATGGTGCCGAGACCGCCGGAGGTCATCCACCGGTTGGGATCCTGGAAATGATAGAATTGCGCAGCCCACATCTGATGCTGACCGACTTCGGTGGTGATGTAGACATCGTGCTCGCGCGTGAGCGCGTAGAGCCGTTCGATGGCGTATTGCGGCTTGATGATGCGACTGTCGTGTTTGTAGGCGAAGCAGTTGCGCGCCCGCCAGGCATCGATCTGGCGCCACCATGCGGAGATATCGCTCTGCGCCTTGGTCTGGCGCCACGCCGAGGCGAGCGCCTCCAGCGCCGCGCCGGCGTCAGCCAGAATGGCGACATCAGCGGCGACGTTCTTGTTGATCGAGGAGGGATCGATATCGATGTGGATCTTCTTGGAGCCCGGGGAAAAGGCGTCGAGGCGCCCGGTGACGCGATCATCGAAGCGGGCGCCGACGCAGATCATCACGTCGCAGTCATGCATGGCGTTGTTGGCTTCGAAACTGCCGTGCATGCCGAGCATCCCGAGCCACTGGGGATCGGCCGCCGGATAGGCGCCAAGGCCCATGAGCGTGGAGGTCACTGGAAAGCCGGTGGCGCGCGCCAGCGCGCGCAGCGCCTGGGAGGCCTGCGGACCGGAATTTATCACCCCGCCGCCGGTGTAGAAGATGGGCCGCTTCGCCCGGGCCATCAGCGCAACCGCTTCAGCAATGCGCGCAGGCTCCGGCGCGAACGCAGGATTGTACGTCTTCGGCCGGATATCCTTCGGACCCACGTAGACGCCGCGCGCAAACTGAACGTCTTTCGGGATATCCACGACGACGGGACCTGGCCGGCCGTTGGTCGCCACCCAGAAGGCTTCATGAATGACCCGGGCGAGGTCGTTCACATCCTTGACGAGCCAATTATGTTTGGAGGCCGACCGGGTGATGCCGACGGTGTCGCACTCCTGGAATGCATCCGAGCCGATCAGGTGGGTCGGAACCTGGCCGGTCAGGACCACAATCGGGATGGAGTCCATCAGCGCATCGACAAGCGGCGTGACCATATTGGTCGCCCCTGGCCCGGAGGTGACGAGCGCAACTCCCGGACGCCCGGTTGCGCGCGCATAGCCCTCAGCGGCGTGGCCTGCGCCCTGCTCGTGGCGGACCAGAATGTGGCGGATGGTCGTCTGCTGGAACAGCGCGTCATAAATCGGCAAGACCGCGCCGCCCGGGTACCCGAACATGTCGGTTACGCCCTGATCGATCAGGGCCCGCACCACGATCTCGGCCCCCGTCATGGTCTCCAGCTCAGTCTGTGGCCCTGTCTGCGAGAGAATGTTTGCCATCGTGTCCGCTCTGGTGTCTGGCCCTGTGTCTGGCCCTGTATTTGGTCCTGTGTCTGGCCCTGTGTCTGGCCATGTGTCTGGCCATGTGTCTGGCCATGTGTCTGGACTGGTCCGCACCGCCTTGTGCGACCTGTGCCTTGCCCTGTCCTGCGGCAAGGGTGGCGATCCAGGCACGCCGTCCGGCGCGCCAGCGGTCTGACTTTCCGACATGGGTTTGGTGGCGGCGCCCCTTTGAGGTCTGGTTTGAACGTCCATCGGTTGGCTCCAACGTTCACACTGCGGCGCAAATAAAAAGGGCCCCTTGAGGGACCCTTGGCGCGCCCGACTGACGGACCGGCGGTTCAGCGCGGTCCCGGTCGGGCGCAGCAGGATACCGCAAGGAAGGGATGCGGACTGTTCAAGCTGGAATGCCGCATGGGCGCAAAATCCTTCCTTAGAAAGCTCACGCGGACCCTATCCGGCGCAATGGCTTCGGTCAAGCAGGCCGCCAGACGGCAAGAACATGCGCCATTCGCGCGGCAAGGTCAGGCGCCGTGATGCGCGGCCAGTCGGCGAATTGCCCGCCGGCCCAGGTAAACTGACGCTTGGCGTAGCGACGCGTGTCGCGCGCCCCGATCACCATGGCCTCTGTCAGGGACAGCTCCCCCCGCAGATGGGCGAGCAAAGCCGGCAGCCCATGGGCTTTCATCCCCGGCAGCAGCGGGTCGAGCCCGCGTCTTTCGACCAGGCGCGCCTCATCCAGCGCGCCGCCGGCGATCATCGCCGCGAAGCGGGCGTCAATGGCGGCGTAAAGGGCCTGACGCGCGGGAGCGAGGATCAGACCGGACCACGCATCCGGCCCAAGCAGCGGGCGTGTCTCCGCCTGGAACTCGGCGATCGAGCGACCGGTGGCGCGCCGCACGGCAAGCGCGCGCAGCACCCGAACCCCATCGCCCGCCTGCAGGCGCGCGGCCATGGCAGGATCTTCCCGCGCGAGCAGGTCATGCAGCGCCTGTGTGCCGCCGCGTGCGAGTTCTGCTTTGAGTTCGTCTGCAAGGGCGTCCGGGATGTCGGGAATTTCAGCAAGACCTTTGGTTAAGGCGCTGAAATAAAGGCCGGCGCCGCCTGCCAGAATCACGGGGCGCCCATCAGCGCGCGCCTGCGCCAGGACGCGCGTCACATCATCGAGCCACCTCCCCACCGAGTAGGTCTCAGCCAGATCCACATGCCCATAGAGGCGATGGGGTGCGCGCGCCTCCTCGTCCGGCGTCGGTCGGGCGGACAGGACGCGCAGGTCCGCATAGACCTGCTGGGCGTCCACATTGACGATCACAGCGTCAAGCCGCTCCGCCAAAGCGAGCGCGAGCTGGGATTTCCCGGACGCTGTGGGACCATAGAGGCACAGAAGACGGGCCATCTCCCTTCCCTGCCGTCGCGCGGCGCCGCGCGCAAGGGCGCGCCAGCGACGCGCACACTGGCGCACCGGCCCGGCTGCGGGTAGCAGGCGATGCGACAGCCCACCAACACTGCCCGATCGGACCGCCATGACCGCCACACCTCTTTGGACTTTGACCGTTGCGGCGCCGCAGGGTGCTGGCGATGCGCTGGCAACGGCGATGACGCGCGTCGAGGCGCTGACGCAGATCCACGAGACGCGCACGCTTGCGGCGGGGATCGCCCGCGAAATCGACGTGGCGGGCCCGGAGGCGGTGCTGGCGGGGGTGGGCCTGGCGGCGTTGTTCGCGGATTTGCCGGTGGACTGGTGCTTTCAGCCGGCGGCAGGCCGGCGCAAGGCGCTGCTGGTGGCGGACATGGACTCAACCATCATCAGCTGTGAGTGCCTTGATGAGCTTGCCGACTTCGCAGGCGTAAAAACCGAGGTGGCGGCGATCACCGAGCAGGCGATGCGCGGGGAGCTCGTCTTTGAGGAGGCGCTGCGCGCCCGGGTGCAGATGATCGCGGGTCTGCCGCTCGACGTGCTGCAGCACTGCTATGATGCGCGTGTGAGCCTCAACCCCGGCGCCGAGACGCTGGTGCGAACGATGACTGCGCATGGAGCCCACACTGTGCTGGTGTCGGGCGGCTTCAGCTTCTTTACGAGCCGGGTCGCCGCGCGCGCTGGCTTTCGCGAGCAGCGCGCCAACGACCTCCTGGACGATGGGGCGACGCTCACCGGTCGGGTGAGAGAGCCGATCCTCGGGCGCGCCGCCAAGCTTTCAGCCCTTCTCGACTGCGCCGGACGGCTGTCGATCGGACCGCTCGATGCGCTCGCCATCGGCGACGGCGCGAATGATCTGTCGATGATCCAGGCCGCCGGGCTTGGGATCGCCTACCGCGCCAAACCGGCAGTGGCTGAAGCCGCGCTCGCGCGCATTGATCACACCGACCTGCGCACGGCATTGTGGTTTCAAGGCTACCGCGAGGACGAACTCGCCGGCTGAGAGTACCGCTCCTTGACGGCCGAAAACCGCAAGGCGGGATGACGCTCCTGGACGTACCCGACCTCCCAGGCGGTCTTGGCAAGGAAGACCGGCGCGCCGTCTATGTCGTCGGCGATCGCGCTCTTGTGACGGTCGATGAAGATTTCCACGTCCTTTGCATCGCCGCTGGCGATCCAGCGCGCGCAGGCGTACGGCGCTGGCTCGAAGCGCACGTCCAATCCGTATTCATCAGCCACCCGCTCCACCAGAACTTCAAATTGCAGGGCGCCGACAGCCCCGACGATCAGATCCGCGCCGAGCTGTGGGCGGAACAACTGCGTGACGCCTTCCTCCGCCAGGGACTCCAGCGCCCGGCGCAGATGTTTGGCTTTCAGCGGATCAGCCACGCGCGCCCGGCGCAGAATTTCCGGCGCAAAATTCGGAATGCCGGAGAAGCGCACATTGCCCGCCTCGCTCAGGCTGTCGCCGACCCGCAACACGCCATGGTTCGGCACGCCGATCACGTCGCCCGCAACAGCTTCATCGGCGATCTCGCGATCCTGGGCCAGGAACATCATCGGATTGTGGACGTTCATCGCGCGCCCTTCACTGGTGACCAGCCGCATGCCGCGCTTGAAACGGCCTGACGCAATGCGCACGAATGCGACGCGGTCGCGATGCTTTGGGTCCATGTTCGCCTGGATCTTGAAGACGAACCCGGCGACCAGCGCATCCGACGGCTCAAGCGTGCGCTCGCCGCCGCCGACAAAGGCTGTCTGCGGGCGCGGACCTGGGGCGAGCTCACCAATGGCGCCAAGCAGTTCATGCACGCCAAACCGGCGCAACGCAGAACCGAACACCACGGGCGTCAAATGCCCGGCGCGATAGCTGTCGAGATCGAAGGTCGGACAGGCTTCGCGTGCAAGCATGGCGCCTTCATCGAGTTCCGCCTGGATTTCCGGCGGCACAACGTCATGGATCGCCTCGCCGTGATAGGGGACGCGAGAGGGCCCCTCTGCCGGCCCATCATCGGACTTGCGAAACACCACGAACTCATTGGACTGAAGATCAAGCATGCCGCGAAAGCGCTGCCCAGACGCGGCCGGCCAATACAGCGGGGCAACGTCGAGGGCGAGCTTGGTGTGGATCTCGTCAAGGAGTTCTAGGGGATCGCGCGCCTCGCGGTCCATCTTGTTGATGAAGGTGATGATCGGAATATCCCGCAGCCTGCACACCTCGAAGAGCTTGAGGGTCTGAGGCTCGATCCCCTTGGCCGCGTCAAGCACCATGACGGCTGAATCAGCCGCCGTCAGGGTGCGGTAGGTGTCTTCCGAAAAGTCCTCGTGGCCGGGGGTGTCAAGGAGATTGAAGATGCGTCCTGCGCTCTCGAAGGTCATGACGGAAGAGGCCACCGAGATCCCGCGCTCGCGCTCGATCTTCATCCAGTCCGAGCGGGTGCGCCGGGTTTCGCCGCGCGCCCGCACTGCGCCAGCCAAGTGAATGGCGCCGCCGACCAGCAGCAGGTTCTCCGTCAGCGTGGTCTTGCCGGCGTCGGGGTGGGAAATGATCGCAAAGGTGCGCCGCCGCGCTGTCTCGGCGGCGAGAGGGGGGGTCATGGGCCTGTCCGGATCAGAAGGCCGGCTCGATACGCGATCCAAGGCGGAAAGGAAAGTGTGCACCCGCAAAGGCCGGCGCGCAGCTCAGCGATCGCGCGCCCCAAATGGTCTGAAGCGGCCCAAGGTCGTCCAGCGTCTCGAAGGGTCGCGCCCGGAGCGCCCCGCAACACCAGGCCTGGCGCCAGGATTTGCGGCCCGGACCAGCCTTGCTCTCCACCGGCGCGAGCGCTCAGGCGACGGCTTCGGTGAGAAAGTGACGTCCTGCGCGATCCTCGATCTCAACGACCCACAAATCCGGATCCGCGCGCACGCGTCTGGCGATGTAGCGATCCACCTGGGCTTCCTGCACCCCGGGGTCCTCCAGGCGACTGAGGTCGACAAAGACGCGCGCGCCGTCGGCGCCGAAGCTCGGTGCGTAAAGACGCGCCTGCCCGTCGAGCGTGGCGACCTTCACCAGCATGTCGCCAGCATCCGCATCACCCTTGCGCGCCACGAATGCGCTCGCCCCCGCCACCTCGGCGCGCCGGATGAGCGCTTGCGCCCACAGGGCGGTCTTCAGGTCATTCATCGGGCGGGTTCTCGCAAAAGCTGGCTGGAAATCATGGCACGCCGGCGCACAAAGGC